>NZ_JBIUBU010000001.1:0-368058 GCF_044548345.1 Streptomyces sp. NPDC052042 | reverse complement strand
GGGGGGCGGGGGGGCCCGGCCGGCCGGGGGGGCACGCGCCCGGGGGGGGGGGGCGGCGGCGCCGCCCCCCCGGGGGGGGGGGGCCGGGGGGGGGCCCCCCCCCGGGGGGGGGCCCCCCCTCGCGTACCGGCCGAGGGCGGTCAGCCCCGGTAGAGCGCCTCGATCTCGTCCGCGTAGTCCTTCGCCACCACGTTCCGCTTCAGCTTCAGCGACGGGGTGATGTGCCCCGCCTCCTCGGTGAACTGGGAGGACAGGATGCGGAACTTGCGCACCGACTCCGCCTTGGACACCGCGGTGTTCCCGTCGTCCACCGCCCGCTGCACCTCGGCCATCAGTTCCGGGTCCTCGCGCAGCGAAGCGGCCGTCGCCCCGGACGGCTTGCCGTGCTCCTCGGCCCACCGGCGCAGGAACTCCTCGTCCAGGGTGATCAGCGCCCCGACGAACGGCCGCCCGTCACCGACCACCATGCACTCGGCCACCAGGGCGTGCCCGCGGATGCGGTCCTCGATCACCGCGGGGGCGACGTTCTTTCCGCCCGCGGTGACGATGATCTCCTTCTTGCGGCCGGTGATCGCGAGATAGCCGTCCTCGTCGAGCGTGCCGAGGTCGCCCGTGTGGAACCAGCCGTCGGCCAGCGCCTCGGCCGTCGCCGCCTCGTTGTTCCAGTAGCCGGTGAACAGGTGCTCGCCGTGCACCAGCACCTCGCCGTCGTCGGCGATCCGGACGACCGAGCCGGGCAGCGGCTGGCCGACCGTGCCGATCTTCTGCCGGTCCCACGGGTTGAACGCGGTGGCCGCGCAGGTCTCGGTCAGGCCGTACCCCTCCAGGACGGTGAAGCCGATGCCCCGGAAGAAGTGGCCCAGCCGCTCGCCCAGCGGCGCGCCGCCGGAGATCGCGTACTCGCCGCGTCCGCCCAGCACCGCGCGGAGCTTGCCGTAGACCAGCTTGTCGAAGAGCCTGTGCTTCAGGCGCAGTCCCAGGGACGGGCCCTGCGGGGTGCTCAGCGCGCGGCTGTACGCGATCGCGGTGTTCGCGGCACGGTCGAAGATCGCACCCTTGCCGTCGGCCTGCGCCTTGGCGCGCGCCCCGTTGTACACCTTCTCGAAGACGCGCGGCACGCCGAGGATCAACGTCGGCCGGAACGAAGCCAGTTCGTCGGTGAGGTGCTTGATGTCCGGTACGCAGCCGAGCCGGATCGGCGCCATCACCGAGGCCACCTCGACCAGCCGCCCGAAGACGTGCGCGGTGGGCAGGAAGAGCAGCACCGAGCACGGGCCGGTACGGAAGAGGGGCTTGAGCCGCTCCACCACGTTGCCGCACTCCGCGAAGAAACTGCGGTGCGTGAGCACGCAGCCCTTGGGGCGGCCGGTGGTGCCCGAGGTGTAGACGATGGTGGCCGGATCGTCCGCCTTGGCGCTCGCCATCCGCGCGTCCACGGTCTCGTCCGGGACGTCCGCGCCCGTCTCCGTCAGCCCGGCGAGCGCGTCCGCCTCGATCTGCCACACACCCTTGAGCGCGGGCAGATCCGCCCGGACCGACTCCACGGACTCCTGGTGCGCCGCCGACTCCACGACGCACAGGGTGGCGCCGGAGTCACCGAGGATCCACCGGATCTGCTCGGGCGAGCTGGTCTCGTACACCGGGACGGTGACCGCGCCCGCGCTCCAGATCGCGAAGTCGAGCAGCACCCACTCGTACCGGGTGCGGGACAGCAGGGCGACCCGGTCGCCCGCCTCGACACCCGCCGCGATCAGTCCCTTGGCCACCGCCCTGACCTCGGCGAGGAACGCCGCGGCGTCGACGTCGGTCCACACGCCCCCGACCTTGCGGCTCATCACCGCGACATCGGGATGCTGAGCGGCATTGCGGCGGATGAGATCCGTCAGGTTGCCGTCCGAGGGAACCTCGTACAGGGCCGGAAGGCTGAACTCGCGCAAGACTGCTGCTCCTCATCGGGCTCCGGTGCCATGACTCCGTGTGACGCGCCGGCTGCGGTCCAGACAGGCAGGTGCTCATGGGTGAAGTGAGCACGACTGGACTGCCCGGACGTTACCCACCAGTACTCAGTTCCCGATAGAGGGTTCGGGCCAATGTCTCATGCGTCACACAGGATGGTGATCCTTGTGCGCACAGTAGCCCACGGCCCGTCACCGACCGGGGCCCGTCGCCGGCCCGGCGACCCCGTCCCGGCGGCCGTAGACAGGGCCTAGGGTGGCCGTCATGCCTGCCGTTCCGGACACCCGAGCCATCCCCGC
Source organism: Streptomyces sp. NPDC052042 (assembly GCF_044548345.1). Lineage (NCBI taxonomy): Bacteria > Bacillati > Actinomycetota > Actinomycetes > Kitasatosporales > Streptomycetaceae > Streptomyces > Streptomyces sp. NPDC052042. The sequence continues at coordinate 365,803 of NZ_JBIUBU010000001.1, read as the reverse complement.
CGCACGGCGCACGCGCCTCCACGTGGTCAGTGACGTGCACGGCAACACCGAGGCCCTGGCCCGCGCCGGGGACGGCGCCGACGCCCTGATCTGCCTGGGTGATCTGGTCCTCTTCCTCGACTACGCCGACCACTCGCGCGGCATCTTCCCCGACCTCTTCGGCGTGGAGAACACCGACCGGCTCGTCGCGCTGCGCACCGCCCGCCGCTTCGAGGAGGCCCGGGAGTTCGGCCGCCGCCTGTGGGCGGGCACGGACCGCGACGCCGCGATCGTCTCGGCGGTGCGCAAGCAGTACGCGGAACTCTTCGCCGCCTTCCCCGCCCCGACGTACGCCACCTACGGCAATGTCGACATCCCCGGACTGTGGACCGAGTACGCCCGCCCGGGCACCACGGTCGTCGACGGCGGGCGCGTCGAGATCGGCGGCCGTGTCTTCGGTTTCGTCGGCGGCGGCCTGAGGACCCCGATGCGCACCCCGTACGAGATCGACGACGAGGAGTACGCGGCCAAGATCGAAGCCGTCGGCCCGGTCGACGTGCTCTGCACCCATATCCCGCCCGACATACCGGAACTGACCTACGACACGGTGGCGCGCCGCTTCGAACGCGGCAGCCGGGCCCTGCTCGACGCCATCCGCCGGACGCGCCCCCGCTACGCGCTGTTCGGCCACGTCCACCAGCCCCTGGTCCGCCGGATGCGGATCGGTGCCACCGAGTGCGTGAACGTGGGCCACTTCGCGTCCACCGGCAGGCCATGGGTCCTCGAATGGTGACGGCTTCGGCCCGGACCGCGACCCGGCGCCGACGCCGGTCGCGGCGCCGGACCCAGGGACGGAGCACCCCGGGCACGCGATAGCCTTCTGACGGCAGGCATCTGCCGACGCACCGGTCACACCGCACTGGAGGAGCCACAGCGATGGCTGAACACACCAGCTCGACGATCACGATCGAGGCGGCACCGGCCGACGTCATGGGAGTGATCGCCGACTTCGCCCGCTACCCGGAGTGGACCGGTGAGGTCAAGGAGGCCGAGGTCCTCGCCACCGACGACCAGGGCCGCGCCGAGAAGGTCCGCCTCGTCCTGGACGCGGGCGCGATCAAGGACGACCACACCCTCGCGTACACCTGGACCGGCGACCGCGAGGTGAGCTGGACCCTCGTCAAGTCGCAGATGCTGCGCGCCCTCGACGGCACCTACGCGCTCGCCCCGCTCGGCGACGGCGACCGCACCGAGGTCACCTACCGGCTGACCGTCGACGTCAAGATCCCGATGCTCGGCATGATCAAGCGCAAGGCCGAGAAGGTCATCATCGACCGGGCCCTGGCCGGTCTGAAGAAGCGCGTCGAGTCCGTTCACAAGGCCTGACCCGGTGCGTACGGTTCTCGTCACCGGACCCGGCGGCGCGGGCCGTACCACCGTCGCGGCCGCGACCGCGCTGGCCGCCGCCCGCCGGGGCCGCCGCACCCTGCTGGTCTCCGCCGACCCCATACCCGGCTTCCCCGACGGCACGGAACCCACCGCGGTCACCGACGGACTGTGGTCCGCCCGCGTCGACTCCGGCGAACACTTCCGCGCCGAACTCCTCGCGCTCCAGGACCGGGCCTCCGGCGTGCTCGATCTGCTCGGCGGGCAGCGGATGGACGGCGAGGAACTCACCGAGCTCCCCGGCAGCGCCCAGCTCGCCCTGCTGCACGCGCTGCGCCGCGCGGCCGGGGGCGACTGGTCGGACGGCCGTTTCGACCTCCTCGTCGTCGACCTGCCGCCGCTGCGCGAAGCGCTCGCCGTGCTCGCCCTGCCCGAGCAACTGCGCCGCTATCTGAGCAGGCTGCTGCCCCCGGAACGGCAGGCCGCCCGCGCCCTGCGCCCCATGCTCGCCCAGCTCGCCGGGGTGCCCATGCCTGCCCAGTGGCTGTACGAGGCCGCCGCCCGCAAGGACACCGAACTGGCCACCGTCCAGGCCCTGATCGAGGACCGCGCGACCACGCTCCGGCTGGTCGCCGAACCGGGACCGGCCGCCGAGGACGCCCTGCGCACCGCCCGCGCCGGACTCGCCCTGTACGGACTGCGCGTCGACACCCTCGCCGTGAACCGGGTCCTGCCCCGGCACTCCGGCGACCCCTGGTTCGCGGCCCTCGCCGCCCAGCAGGAGAAGACCGCCGACCACTGGTACGAGGAGTGGGCGCCCACGACGGTCCTGTGCGAGGTGCCCCACCTCGGCCGCGACCCCCGGGGCCCCGACGATCTCGCCCTCCTCGGCGACGGGGCCCGCTCCACCGCACCTGCCCGGGCGGGCGGCGGGCTCGCCGCGGGACTGGACGAACGGTCCCCCGGACGGGCCGACGACCCCTGGTGGATCGAGGACCCCTGGGGTGCCGGGGAGCCCGGCGTCCCGGACGCCCCCGGCGCTCCGCGCACCGCGCCGCCCGGCGCCCGGATCGTGGCCGCCCCGCCGGCCGACGGCGGGGACGACCCCGTGCTCGTCTGGTGCCTGCCGCTGCCCGGAGCCGCCAAGTCGGACCTGCGACTGGTGCGCCGCGGCGACGAACTGCTGCTCGGCGTCGGTCCGTTCCACCGGATCATCCCCCTGGAGTCCGGACTGCGCCGCTGCACCGTCTCCGGTGCCGCCCTCACTGACGGGGTGCTCCGGGTCAGGTTCACCCCCGACCCCGGGCTGTGGCCCCGTTCGGGCTGAACGGCGCCCCGCCGTTCGGGTAACGTCGGTAGTAGCAGCCCGCACGGTCCCGTACGCACGGCCGCGGGCGAACCACGCCGCAGGAGTCCGCCATGAGCGAAGCCACCGACCGCCCCGTCGACGACGACGCGTGGGCACGGGCCTGCGCCGAGGACCTCGAAGAGGAGAAGGCCCGCCGCCGGGCCGAGTACGGCCCGCAGCCCGGGACCGCCGCCGAGGAGTTCCGCAAGCTGGTCGACGCCGTGGCCGACAAGATCTCGTCCCTTCCGGCGCCGCTGTTCGGCACCGCGGCCCAGGGCACCGTGCGGCAGCTCGTCGAGCAGGCGAAGTCCGCCGCCCAGCCGGTCATCGAACGCAACCCGGACGTCTTCGACCATCTCGCCGCGGCCGGCGGTGAACTCCTCGCCGCCTACCGCTCCGCCGTGGAGGGCCAGGAACGACGCTGGACCCGGCACACCGGGGACGACCCGGCCGCCCCGGAGAAGCGGTCCGGCGACCCCACCGACCCGCGCGACGGGGGCCCCGCGGGCGGCGAGCACATCGACCTGGACTGACCTGCGCGAAAGGGCCCGGTCCACTGCTCGGGTACGGTTGGCCCCAGCGGGGCTCGACCGGAACTGAGGGATTCATGGGACTCACCATCGGCGTCGACATCGGCGGCACGAAGATCGCGGCTGGAGTGGTCGACGAGGAGGGCCACATCCTCTCCACGTTCAAGGTGCCGACCCCACCGACGGCTGACGGCATCGTGGACGCGATCGCGGCGGCGGTGTCCGGCGCGAGCGAGGGGCACCGGATCGACGCGGTCGGCATCGGCGCCGCCGGATACGTCGACGACAAGCGCGCCACCGTCCTGTTCGCCCCGAACGTCGACTGGCGGCACGAGCCGCTGAAGGACAAGGTCGAACAGCGTGTCGGCCTCCCGGTCGTCGTCGAGAACGACGCCAACGCCGCCGCCTGGGGCGAATACCGCTTCGGCGCCGGACAGGGCCACGACGACGTCATCTGCATCACGCTCGGCACCGGCCTCGGCGGCGGCATCATCATCGGCAACAAGCTGCGCCGCGGACGCTTCGGCGTGGCAGCCGAGTTCGGCCACATCCGGGTCGTCCCGGACGGGCTGCTCTGCGGCTGCGGCAGCCAGGGCTGCTGGGAGCAGTACGCCTCCGGGCGCGCCCTCGTCCGGTACGCCAAGCAGCGCGCCCACGCCACCCCGGAGAACGCCGCGGTCCTGCTGTCGCTCGGCGACGGCACGATCGACGGCATCGAGGGCCAGCACATCAGCCAGGCCGCCCGGCAGGGCGACCCGGTGGCGATCGACTCGTTCCGCGAACTGGCCCGCTGGGCCGGTGCCGGACTCGCCGACCTCGCCTCGCTCTTCGACCCGTCCGCGTTCATCATCGGCGGAGGCGTCTCGGACGAGGGCGAACTGGTCCTCGAACCGATCCGCAAGTCGTTCCGCCGCTGGCTGATCGGCAGTCAGTGGCGCCCGCACGCCCAGGTGCTCGCGGCCCGACTGGGCGGCAAGGCTGGGCTGGTGGGCGCGGCGGACCTGGCCCGCCAGGGCTGAGCCGCCGTCACCGCACGATCCGGACGCCCGACGCGCCCCATGGGACGCGTCGGGCGTCCGTCGTAGGGTGGGCCCCATGGTTGCGACGCCACTGCCCGACTCCCGTACCGAGCCGGACGGTTCGGCCGTCATCAGGGTGCTCGGCTACAACATCCGGTCGATGCGCGACGACCGCGAGGCGCTGGCCCGTGTCATCGGGGCCTGCGCCCCCGACCTCGTCCTCGTCCAGGAGGCCCCGCGCTTCTTCCGCTGGCGCAAGCACGCCGCCTGGCTGGCGGCCCGTACCGACCTGGTCGTGCTCGGCGGCGGCGCCACGGCGGCCGGGCCGCTGCTGCTCTGCTCGCTGCGGGCCGCCGTGGAGCGCACGGAGGACGTCCTGCTGCCGCTGACCCCCGGTCTGCACCGCAGGGGATTCGCCACATCGGTGGTGCGGATCGCGGGCACCCGGATCGGGCTGCTGAGCTTCCATCTGAGCCTTCGCTCCGACGAACGGTCGGCACAGGCCGGGCTGGTGCTGGAGCAGCTCGACGCGATGGGAGTCGAGCACGCCATCGCGGCCGGGGACGTCAACGAGACCCCGGGCGGGGCGGCGTTCCGGCGACTGGCCGGTCGGCTCCAGGACTGCCGGGCGGTACGGCCGTGGGGCGAGGAGAACACCTCTCCGTCGAACGGCCCCCGGCAGCGCATCGACGCGATCTTCGCGACGGAGGGGATCGAGGTGCTCGGCTGCGGCGTCCCCACCGGTCTGCCGGGTGTCACCGACACGGACCTGCGGGCCGCCACCGACCACCTGCCGGTGCTGGCGGCGCTCCGCGTGCCCGCGATCCGGCCCTGACCCGGCGACGGACGACCGCCGGCCGGCCCGTCGGCGAGCCGCCGCCTCCGCAACCGGTGGGACACCGGGCCGACCGTGCGCCGGTGCGCCGCCGGCTGGTCGTCCGGATCGCTGCCCGGCGCGCACCGGAAATCCGCTCGGGGCACGCGCGGCGGCGCCCCGAGGCCGGTCCTGCCGTACGGAGCGCCGCCCCGCGCCCGGTCGTCCGGGCGGGCGGGGCCGTCCGGGTCAGACGACCGCCCCGCGCCCCGAGCCGTCGTCCTCCTCGTCGTCCCCCATCCGCGCCACCAGCGTGATGAAGCCGCCCACGAAACCGACGACGCAGACCGTGCCGAGCCACCACGTGATCTCCCACCGCAGCAGGACCGCGAGCAGCATCAGCACCGGGCCGCCGATGACCGCGAGCCAGGCGAACCTCGTCGTGGCGTCGGCCTCCGGCAGGGGCGGCGGCTCCGGGGGCACGAAGTGCCCCTCGTCCGTGTCGTCGAAATCGTCGTCCTTGGGTTTCGCGAGCTCGTAGTCGCGCGGCCCGCCGACACCGGGCGCGAACACGATCGAGCTGCCGAGCGGGCGCTGCGGCGGCCTGGTCGCCTTCTTGTCGATCCCCTTGTCCGGGTCGAGGACGCCCGATCGGTCGTCCTCCAGCCCCGCGAGGTCCTCGACGGACCGGAACGGCCTGGCACCCGGCGGGTCCGGCGGTTCCTCGCCGTACCCCGCGACGATCGCCTGCCACGCCGCGTCCTCGTCGAGCCGCCCCGGGCCGGGTCCGTCGGCCGACCGGCCCTCCGGTGCGCCGGACGACGGGCCGGGCCGGTCGTCGTCGGACGCCTTCCCGGGCGGGGCCGGGGCCGCGGGGGCGGCCGGGGCCGGGGTCATGTCCCGGGCAGCTCCGTCGTCCGCGTTCCGGCCCCCGTCCCCGTCGTCGTTCGCGGCGTCGTGCCCGGCGACGTGCGGGGCCGCCGACGGGGGAGCCGCGCCCTCCACGGGCCCGGCCGTTCCCTCGGCGGGAGGGGACTCGCGCCCCTCGTCGCCTCCCGTGCGTTCCGTCTCGTGCTCAGCCACCGGACGCGCTTCCCTTCTTCCCGGTGCCCGGATTCCCGGCGCTCGGAGCGAGACGGCCGATGAACCGGTGGCTCTCGTCGAAGATCCGCTCCGCGTCGTGGTCCAACGTCGCCACGTGGTAGCTCTGTTCCAACAGGATCTCCTCCACGTCCGTCGACGACACCCGGCTGAGGATGCGGGCCGAGTCGGCGGGCGGCACCACATGGTCCTGCGGGCTGTGCAGCAGCAGGAGCGGCTGCGTGACCTGGGGCAGCTCGGCGTCGACCAGGCGGAGGAACTTTCGCAGCGAATGCGCCGCGTGCAGCGGCACGCGGTCGTAGCCCAGCTCCGGGGAGCCCTCCTTGGCGATGTCGTTCGCCAGCCCCTTCGTCGTCCGCACCAGATGGCGGGCGACCGGCAGCGCGTACGCCGACAGTCCGTGCACCTTGTTCGCCGGATTGACGAGTACCAGCCCGCTGATCGCGTCGCCGTGCTTCGCGGCCAGCCGCAGCGTCAGCGCACCGCCCATGGAGAGCCCGAAGACGAACACCCGGGAGCAGCGCTCCAGCAGCCCGCGCAGCTCCCGGTCCACCTCGGCGTACCAGTCCTGCCAGCCGGTGATCTGCATGTCCTCCCAGCGGGTGCCGTGCCCGGGCAGCAGCGGCAGCGAGACGGTCAGACCGCGCTCCGCCAGATACTCGGCCCAGGGGCGCAGGGACTGCGGGGAACCGGTAAATCCATGGCAGAGGAGGACGCCGACCTCTCCGCCCTCGTGGCGGAACGGCTCGGCTCCAGGCAGGACCGGCACCGGGGATCTCCTGTTCATGAGACTCGAAGGGGACGAGAGCGTGAAGGGCGCGTGCGTGAAGGGGACGAGAGCGTGGAGGGGAACGAGACTTGAAGGGGAACGGAGGAGGGAAGTACAGAGGATTGCTTCACCGTACGCGACCGCGCTGACACCGGCCAGGGCCGTCGTCGCCCGGCCCGCCGTGACGCCGGTGCAAGGCGGGAACGGGAACGGCCGCACGGGTTAAGGTCTGTCCGACAGCACACAGGAGGCACCCGAGTTGATCTACGGCGCAATGAAGCTCTCCATCGGCAACGGGCTGAAGCTCGCCTTCAGGCCCTGGGTGGAGGGCCTGGAGAACATCCCCGCGCACGGGCCGGCGATCCTCGCGAGCAACCACCTGTCCTTCTCCGACTCCTTCTTCCTGCCCGCCGTCCTGGACCGCAAGGTCACCTTCATCGCCAAGGCCGAGTACTTCACCACGCCCGGCGTGAAAGGGAAGCTGACCGCCGCCTTCTTCAAAGGGGTCGGCCAGCTCCCGGTGGACCGCTCGGGCACCCGGGGCGCCGGTGAGGCCGCCATCAAGGCGGGCATCGAAGTGATCGAGAGCGGCGGGCTGTTCGGTATCTACCCGGAGGGCACCCGGTCGCCCGACGGCCGCCTCTACCGGGGCAAGCCCGGTGGTCTCGCCCGGGTCGCGCTGGCCACCGGCGCCCCCGTCATCCCGGTCGCGATGATCGACACGGAGAAGATCCAGCCGCCCGGCAAGGTGATGCCCAAGCTGATGCGGCCGGGGATCAGGATCGGCAAGCCGCTCGACTTCAGCCGCTACCACGGCATGGAGGGGGACCGGTACATCCTGCGCTCGGTCACCGACGAGGTGATGTACGAGATCATGAAGCTCTCCGGGCAGGAGTACGTCGACATCTACGCGACCGTCGCCAAACGGCAGATCGCGGAGGAGACGAAGCGCCGCGCCGAGGAGAAGCGCGCGGGCGGAGAGTCCGGAAAGCAGGGGTGACGGAACGGTTCGGCGCGTCACCGCGCCGGTCCTGTCCGGAGGGTGGGGGAAGTGGCCAGGCGCGAACGCGTCGTACGGATGTCGGTCGAGCAGCCGCTGTGGCGTGCCCTGACGGCCTATCGCGTGCTGACGATGCTCTATGCGGTGCTGCTCGCCGTGTTCGGCCGGGAGCGGTACGACCGGCCATGGGTCGCCGTCGTCTTCCTGACCGTGCTGGCGGTCTGGACGCTCGCCACGCTCCCGAAGGTCTCGGGCGCCGTCGCCTGCACCAAACGCTTCCTCGTGGTGGACCTGGCGCTCGCCCTCACCGGCATCCTCCTCACCCCGCTCGCCGACTTCGAGGCCCAGTCGGTCGACGGCCCCACACTGCCGTCCATCTGGACCGCGGGCGCGGTGCTGGCCTTCGCCCTCAAGGGCGGCTGGCGCTGGGCGGCGTTCGCCTCGACCCTCGTCGCCGCCGCCAACATCGTCGAACGCGGCGAGCCCAGCCGGGACACCTTCCACAACGTCCTGCTGGTCTGGGTCGCCTCCATCGCCATCGGGTACGTCGTCGAGGTCGCCCGGGCCAGTGAACGCACCCTCGCCCGCGCCCTGGAGATCGAGGCCGCCACCCGGGAACGGGAGCGGCTGGCCCGTGACATCCACGACAGCGTTCTCCAGGTGCTGGCGATGGTGCAGCGCCGCGGCACCGCGCTCGGCGGCGAGGCGGCGGAACTGGGCCGGCTGGCGGGGGAGCAGGAGGTCGCCCTGCGCACCCTGGTCACCAGCGGTCTGGTGCCCGCCACCCGGGTCTCGGAGGACGCCGCCGAGGGCGCCGTGGTCCGTAGCGTGGAGGTCGACGACGAACCGTCCGGCCCGTCCGCGTGCGACCTGCGCACCCTGCTCGCCCCGCACGCGGGCTCCCGGATCACCTTCGCGGAGCCCGGGGCCCCGGTGCTGCTCGACCCCGCCACCGCGAGGGAACTGGCCGCCGCCGTCGGTGCCGCCCTGGACAATGTGCGGGTGCACGCGGGGAAGGACGCCCAGGCGTGGATCCTCGTCGAGGACTGGGCCGACGAGGTGATCGTGACGGTCCGGGACGACGGCCCGGGCATCCCGGAGGGGCGGCTCGCCCAGGCGGAGGGGGAGGGGCGGATGGGGGTCGCGCTGTCGATCCGCGGCAGGCTGCGTGACCTGGGCGGTACGGCCGAGTTGGTCTCGGTGCCCGGCCAGGGCACCGAGGTGGAGTTGAAGGTTCCGAAGGTTTCGCGGGGGAAGGCAGGATCAGCGGGATGAGTACGCAGAGCGTTACCGCCGGGGAGCGGAGCACGAGGGTGATGGTGGTCGACGACCACCCGATGTGGCGCGATGCCGTCGCCCGCGATCTGTCCGAGTCCGGCTTCGAGGTGGTGGCGACCGCCGGCGACGGACCGCAGGCCGTCCGCAGGGCGACGGCGGTCGTCCCCGACGTCCTCGTCCTCGACCTCAACCTGCCCGGCATGCCCGGGGTGCAGGTCTGCAAGGAACTCGTCGGCACCCTCCCCGGGCTGCGCGTGCTGGTGCTCTCCGCGAGCGGCGAGCACGCCGATGTGCTGGAGGCGGTCAAGTCCGGCGCCACCGGCTATCTGCTCAAGTCGGCCAGTACTCAGGAGCTGACCGAGGCCGTCCGGTCCACCGCGGTCGGTGACCCCGTCTTCACCCCGGGCCTGGCCGGGCTGGTCCTGGGCGAGTACCGCAGGCTCGCCTCCGAGCCCGCGCCCGTCGCCGCCGACGAGCCCAAGGCCCCGCGGCTCACCGAGCGCGAGACCGAGGTGCTCCGGCTGGTCGCCAAGGGGCTCTCGTACAAGCAGATCGCCGAGCGGCTGGTCATTTCGCACCGCACCGTCCAGAACCACGTCCAGAACACCCTGGGCAAGCTCCAGCTGCACAACCGCGTGGAGCTCGTGCGGTACGCGATCGAGCGCGGCCTCGACGACGCCTGAGCGCGTTCGGGCCGCCGCGGGCGGGCGGCTGTCTCCGAGCGGCGCGGCGAGGACCGGAACCGTATATTCGCGATGACCGGCGCATGCCCCCGGTCCCCGGTCCGCGCGACGAACGGGAGCTGTCGTGGAAATCCTGGCCTTCGGTGTGCAGTCCGACGAGAAGCCGCTGATCGAGGGGGCCTTCGAGCGGGCCTTCGCCGGGCGGCACGAGATCCGGTGCCTGGACGTCTTCCTCACGGCGGACACCGCCCCCATCGCGGCGCACCACGAGATCATCTCCACCAGTGTCAACGCCGACCTGGGCAGCCGTGTCCTGCAGACGCTCGCGGCCGGGGGCACGCAGATGATCGCCCAGCGCTCCACCGGCTTCAACAACATCGATCTCGACGTCGCCGAGCGGCTCGCCCTCCGGGTCGCCCGGGTCTCCCGCTACTCGCCCTACTCGGTCGCGGAGTTCGCCTGGACCCTGGCGATGGCGGTCAACCGCCGGGTCGTCCGCGCCGCGATCCGCACCCACGACTTCGACTTCCGGCTCGACGGCCTCCTCGGCCGGGACATGCACGGGCGCACGGCCGGGGTGGTCGGCACGGGCCGGATCGGTGAGGCGTTCACCCGTATCGCCCACGGCTTCGGCATGAGACTGCTCGGCTGGGACGCCGCCGAGAACCCCGCCTGCACCGCGCTCGGCATGGAGTACGTCGACAAGGACCGGATCCTCGCCGAGTCCGACCTGATCAGCCTGCACGTCCCGCTGCTGCCCGCGACCCACCACCTGATCGGCGCCCGGGCACTGGCCCGGATGAAGGACGACGCGATCCTGATCAATTCCAGCCGCGGCGGCCTCGTCGACACCGACGCGCTGGTCGCCGAGCTCCGCGCGGGCCGGTTCCTGGGCGTGGGGCTCGACGTGTACGAGGCGGAGGCCGGGCTCTTCTTCGTCGACAAGTCCCTGGAGGGCATCGACGACGACACCCTCGCCCGGCTCGTCACCTTCCCCAACGTCATCGTGACCTCGCACCAGGCGTACTACACCCGGGAAGCCGTGGCCCAGATCGTCGACGCCACCGTGCGCAACGTCGCCGACTACCTGGGCGGGCGCCGCAACGAGAACGTCCTGGTCCCGGCGCCCCCGGCGCGCTGAGGCCCCGGGACCGCCCGGCCGCCGGTGTCCCGGGCGGGCCGAGGTGCCGGGACCACCGGCCCCCGGCGCCCCGCCGTCCGGGTCAGCCGTTGACCGGCAGCCCCGCGAGCAGCTCCGCCACGATCTCCGTGCCGCGCAGGGTCAGCACCGACTCCGGGTGGAACTGCACCGACGCGAAGCCCGGCCCGCGCAGCGCGTGCAGCTCCCCGTTCGCCGGGTCCGCGCTCGACTCGATGCCGTGCGCCGCCAGCTCGACGGCCGCCGCCTCGTCGCAGTGCGCCGTGAAACTGTTGTAGAAGCCGACCGTCTCCGGCCGCCCGAAGAGGTCGATCCGCACCTGGGCGCCCTGATGGGGCACGGCCTTGCGGACGATGTCCAGCCCCAGCTCCGCCGCGATCAGCTCATGGCCCAGACAGACCCCCAGCAGACCGTGCCGGTGGTCGCGGACCAGTTCCGCGGCGAGCCCGCGCAGCAGCCGCATCTTCGGATCGGCCGTGTCGCCCGGGTTCCCGGGCCCCGGGCCCAGGACGACCGGGCCCGCGTGCCCGCGCACGCGCTCGCGCAGCCCCGGCTCGTCGAAGCGGTGAACCGACACCTCATGGCCCGAGGAGCGCAGCAGATGGGCCAGCATCGCCGTGAAGGTGTCCTCCCCGTCGATCACCAGCGCACGGCCGGACACCTGGTACGGCCGCTCCTGCATCCGCAGCCAGAACGGGGCCAGCCCGTCCCGCCGGGCGTCCAGCGCCGCCCGCACCCTCGGGTCGTCGGCCAGCCGCACCGGGTCCGCCGCCCCGGACCGGGGCCGGCCGGGCCGCACCCCCAGCGCGGCGAGCACCGCGGCCGCCTTCGCGTGTGTCTCGGCGACCTCGCCGTCCGGATCGGAGTGGCGCACCAGCGTCGCCCCGACCGGCACCCGCAGCCGGCCGTCGGCCGCGATGTCGGCGGTACGGATGAGGATCGGCGAGTCCAGGCTCTGCGTCCCGCCCGGCTCCCGGCGCAGCAGCGCCAGCGCCCCCGCGTAGTAGCCTCGCCCGCCGGACTCGTACCGTTCGATGACCCGGCAGGCGTTCTGCACGGGCGAGCCGGTGACCGTCGCCGCGAACATGGTCTCCTTCAGCACCTCCCGGACGTCCAGCGAGGAGCGCCCGCGCAGCTCGTACTCGGTGTGCGCGAGATGGGCCATCTCCTTGAGCCGCGGCCCGACCACCACCCCGCCCATGTCGCCGACGGTGCACATCATCTTCAGCTCCTCGTCGACGACCATGGAGAGCTCGTCGCGCTCCTTGCGGTCGGCGAGGAATTCCAGCAGGCCCTCGGCGGTCGGCCCCGCGGCGGGATAGCGGTACGTGCCGCTGATCGGGTTCATCACGACCGTCCCGCCGGACATCCGCACGTGCACCTCGGGGCTCGCGCCGACCAGGGTCCGCCCTCCCGTCCCCCGTCCCCGCCCTTGCGGGGAAGGCCCTTCGGATCCCTGCCGGCTCCCGGTGTGCACCACGAACGTCCAGTACGCGCCCCGCTCACCGGCCAGCAGCCGCCGGAAGAGGGCCAGTGCGTCGGCCCGGCCGAAGCCGGGGATCTCGCCGCGGAAGGTGCGCCGGACGACGAAGTTGGCGCCCTCGCCCTGCCCGATCTCGTCCTCGACGACCCGCCGGACGATTTCCGCGTACTCCTCGTCGGGGACGTCGAAGCCGCCGTCGACGACCCGCACCTCCCGCTCCGGCAGGTGCTCCAGCACCTCGGCGAGCGGCAGCTCGTACACCTCGTCGGCGACCAGCACGGACAGCGGGGTGCCGTCGTCGCGCACGTCGAAACCGCGCTCGGCGATCTGCCGGAACGGCACCAGGGCGAGCGCGGGCAGCGGCCCGACGGGGAGGGCGGCGAGGTGGTCCACCTCCCGCACCCGGCCGATCAGCACCTCGACGGTGTCCTGGTCGTGGCCGGGGGTGCGCCGGCGCAGCAGGGCGAACGGCGGGCCGTCGTCACCGAGCAGCCGTTCGAGGACGGGGCCGGTGCGGTGGGGCTGGGGCTGGGACACGGATGTTCCTTCCATGAGGAGGAACGGCCCCCGGAACACGGAGAAGGCCGCCCCTCGGGCGGCCTTCGCGTGGTCTGTCGCGCGATCGATCAGTGGGCCGCCGGATGAGCGGTCCACCACCAGTTCTGGGTCGTCTGCGCGAACATGCCCCGAACCCTAGCGGACGGAAGGGACATCCGAGCGGCTGTCTCAACTATTGAGCTTTCGGATGGGTGAGGCGGCGGACCCCGTAATGTTGTCGGTGTGACCGTGAACGCCAATACCTCCGTCGCCGGTGGCAACACCTGGCAAGACCTTCCCGCGGCGCAGCAGCCCGAGTACCCCGATGCCGAGGCTCTGCGCGATGTACTCGCGGAGCTCACGTCGTATCCGCCGCTCGTCTTCGCGGGCGAGTGCGACCAGCTGCGTGCCCGGATGGGAGCCGTCGCCAAGGGCGAGGCGTTCCTGCTCCAGGGCGGTGACTGCGCCGAGGCGTTCGACGCCGTGTCGGCCGACCACATCCGGGCCAAGCTGAAGACGCTGCTCCAGATGAGCGCCGTCCTCACGTACGCGGCGTCGGTGCCGGTCGTCAAGGTCGGCCGGATCGCCGGTCAGTACTCCAAGCCGCGCTCCAAGCCCACCGAGACCCGCGACGGCGTCACCCTGCCGACCTACCGCGGCGACTCGGTGAACGGCTTCGCCTTCACCGAGGAGGCCCGGGTCCCGGACCCGCAGCGGCTGAAGCAGATGTACCACGCGTCCGCCTCCACGCTGAACCTGGTGCGCGCCTTCACCACCGGCGGTTACGCCGACCTGCGCCAGGTGCACGCCTGGAACCAGGACTTCGTGAAGTCGTCGCCGTCCGGCCAGCGCTACGAGGCGCTCGCCCGCGAGATCGACAACGCGCTGAACTTCATGGAGGCGTGCGGTACGGATCCGGCGGAGTTCAAGGCGGTCGAGTTCTTCGCCTCGCACGAGGGCCTGCTGCTGGACTACGAGTCGGCGCTGACCCGTGTGGACTCGCGCACCGACCGTCTGTACGACACCTCCGGCCACATGATCTGGATCGGCGAGCGCACCCGGCAGCTGGACCACGCGCACATCGAGTTCGCCTCGCGGATCCGCAACCCGATCGGCATCAAGCTCGGCCCGACCACGACGGCCGAGGAGGCGCTGCAGTACATCGAGCGCCTCGACCCCGAGCGGGAGCCCGGCCGGCTGACCTTCATCGTCCGCATGGGCGCGGACAAGGTCCGTGACAGGCTGCCCGAGCTGGTGGAGAAGGTCACCGCGTCCGGTGCCACCGTGGCGTGGGTGACCGACCCGATGCACGGCAACACCTTCGAGGCGGCATCGGGCCACAAGACCCGCCGGTTCGACGACGTCCTGGACGAGGTCAAGGGCTTCTTCGAGGTGCACAAGAGCCTCGGCACGCACCCGGGCGGCATCCATGTCGAACTCACCGGCGACGACGTCACCGAGTGCGTCGGCGGCGGGCACGAGATCTTCGTGGACGATCTGCACCAGCGCTACGAGACGGCCTGCGACCCCCGCCTCAACCGGAGCCAGTCCCTCGACCTGGCGTTCCTGGTCGCGGAGATGTACCGGGACCAGTAGGCATCACCGCTGGTGACTCGCCAACGACTGTGGGGCACGGATCGCTGTGATCCGTGCCCCACAGGGCTTGTGGAGCTTCTCGGCACCTTGCGCACCGGGTAAGGTTAGGTTTGCCTCACCGAGCAGGGGACGGTCTGGCAGCAACGACCGAACCCGTCGGGAGGTGAACCGCATGTACGTCTGCTCGTGCTTCGGCGTCACGGAGCAGCAGGTCAAGGAGCATGCGGAAGCCGGAGCCCGCACGCCCCGGAAGATCGCCTCCGTCTGCAAGGCGGGCACGGACTGCGGCGGCTGCGTGCGCGCCATCCAGGCCGTCCTCGGCCGCGGATCCTGCCCGCGCCGCGAGCTGCTGGACCGGAAGCGGACATCCGGCGCCGAACCGGACGCCACCGGGAGCGATGCCGACGCCCTCGCCCCGGCGGACGCCCGGCGGGCCGTCCCGCCCGCCAGGCTGCACGAAGCGGCCTGACCCCCGGATCCGCCCTCCTGGCCTTCTCGGGCTTCCGGGGCCGTCGCCGGCGCCTCCGGGGCGCGGGCCTCAGTAGTCGCCGCGCTGCCCGTGTCCCTTCGACCCCGCCTGGCCGCTGTGCCCCTCGTCGTGCGGCTGCTCGATCTGCTGCGCGATGTAGAGCGGCTCGCCGAGCTTCTCGACGAGCTCCAACTGGGCTTCGAGGTAGTCGACATGGTGTTCCTCGTCGGCGAGGATCGCCTCGAAGATGTTCGCGGACGTGATGTCGTCCTTGCCGCGCATCAGGTCGATCCCACGCCGGAGGCGGTCGATCGCCTCCACCTCGATCTGGAGGTCGGCCTGGAACATCTCGGTGACGGTCTGACCGACCCTCACATGGAAAAGTCGCTGGTAGTTGGGGAGTCCGTCGAGGTACAGGATGCGGTGCGTGAGGATTTCGGCGTGCCGCATCTCGTCGAACGACTCGGCGCGCGTGTACTTCGCGAGCTTCAGCCAGCCGTGGTGCTCCTGCATCTTCGAATGGAGGAAGTACTGGTTGATCGCGGTCAGTTCGGCGGTCAGCTGCTCGTTCAGGAACTCAAGGACCTCGGGATCGCCCTGCATCGGTGAGGCTCCTTCCGGCCGATGAATAACGGCCAATACCGGGGTATGCCAGTGAATGCCCACGAATACGGCAAGTTGGCCGAATCCTCGCACTGCGTCCGGTCGGCGTCCAGTAAGTACACGCTTAGTGGGATTTGCCAGAATTATCCATACCCTGGTCGGAACCACCCTTGTCTGTCTGTCACCATGGAGGCATGGGTCAGCCGGAAAGCCGGGAAAACCGCGCGTCAGAGCAGTCGGAGCTTCCGCCGGGACAGCGGCTCCAGCGCGGCTGGCCGGTCACCCACTACGGGCCGGTGCCCCGGTTCAAACCGGACCGCTGGGAGTTCCGGGTCTTCGGCGCCACGGCGGACGGCCAGAAGCACTGCTGGAACCATCAGGAGTTCTCGGCGCTCCCGTACACCTCGGTCGTCGCCGACCTGCACTGCGTCACCAAATACAGCATGCTCGGCGCCGAATGGGGCGGGGTCCTCGCCCGCACGGTCCTGGAGCTCGCGCCGCCCGCGTCCGACGTCACGCATGTGATGGTCTGGGCCGAGTACGGTTTCAGCTCGAACCTACGGCTGTCCGACTTCACCTCGGACCGAACGATTTTCGCCACCCACAAGGACGGTGAGCTGCTCACCGCCGAGCACGGCTTCCCGCTGCGGCTGATCGTGCCGCACCTCTACGCCTGGAAGGGCCCCAAGTGGGTCCGGGGCATCGAGTACATGACGGCGGACCGCCGCGGCTTCTGGGAGGAGCGCGGCTACCACAACATCGGCGACCCGTGGCGCGAGCAGCGCTACTCGTACCAGGAAGAGCCCGGGGACGGCCCCGAGCTCTGACCGCGCGGAGGGCGGGTCCGCCCGGTCCGTCCGTCCTCGGGGCCGGTGTCCTCGCCCTCGGCGGTGACCCCGTGTCCTCGGTGGTGTTACCGGTGCGCCACGGCGTAGCCCTTGTCCCGGCCGATCACCCACGTGCCGATGGCCGGCCCCCGTCGCGCAGCCCCTTCAGCCGGGCCACGTCCGCCGCGTGGCCGTCCTTGCCGCCCGGCGTCTCGATGATCAGCGGAACGCCCTCGGTGGCCGGATGGGAGAACAGCTCCCGGAACGGTTCCTCGCCGATGTGCCCGGCGCCGATGTTCGCGTGCCGGTCCTTGTGGGCTCCCGCCGCCTCCTTGGAGTCGTTGGCGTGGATCAGTTTCAGCCGCCCCGCGCCGACGGTGTCGACCAGCAGGTCCAGGGCCCGCCGCATGCCCTGCGGTTCGGCCAGGTCGTGGCCGGCCGCGTGGACGTGGCACGTGTCGAGGCATATGCCGAGCCGTGGGTGGGAGTCCAGCGCCTCGAAATACGGACCGAGGTCCCCGATCCGTGAACAGAGCGAGGAGCCCTGGCCGGCCGTGGACTCCAGCAGCAGGTATGGGTCGTCGTCGTGCGTCAGCTCGTCCAGCAGCGGCCGCAGGTGCGTACGCACCTGTGCGAGGGCCCGCTCGCGCGACCGGCCGCCGGTCGCCGACCCGGTGTGCACCACGACGCCCAGTGCGCCGATCGCGCGGGCCCGGCGCAGCGAATGCCGCAGGGAATCCACCGACTTCTCCACGGTGGCCTCGGTGTGCGAGCCGAAGTTGATCAGATACGGGGCGTGGACGTACGCCGGAAGGGCCGCGGCGGCGCACTCGGCACGGAACCGTTCGTCCTCGGCGGGGTTGCCCACGGGGGCCGCCCAGCCGCGGGGATTGGCGACGAAGACCTGCACCGCCTCCGCACCCATCTCCCGGGCGTAGGGCAGGCCGACCTTGGCGAGACCGCCGGCCACGGGCACGTGGCCACCGACAGGATTGCGCATGCGGTTCTAGATCCCCTTGGTCCTGATGGTGATGGTGCTGCCCTCCGGAGCCCGCTCGCCGCCCTCGACGGACTGGCTCGTGACGGTGTCGCCGAAGGGGATGAGCGGGCGCTTGACCTCAACCTCGAACCCCGCGTCCGCCAGCGCGCGCTTGGCGGCGTCGAGGTCCTTCCCGATGACGTCCGGGACTTTGGTCATCCGGGGGCCCTTGGAGACCGTGAGCGTGATGGTGTCGCCCTCGGCAGCCCGGCTGCCCTCGCCCAGCGACTGATGGGCTATGTCGCCGGCGACCTCGGGGGAGTGGACCCGGTCGGGCAGCACCTCGGCCTTCAGCCCCTCCTCGTCCAGTGCGGCGGTGGCGTCCTCGACGGACAGCCCGGTGACATCGGGCACGTCGACCGGAGCACCCTTGTTGACGACCAGGGCGACCGCGGAGCCGGAGTGGCGCTCGGCGCCCGCCGCGGGGTCCGTACGGATCACCTCGCCCCGTGCCGTCTCGCCGCTGAACTCCTCGGTGACCATGCCGGGTACCAGGCCGACCTCCTTCAGATCACGTTTGGCGTCGGCGAGCGCGAGGCCTTGGACATCGGGAACCTTCACGATCTCGGGGCCGCGCGAGACGACCAGCCGCACCCTGTCGTTCCTCCGGATGCGGGCGCCCGACGCAGGGGCGCTGTCGACGACCTTGCCGCGTTGCACCGTGTCGCTGTAGGCCCGCTCGACGCCCTTGACGTCCAGACCGGCGTCCGAGAGCCGCTGGCGGGCGGTCTGCTCGGTCTGGTCCAGCAGCGAGGGCACCCGGGTGAACTGCCCGGAGTTGATGTACCAGACGCCCGTGCCGATGCCCAGCACCAGCAGCACGGCGGCCACCGCGGTCAGGACGGAGCGGCTCGGGCGCCCGAGCCCTCCCCAGCCCCGTGTGCGCGATGCCCGCGGCGGGGGACCCGACGGTTCCAGGGGCGGCCTCTCCAGCCGGCTGGTGTGCTGGGCGGTCCCCTCGCCGGCCGGGAGCGGGCGGAGGATGACGCTCGTGCGGTCCTCGGTGGCGTCGCGCTCCCCGGCGAGCGCCTGCGGCGGTACGGCGTCCAGCTGGGCGTCGGTCAGGTCGGAGCGGGCCTCGCGGGTCTCGGCCAGCAGCGCCACCGCGTCGGACGGGCGGACGTCGGGGTTGCGCGCGGTGGCACTCGCCACCAGGCCGTCCAGCGCCACCGGAAGGTCCGGGACGAGGGCCGACGGGGCCGGGACGTCCTCGTTGAGGTGCCGGTAGATCACCTGGGCCGGAGTGTCGCCCGTGTGCGGCTTGGCGCCGGTCAGCATCTCGTACAGGACCACACCGCAGGCGTACACGTCGGTACGGGTGTCCGCGGTGCCGTGTTCTATCTGCTCGGGAGCGAGGTACGAGACGGTCCCGAGCACCGATCCGGTGGTGTTGGTGGCCGAACCCACCGCCCGCACCAGACCGAAGTCGGCGACCTTGACCCGGCCGTCGTCCCCTATCAGGACGTTCTCCGGCTTCATGTCGCGGTGCACGAACCCGGCCCGGTGCGCGGCGCCGAGCGCGGCGAGCACCGGCTCCAGGATGTCCAGCGCCGCCCTCGGCTGCAGGGCGCCGCGGTCGCGCAGCACGTCGCGCAGCGTGCAGCCCGAGACGTACTCCATCGCCAGGTAGACGTACTGCCCCTGGGCGCCCTGGTCGAAGACCGCGACCACATTGGGGTGCGCGAGCCGGGCCACGGACTTGGCCTCGCGTATGAACCGCTCGACGAAGGACGCGTCGGTGGCGAGCGCCGGGTGCATCACCTTGAGGGCGAGTACCCGGTCGAGCCGGGTGTCCACGGCCCGGTAGACCGTGGCCATGCCGCCGACGGCGACACGGGCATCGACGCGGTAGCGGCCGTCGAGCAGCTGCCCGACGAGCGGGTCCTGGAGGGTCGTATCCACGCAAGTGAGTCTACGAGCCGCGGCGGACACCCTCCGACGGCTCGGACGGTCCCGGGGCCGTACTGCAGCCGAGCCGTGACAGGGACACGTCCCCATGCTGCCGATGGCGGCGTCCCCGTAGGCCGGACGGGTCAGAAGGCCGGGCGCTCCGGGTCCAGCACCGCGCGCCCCGCCGTCGGCGACGACGCCTCGGCGAAGTGCCGGCGCGGGATCCGGCCCGCCCGGTACGCCAGCCGCCCGCCCGCCACCGCATGCCGCATGGCGGCGGCCATCAGCTCGGGCTCCTGGGCCCGGGTCACGGCGGAGGCCAGCATCACCGCCCCGCACCCCAGCTCCATCGCCAGCGCCGCGTCCGAGGCCGTCCCGGCGCCCGCGTCGAGGATCACCGGTACCCGGGCCTGCTCCACGATCAGCTGGAAGTTGTGCGGATTGCGGATGCCGAGGCCGGAGCCGATGGGGGAGCCGAGCGGCATCACCGCCGCGCAGCCCACGTCCTGGAGACGGCGGGCCAGCACCGGGTCGTCGTTGGTGTACGGCAGCACGGTGAAACCGTCGTCCACCAGGGTCTCGGCGGCATCCAGCAGCTCGACCGGGTCGGGCAGCAGGGTCCGCTCGTCGGCGACCACCTCCAGCTTGATCCAGTCGGTGCCGAGCGCCTCACGGGCCAGCCGGGCGGTCAGCACGGCCTCGCCCGCGGTGAAGCAGCCCGCCGTGTTCGGCAGCACGCGGATGGAGAGCCGCCGCAGCACGGAGAGCACCGAGCCCTGCACGGTCGGGTCGAGGCGGCGCATCGCGACGGTGGTCAGCTCGGTGCCGGAGGCGACGAGGGAGCGCTCCAGCACATCCAGGCTGGGAGCCCCGCCGGTGCCCATGATCAGCCGGGAGCCGAACGTGGTGTCGCCGAGGGCGAAGAGGTCATCGGACACGGTCAGCCTCCCTGGACCGCGGTCAGGATCTCGACCCGGTCGCCGTCGTGGAGCGCGGTGGCGGGCCACTGCCCGCGCGGTACGACGCTCTCGTTGACGGCCGCCGCGACACCGGAGCCGGCGGAGGTCAGCCCGGCGACGACGGCCTCCAGGGTGGTGCCCGCGGCGAGGAGCCGGACCTCCCCGTTCACGGACACGGAGACGGCGGCGCGGGAGGGATCGGCGGAGGCATCGGGGGAGGAGACGGGGACGGACGCGGAACCGGGGGTGGGCGCGGGCTCGGTCATGCGGGCTGCTCCTGACGTACGGCGTCGGCGGCGGGCGAGAAGCGGTGCGGGCTGAAGGGGCGGGCCACCTCGGGCAGCTCGCCGTCGGCCAGCGACGCCGCCATGACATCGCCGGTGACGGGGGTGAGCAGGACGCCGTTGCGGTGGTGGCCGGTCGCGAGGTGGAGGCCGGGCAGCGCCGTGGGGCCCAGCAGCGGGGCGTTGTCGGGGGAACCGGGGCGCAGACCGGCCCGGGTCTCGACGAGCGGCAGCTCGGTGATGCCGGGCACCAGCTCGTGGGCGTCGCGCAGCAGCTCGTAGACGCCGCCCGCGGTGACGGTGGTGTCCCAGCCCATCTCCTCGCTGGTGGCGCCGACGACCAGTTCGCCGTTCTCGCGCGGTACGAGGTAGAGGTGGCCGCCCCGGACCAGGGCCCGGACCGTCCGGGAGAGGAAGGGCGCGTACGGGGCGGGCACGGTCAGCCGCAGCACTTGCCCCTTCACCGGCCGGACCGGCGGCGCGACCCCGGCCGGCAGGCCCGGCAGCCGGCCGCTGAGACTGCCCGCGGCGATCACCACCCGGCCGGCGACGAGCTTCGCGCCCCCGGCGAGCACGGCCCCGGCGGCCCGGTCGCGCACCACCGTCAGACGCTCCGCCCGGGCGCGGTGGAAGACCACCCCGGCCCGCTCGCACGCGGTGAGCAGCGCGGCGGCCAGCCGGCGCGGATCGATCTGGTGGTCGCCGTCGACCCGCAGCCCGCCGCGCACACCCGGCGCGAGCATCGGCTCCAGGCGACGGCACTCGCGTCCCGTCAGCCACTCCGACTCCAGACCCGAACGCCGCTGCAGGGCGTGCAGCTCCCGCAGATGGGCCCGGTCGTCGGAGTCCAGCGCGACGGCGAGCGTGCCGCAGGTGCGAAAGCCCGTGTCCAGGCCGCTCGCCTCCTCCAACTCCGCCACGAAGTCCGGATAGCGGGCGGCCGAGGCCAGGTTCAGCCCCAGCAACAGCTCCTCGCCGTAGTGGAGTTCGGTGACGGCGGCCAGCATCCCGGCCGCCACGCGGGCGGCCCCGCCGCCCGGTTCGGGGTCGACGACCGCGGTGCGCAGTCCGCGCTGCGCGGTCCGCCAGGCGGTGACCAGCCCGATGATCCCGCCCCCGATGACGAGGACGTCGGACCCGGCCGCCGGGGCGCCGGATCCGTTGCCGAGGACCTCGGACGGGTCCCCGTTCCGAGAAGAACGCATGGGCGTCCAGCCCCTCCCTTCGCCGGCATGACCCGGATCAGGTTCGTACGGTCGAAGGCCGCTCCAGCCTTCCTCTCAGCCCGCTGCGTCCGGGCTCCCGCGAGTGTCTTACCGTGGCCACCCTAAACCCCGTCCGCCGGACCCGGTAAGGGAGCAGCAGTCATGGCCCGTTCGCTCGACGGACTCGTCCTCTCGCCGGTCGCCGACCAGGCACCCGGCCAGGTCGGCACCCGCACCCGCTTCACGTACCACGAGGAGGAGGGGCGGATCTGGGCCGAGTACGCGGGCGGCGACGTGGTCCGCGGCCATCTCGTCGGCACCCGCGACGGCGATGTCCTGGACTTCCGGTACGTCCAGCTGGGGCAGGACGGAACGACGTCCTGCGGCCACTGCGTCTCCACCGTCGCCGACCTCCCGGACGGCCGGGTGAGGCTGGAGGAGCGGTGGGAATGGGAGTCGCAGGCGGGCAGCGGCACCAGCGCCGTGGAGGAACTCCCCCTGCCTTGACGTCCTGTCAGGTGCTTATGGTGTACAGGTGAGCGAGCAGCAGCAGTCGCAGCAGTCCAAGCGTCCGGAACGGCGCGTCGTCATCGCCGGCGCGGGCATGGCCGGCGTGCAGACGGCCGTGGCCCTGCGGGAGCAGGGCTTCACCGGTCCCGTCACGGTGATCGGCGCCGAGCCCCACCAGCCCTACGACCGGCCCCCACTCTCGAAGGCGGTGCTGCTCGGCGAGGCCGAGGGCTCCGCCTTCGACATCGACTTCGAGGCACTGGACATCGAGCTGAGGCTGGGCCTCGACGTCACCGGCCTGCGGGCCGCGGCGCACGAGCTCGACACCGCGTCCGGCCCCGTCCCCTACGACGTGCTGGTGATCGCCACCGGAGCGGAACCGGTCGTCCTGCCGGGCACCGAGGGCGTTCCCGGCGTCCATCTGCTGCGCACCCTCGACGACGCGGCCCGGCTGCGGCCCGTCCTCGACGAACGGCATGACGTCGTGGTCGTCGGCGCGGGCTGGATCGGCGCCGAGTTCGCCACCGCGGCCCGCGCCGCCGGCTGCACGGTCACCGTCCTGGAGGCCGCCGACCGGCCGCTGGCCGGCGCGCTGCCCGCCGAGGTCGCCGCCCCGATGGCGGCCTGGTACGCCGAGAGTGGCGCCGAACTCCTCACCGGCGCCCGGGTCGACCGGGTCGAACCGGGCCGGGTGGTCCTGGCGGACGGCCGTGAGATCCCGGCCGGGGCCGTCGTCGTCGGCATCGGCGCCCGCCCCGCCACCGGCTGGCTGGCCGGCTCCGGCATCGGTCTCGGCCCCGACGGATCGGTGACCGCCGACGCCGCGCTGTGCACCTCGCTGCCCGACGTGTACGCGGTCGGGGACTGCGCCTCGTTCCCCTCCGCCCGGTACGGCGAGCGCCTGCTCGTCCACCACTGGGACAACGCGCTCCAGGGCCCCCGGACCGTCGCGGCGGGCATCGTCGCGGCGGACGGGGACCGCCCGGCTCCGCCCGCCTACGACCCCGTCCCGTACTTCTGGTCCGAGCAGTTCGACCGGTTCGTGCAGTACGCGGGCCACCACGAGGGCGCCGACACCCTGCTGTGGCGCGGCGATCCCGCGGACCCCGCCTGGTCGGTGTGCTGGCTGCGCGACGGCGTCCTGGTCGCGGTCCTCGCCGTCGGCCGCCCCCGCGACCTGGCGCAGGGCCGCAGGCTCGTCGAGGCGGGCGCGCGGATCGACCCGGTGCGGGCCGCCGACCCCTCCGTACCCCTGAAGTCGACGACCCTCTGACGGCGTACCGGCACCGCCCGTACGGTCGGCCCGGCTACCGACTGTCGGTCCGGGATGGCACGCTTGTCCCGTGACCGAGATTGACACGAAAACCGATGCTCTCGTCCCCGCCTGGCTCCACCTCCCCGACATCGCCGAGAAGCTCGGCGTCGAGGTGACACGTGTGCGGCAGCTGGTCAAGGAGGGTCAGCTCATCGCCGTGCGCCGAGGTGAGAACCGGGCGCTCCAGGTGCCGGCCGCCTTCATCGCCGGCAACAAGGTGGTCAAGGGCCTCTCCGGCACCCTGACCCTGCTGCGGGACGACGGCTTCAACGACGAAGAGATGCTGGAGTGGCTCTTCACCCCCGATCCGACCCTGCCGGGCACCCCCGCCCAGGCGCTGAGCGAGAATCGCGGCACGGAGGTGAAGCGCCGCGCCCAGGCGCTCGCCGTCTGAACCGGTGACCGCCGGCCGGGTGCGGGTCCGACGGCCCGCACCCGGCCCCGCTCCGACCACCACCGCTCACGCTCTTTCGGGGGGAATCGCATCATGTCCACGCCTCGCGCACAGCTGTCCGACGCCCGGCTCTACCTGTGCACGGACGCCCGCAGGCGCCAAGGGGACCTCCCGGCCTTCCTCGACGCCGTTCTCGGCGCCGGGGTGGACATCGTCCAACTGCGCGACAAGGGCATGGAGGCCGCCGAGGAACTCGAACACCTCGCGGTCTTCGCCGACGCCTGCAAGCGCCACGGCAAGCTCCTCGCGGTGAACGACCGGGCCGACGTCGCGCACGCCATCGGCTCCGATGTGCTCCATCTCGGCCAGGGCGATCTGCCGGTCCCTGCGGCCCGCGCCGTCCTCGGCGACGACGTGCTGATCGGCCGCTCCACCCACGCCGAGTCCGAGGTCGACGCGGCCGCTGCCCAGCCCGGCGTGGACTACTTCTGCACCGGGCCCTGCTGGCCCACCCCGACCAAGCCCGGACGGCCCGCGCCGGGGCTGGACCTCGTGCGGTACGCCGCCTCGCTCGGCACCCGGCGGCCCTGGTTCGCCATCGGCGGGATCGACGCGGGCAATCTCGACGAGGTCCTGGACGCCGGGGCGCGCCGGGTGGTCGTCGTCCGGGCGATCACCGAGGCCGACGACCCCGCCGCGGCCACTGCCGAACTCGCCGGAAGGATCAGGGCCCGCGCCGGAGCCTGAGCGGGAGGTGTGCCCGCGTCCCGGCCCGGGGCGGACGGAGGTCCGGACCGCCCGTGAACCGGACTCGGTCCGGGGCCGCGCCGGGGCGCGATCCGGACCGCGCCGCCGTGCGATCGGTGGCACGTATCGAAGCGTGGGCCGGCCGGATGTCCGAAGGATGGACAAACAAACGCGCAATCCGGACATTTAGCGCTGGTCTGGTCCTGTGGTCCGCGCACTCTGGTTAACCTGCCCGTATGGCCCTTGGCACACCTACCACCAGGACGGATCACGCCCCCACGGTGCGTGAACTTCTCGCGACCGGCGAGCCTTCGTACTCCTTCGAGTTCTGGGCGCCCAAGACCGAGAAGGGCGAGCGGAACCTCTGGAACGCCCTGCGCCGCGTCGAGGCGGTGCGGCCGAGCTTTGTCTCCGTGACCTACGGCGCCGGCGGCTCCACCCGGGCGGGGACGGTCAAGGCCACGCAGGAGATCGCCGCCGACACCACCCTGACCCCGGTCGCGCACCTCACCGCCGTCAACCACTCCGTCGCCGAACTGCGCAACATGGTCGGGCAGTACGCCGACGCCGGGATCAGGAACATCCTGGCCGTGCGCGGCGACCCGCCGGGCGACCCGATGGGTGAATGGGTCGAGCACCCGCAGGGCGTCCGGTACGCGGCCGACCTCGTCCGGCTCATCAAGGAATCCGGCGATTTCTGTGTGGGGGTCGCGGCATTTCCCGAGAGGCATCCGCGCTCCACCGACTGGGACACCGACATCCGGCATTTCGTGGAAAAGTGCCGCGCCGGTGCCGATTATGCGATCACCCAGATGTTCTTCAATCCGGACGACTATGTGCGCATGCGTGACCGAGTGGTCGCCGCGGGTTGCGAAACTCCGATCATTCCCGAGGTCATGCCACTGACCAGCGTCAAGCAGCTCGAGCGGTTCGCCCAGCTCAGCAACGCCTCCGTCCCGTCGTCGCTGAGAGAGCGCATCCTCGAGGTCAAGGACGATCCCGCCGCTGTACGCTCCATTGGTATCGACTTCGCAACGCGGTTCTGCGCGAAGCTGCTTTCCGAAGGTGTGCCCGGACTGCACTTCATCACGCTCAACAACTCGACGGCGACGCTCGAAATCCACGAGAATCTCGGACTGCACAAGCAGTTGTGACCGGCCGTACCCGCCACGACCCCGGGCGGTGGCCGTAGGAGGGGGCGGGCATGGGCTGGACGGTCCTCTACATCGCGTTCGGAATCGTCGCGCTGTGGTTGCTCGGCGAGGTGCTCCTGCAGTACAAGGCGCGCCTTCGCTGGCGCCTGCTGGCCTTCACCGGCTTCCTCTGCGTGGTCGTCGGCGTGCTGCTGCCGTCCGTGCCGGTGATCGCCGCCGGTACGATCGCGTTCGCGGTCGGCCAGTCGTACGTCACGTTGTCCTTCCGGCGCGGCTTCTCCACCGGCTGGGCGCTGGGGGAGGGCCCCCGTGAGAGCCGTCGCCGCCGCGCCGGGAAGGGCCGGGGCGCCCGCAGGGCGGCACCCGCGCCCAAGGGGGCTGACGCGGACGCGGAGCAGAACGGGCAGGCCCCCGCGCAGGTACAGCCCGAGTCCCCGGCCACCGCCGTCTACGAGCCGGAGCCGCTGCCCGACGACACCGGCCAGTACGGCGTCTACTCCGACCACGCCCGGGCGGTGCGGGACGGCGGTCACGACGACCAGACGGGGATGCTGTCGCAGCCGGGGTACGCCGCGTACGACGGCGGCACCGGCCCCGCCGGGTACCCGGCGCCTGGCCAGGACCTCCTCACCGGCCATGATCCGTTCGCCACGAGCCATGACCCGTTCGCCACCGGCCATGGTCCGTTCCCGTCCGGACAGGACGCCCCGGGCGGCCGGGACTCCTTCGCCGCGTCGTACGACTACGGCACGGGCGGACAGCAGCAGTACGCCGCCTACTCCGACCCCTACGTCGGGGGTGGCACCTCGGGCGGCCACCCCCCGTACGACGGCTACGGCGACGGCTACGACGTCTTCGGCGGCCGACAGCAGTACGCCGCCGACCCTTACACCCAGCAGTACGCGGAGACTCCAGCGGGCGGAGTCTGGGTGCCGCAGCAGCGCGAGGGCGAGCAGTACCCGGCCATGCCCCCGGGACAGCCCGCGGGGCCCGCCCCGTACCCGAACGGCCATGAGGACGGCGACGGGTACGACGGGCGGTACCGCTGAGGGCCGTTTTGCCATCCGCGGCGGATCGGCGCGGGGCGTGGGGTGCGAGGCGGAGGGACAACCCGGATACCGGGTGCGCGCGGGGTTCCGACGACGCGGCGCGGCACTGCGGCCGACACCGGGCGCCCGCCGGGGAGCGCGGGAGCGCCCTCACCCAGGGGCGGGTGCCCTTCCCGCCGGCCCCGGTCCGGGCGGCTTTCGGGACACCGGGATCCGAAGCGGGTCACTGGGAACCGCGGAACGCGTCCCCCTCCACGATCAGCCCCGCGACCAGCGCCCCCGACATTCCGGCGTGGGCGAGCCCGCCACCGGGATGCGCCCAGCCGCCCGCGAGGTAGAGCCCCGGCAGGTCGGTGCGGTTGCCGGGACGCAGATATGCCCCCCCGGCCCCGGCCAGCGCGGGCCCGGGCACCGAACCGCCCTCGGCTCCCGTGTCCGCCGCCGTCTCGGCCGGGGTCCGCACCTCGGCGTGGAGCGTCCGCTCCCGCAGGCCCGGCACGACCGTTCCGGCAACCTCGATCAGGGTGTCGGCGAACCGCGTGCGGGTCGCCGTGCCCGTCCAGTCCACCGCCCCCTGCGGGGCGACCGTCGCCGTCAGCGTCACCGCCTCGTGCGCGTCGTCGGGGCGGGCCGTCGGGTCGTCCGGGCGCAGCACCGTCACCGTGGGCCGCTCGGCGACCCGGCCGGCGAACACCGCCTCCTGCTCCGCCGCGCCGTCCGCCGGATGCACCACGGTCCGGTGGACGGTGTCCGCGGGCCGGGCGCCGCGCAGCGACAGCATGACCAGGAACCGGCCCGGCACCACCGGCCGCCCCGCCATGTCCCCGTCCGGCCACGGCTCTTGGCCCGGCACCAGACCGGGACGGGGCCGGGCACCCAGCACGACGTGGTCGGCCTCCGCGGCCGAGCCGTCCGCGAACTCGACGCCCGCCGCCCGGCCGTCCTTCGCGATCACCCGGACGACCTCACGGCCCAGGACGAACTCCACCCTCCGGGCCAGGCACCGTTCGTACACCGCCTGCGCCAGGGCCCGGATCCCGCCCTCGACGTACCAGCTGCCGAAGGTCTCCTCCATGTACGGCAGCAGGGCGGCAGAGGCCGGCGCGCGACGCGGGTCCAGTCCGTACGACAGGGCGTAGCCGTCCAGCAGGGCGGCCAGCCGGGGGTCCGCCAGCTCCCACGCGCCGATCTCGGCCACCGTGCCCGCCTGCCGGGCGGGCCGCAGCAGCCGGCGCTGCCGGAGCGCCGGATACGGATCACGGCCGAGCAGCTGCGGATCGGCACCGAGCGGCTCCTCCAGGAGCGGGCGTCTCGACCGGTCCCAGGCGTCCCGCGCCCGGTCGAGGAACGCCCCCCAGACCGCACCCGCACCGCCGCCCAGCGCGGTGTCCAGG
The DNA here is from genome assembly GCF_044548345.1 of Streptomyces sp. NPDC052042. NCBI lineage: Bacteria > Bacillati > Actinomycetota > Actinomycetes > Kitasatosporales > Streptomycetaceae > Streptomyces > Streptomyces sp. NPDC052042. The sequence goes on along the minus strand of NZ_JBIUBU010000001.1, from coordinate 337,282 downwards.
GCGGCGACGACCCCGGCCCGGGAGGCGTTCGGCAGCGAGACGGCCGTGCCGTCCGCGAAGACGTGACGGCTCGCCGGGTCGACCTGGCTCATCGCGACGCACCGCTCCAGCGGCTCCTTGCCCGTCTTCACGAACAGGTCGCGGTAGACCGCGGGCAGATGCAGCAGGGCGGGCCCGGTGTCGAAGGCGAAGCCGTCCCGGGTACAGCGGCCGACCGAGCCGCCGTAGGTCTGCGACCGCTCGTACACCGTCACCCGGTGGCCTGCCACCGCGAGCCGGGCCGCCGCCGCCATCGCGCCCATCCCGGCGCCGATCACCGCAATCCGTGCCATGCCAGCGACCTTAACCGCCGCCTTCGGCACCCCGTCCACGGGCCTCGCGACCGCCCGCGACGCTCAGGCCGGTGGCGCGGGCGAACCCGCCGCGGTGGCCAGGCGTCGCTGCTCGCGGCGCCGGGCCCTGTGGCGCAGGAACCGGCTGATGCGGGACGTCAGGAAGACCACGACCACCAGGCCGAGCAGCAGCAGCGTCGCGGCGATGATCGCGGCCGCCAGCGGATGGAACAGGGCGAAGACGATGATCCCCGCCACGCCCAGGTCCTCGGCCGCACTCACCGCGATATTGCTGAACGGCTCGGGGGAGGTGTTGACCGCCATCCTGGTGCCCGCCTTCACCAGATGGCTGACCAACGCCGTGGAACCGCCGATGGCACCGGCCGCGATTTCCGGCAGCGAGCCGCTCTCGCCCGCCAGCAGCGCCGCCACGACCGCCCCGGCGACCGGTCTGACGGCGGTCTGCAGCGCGTCCCAGGCCGTGTCCACGTACGGGATCTTGTCCGCGACCATCTCGCACAGGAACAGCACACCGGCCACGATCAGGACGTCCGTGCGCTGCAGCGCCGCGGGCACCTCGTCGGAGAAACCGGTCACGCCGAAGACGCCGAGCAGCAGGACCACCGCGTAGGCGTTGATCCCGCTCGCCCAGCCGCTCGTGAACACCAGGGGAAGTACGGACACGGACGCGATGGTAACCAGACGGATCCCGGTCCCGGGCGGGGTTCCGCGCAGGACGTGAGTATCCGTACCTAGACGGTGAGATGAGTAGGTGTGCGGATGGGTTCCCTCCCGCGCGGACGGAAGAGTGGAACGCGGACAGGGGAGCGGCGCACGGCACCGCCGGCACGGGGCGGCGGAACGGGCGCGGCACTCCTTCCGGACCAAGGGGGGTACGGGGGAGCACGACGGAGAGCCGGCGGGCCACGGGGGAGAACGCGGCCAGGGGGACGGCTTTCCGGCAACGAGGAGGACGCCGGTCCGGTACGGACCCGGGAGACCGGGCCCACCGGGCCGGCGTCCTTCGCGCACCGGCCCGGTGACGGCGGATCAGCGTCCGCCGACCCGGCCGCGCAGCAGCAGCGACAGCGCCGAGTGCACGTCGTCGATCGACCGCTCCGGCTGGAACGCCTGCCAGTCCAGGGCCGCCACCAGCACCATGCCGACCAGGGCGGCGGCCGTCAGCGGAATGTCGATCTCCTCGCTGAGCTCACCGCGTTCCACGCCCTCGCGCAGCACCCCCTCGACCACGGCCACCGCGTCCTGACGCACCACCAGGAGGGTCGACTGCCAGGCCCGGTTGGTGCGCCACAGCTCCGCGACGTACAGCTGGGTGAAGGCCGGGTAGCGGTCGATGAAGACCAGGCCCGCCCTGATCATCGCGTCCAGGGCCTCGACCGGGGTGCCGCCTCGCTCCCCGGTCTCCTCGGCCGCGGAGCGCAGCGACGCGGTGAGCAGCCCCACGCCGTGGCGCAGCAGTTCCTCGAAGAGCTCGGTCTTGCTCTTGAAGTTGTAGTAGACCGTGCCCTTGGCGACCCCGGCGCGCTCGGCGATCTCGTCCACCGTGGTCGCCGAGAAACCCTTCTCGGCGATGAGGGTCACAGCCGCCTCGTAGAGCTTCTGCCGGGTGGCCTGGCGGCGCGTGCCGCTGCTGCTTTCCATGCCCTTGATTCTCACAGGTTCCGCGCTCACAGGCTCAGCTCCGGATGCAGTCGGTCCAGGGTCCACACCTGCTTGCGGCGAGCCGCGAACGCGGTCAGGGCGAGTGCCCCCGCCGTGAAGGCCAACAGCACCGCGGAGCCCTGCCAGACCGGGCCGAGCCCGCCGCCCGTGATCAGTCTGCGCAGCGCGTCGACGATGTAACTCATCGGCAGGTAGGGGTGGATCGCGTTGAAGAAGCCGGGGCTGGTCTGCACGGGGTACGTGCCCCCGGCCGAGGTCAGCTGGAGCATCAGCACGGCCAGCACCAGAATGCGTCCGGCGGCCCCGAACTGGGCGTTGAGCCACTGCACGATCGCGGCGAAGCAGAAGATCACCAGTGCGAGGAAGCCGATCGTCCCGGCCGCCCTGGTCATCTCCAGGCCAAGTCCCCAGTGCAGTACGGACATCAGCGCGGCGACCTGGAGCAGGCCGATCGTGGCCACCGGCAGCCAGCCCGCGAAGGCGACCCGCCAGGCGGAGGCCCCGGCGGCCAGCGCACGCCGGTTGAGCGGCTGGATGAGCATGTACGCCACCATCGCGCCGACCCAGAGGGAGAGCGGGATGAAGTAGGGGGCGAAGCCGGTGCCGTAATTGGGGGCGGCGTGCAGCGACTCGGAGGCCAGCTTCACCGGGTCGGCCATGACCTCCGAGCGCGCCTCGCGGTCTTCCTTGCCGTAGTCGGGGATCTTGCCGACGCCGTCGTTGAGCCCCTGGGCGAGGCTCGTCGAGCCGTCGCCGAGCCGAACCAGCCCGCTGTCCAGGTCGGTTGCGCCCTTCTTGAGGTTGCCGACGCCGGTGTCCAGGTCGGCGGAGCCGGTCTGGGCCGTGACGAGACCGGTGTGCAGCTCGCTCGCTCCCTTGGCGACCTTGTGGGCGCCAGTGTTGAGCGCGTTGACCTTCGCCACGGCGGACTTCAGGTCCTCGTCCAGGCGCGGCGCGCTCTTGGCCAGGTCATCGGCCTGCCGCTGCAGCGTGGTCAGTTGGGAACGCAGCGTCTTCAGGTTCCCGTTCTCGTTCGTCACCAGTGTGTTGACGTCGTCGGCGACCTTCGCGACATCGGCCGCCGCGGTCGTCGCTCGCTTCAGCGGCGGGCAGGCGGAGGCGGCGGAGGGATCGGCGGCGTCGGCGGGCGGCTGCTCCGCACACGTGGTGCGGTAGACCTCGGCCAGGTCGTCGGAGGCCGTGTGGGCGGCGGTGGCCGCGGTGGGCGCCGCCTTCACCAGCAGGTCGAGGTTGTCCCGTACGGTCTGCGCGGAATCGGCGACCAGCCGGGCGGTGTCGCCGATCGACTCGCCGTTGTTCTTCAGGAACGGGCGCACCTGGGTCGCCACTCCGTTGACCTTGTCGGCCAGCGCCTGGGTTCCGCCCGCGACCTGCCGGGAGCCCGCTTCGAGGTCCCCGGAGCCCTTGTTGAGCTTGACGATCCCGCCGGCCAGGTTGCTGCTGCCGTTCTTGGCGTTCTTCAGCCCGTCGGCGAGGTCCTGCGAGCCCTTCTTCGCCTTGCCGATGCCGCCCTTGAGGTCGTCGGCGCCCTTGGCGGCCTTCGCGGTCGCTTCGTGCAGGTCGGAGAAGTTGATGAAGATCCGGTCGTAGAAACCCCGGGAGGCGTTGGTCGACGCGGCGGTGCGCACCTCGGAGAAGACCGAGCGCGAGATCTGCCCGACGATGTAGTTGTTGGCGTCGTTCGTGCGCACCTGGAGCGCGCCGGTCTCGGGGGAGTCGCCCGAACTGGAGGCGATCCGCTTGCTGAAGTCCGACGGCATGGTGAGCGAGAGGTAGAACGTGCCGTTCTCCACGCCCTTGCGGGCCTCGGCGGAGCTCACCTCGTGCCACTCGAAGGTCTTGGAGTCGAGGAGCTTGCCGGTGATCTCGTCACCGGCCGTGATGCGCTTCCCGCCGACGGTGGCGCCCTTGTCGTCGTTGACGAGCGCGACGGGGATCTTGTCGAGGCGGCCGTACGGGTCCCAGAAGGAGCAGAGGTACAGGGCGCCGTAGAGCAGCGGCAGGAGCAGCAGTGCGATCAGCGCGGCGACCGGCAGTCTTCCCCGGCCGAAACGCCTCAGCTCAAGCGCGGCAAGTTTCGGCGAACGCATCGGCCGGCCGTCCTTCCTCGGTGGTGGTCCGGTCGGTCGTGGGTTCCCCGGCCGCGGTCTTCTCCGAAGTGGCGGCCGTGGCCGCCGGGGCCGATGCCGCGTCGGCCGGGGCCTTCTCCCGCGTGGCCGTCGCGCCGGGCGTCGCGTCGGCCGGGGGCCCGCCCGCCGCGGACTTGTCGGCCGCGGTGCCGGTCCGTACGGTGACGGCGCCCTCGGGCGCCTGGCTGCACACGGCGAGCACGGTGGTGCCGTCGTCGGCGATGGACCGCAGCAGCTCCCAGGCCCGGTCACGTTCGGCGTCGGACAGCTTGAGGTCGGTGTCGTCCACCGCGAGCAGCCGCGGGCGGCCGATCAGGGCGAGGGCGATGGACAGCCGCAGCGCCTCCAGCCGCTCCAGGTCCCGGACGGCGGTCCGCTCGCCCTTGGGCAGGGTGGCGGGGTCGAGTCCGGCGGCGTCCAGCGCCGCGTCGATCCGCGCCCGCGCGGTGGCGACGCGCTCGGAGCGCGGACGCAGCAGGGCGCGCAGCGATCCGTCGTAACGGTGCTGGAGCAGGGCCCGTTCGCGCAGGTGCTCGGCGACGGTGAAGGCCGGGTCGAGTTCATTGACCCCGGGCACCTGGCCCAGGGCGCTGATGCGGCGTACGGCGGCCATCTTGCGGGGCAGACGCAGTCCGCCGATCTTCGCGTGGCCCGCGGTGGGGCGCATCCGTCCGGTGAGCGCGAGCAGCAGGCAGGTGCGACCGGAGCCGGACGGCCCCTCGATCGCCACCAGCGACCCGGGTCCGGCGTCGATGTCCACGTCCTGGAAGACCCAGCCGCGCGGCCCCTTGAGGCCGAAGCCCCCGGCGGTGACGGCTGCCCCGTGCGGACTGTCCACAAGCTCTCCCTTGTTTTTGAACTGACTAGTCAGTTCAAAAACATTATCGCGGACCCGTGATCGGCGCAAAGCGCGGGCGCCGTCACGGGCCGACCGCGGATGATCCGGTGTCCGGCGCCGGTGCGGGCGACGGTGCGGGCGGCGGGGGCCGCCGGGAGGAACGGCGGATCGATGCGTGGACCGGGCCGACTGTCAGTGGTGCCCGCGACGATGGATGCGTACGACCCCGCAGTCGTTGCACGAGACAGGAGGTTCGCCATGGCCCACTCCTCCGCCGCGCCCGCACCGCGGTACCGCGCGAGCGGTCCCGCCGTCCCCTCGCCGACCGGTCCGGCCGACGACGTCCACCCCGTCCCGCGTCGCGCCACGGCGCCCCCGGCCGCCCTCGACCTGCTCGCCCAGGCCCGTGCCGGGCTCGACGAGGCCGCCGCCCTCGACCTGCCGAACGAGCGCTACGCGACCGCCCACCTCGCCGCCCTGCGCACCGCCGCCGCGGTGCTCGCCGTGCGTGGCCGCCCCGAGACCTCGCGGCGGCGTCGGCAGCGAATCCGCAGCGCCTGGGAAGTCCTGCCCGAGACCGCGCCCGAGCTGGCCGAATGGAGCGCGTTGTTCGCCTCCGGCGCCCGCCGCAGGGCCCGTGCGGAAGCCGGCATACCGGGCGCGGCCAGCCGGCGGGACGCCGATGACCTGCTGCGCGACGCCGAGATGTTCCTGCGCCTGGTCGAACGGATGCTGGTGCCCCGGCCGGTCCTCCCGCGGCGCCGAGGAGACCGGCCCGACACGTGATGGAGGCGACGGCGGCGCGAGGCAATAGGGTGGAGAGCACCTGTACCACCTGCACCGTTCACGATCCGCCGTCACCGGCGGCACCGTGCCGAGGAGTCAACTGCCGTGTCGGACCAGCTGCGCCCCCGAGCCTCCCTCCGTACCGCCGTGGTCTGGGAGGTCCTCAAGGACGCCCTCGACCACCAGGTCAAGGCGACCGGCCGGGACGTCCTGGACGTACTGGACACCGGCGGCGGCACCGGCAACTTCGCGGTGCCGGTCGCCCGCCTCGGCCATCGGGTCACCGTCGTCGACCCCAGCCCCAACGCGCTCTTCGCGCTGGAGCGCCGCGCCGCCGAGGCCGGGGTCGCCGACCGGGTCCGCGGGGTCCAGGGCGATGTCCACGGCCTGTTCGAGGTGGTCGAGCGCGGTGGCTTCGACACGGTCCTGTGCCACGGGGTCCTGGAGTACGTGGACGACCCCGCCGAGGGCGTCCGCAACGCCGTCGAGGCACTCCGCCCGTCCGGGGCGCTCAGCCTGCTGGCCGCCGGGCTCGGCGGCGCCGTCCTGGCCAGGGCACTGGCCGGTCACTTCACCGAGGCGAGGCAGGCGCTCAGCGACCCGACGGGCCGCTGGGGTGCCGGGGACCCGGTACCCCGGCGCTACACGGCCGAGCAGCTCACCGACCTGGTCTCCTCGGCGGACGTGGAGGTCGGCGCCGTGCACGGCGTACGGGTCTTCGCCGACCTGGTGCCGGGCGTCCTGGTGGACACCGAGCCCGGCGCCATGGACGCGCTGCTCAAGCTGGAGGCGGCCGTCGCCGAACTGCCCGCGTTCCACTCGGTGGCGACGCAGCTGCACGTCCTGGGCACGAAGCGCGCCTGAGCGCCTGCCGCGCACCGCACCGGGCCGCCGCGGGGTCGCGGGCCGGCCGCGGTGCGGTTGATCTGGGACGCAGCCGCAGACGGAGTACGTCCCGAGCCGCCCGATCGCGGATCGCGCCCCGTATGATCGGAGGACAGCGTCCGGCATGACGGATCGGGGGTTGGGGAATCAACGCCTCAGCAGCCGATCCTTCGTGGCGGCCCGGACTGGCTGTGTGGCAAAGAGGGCGGGTTTCACGGGGGCGATTCCCTGCCTATCCTGGAAGGGCCGCAGACCGGCCGCCCCCCGCGGCCGACGACGAGGAGGACTCCGTGCCGCTCTCGGAGCACGAGCAGCGAATGCTCGAGCAGATGGAGCGAGCGCTGTACGCCGAAGATCCCAAGTTCGCGACAGCGCTCGAGGGAAGCGGGCTGCGTACGTACACCCGACGACGGGTCTACCAGGCGGTCGCAGGCTTCCTTGTGGGTATCGCGCTCCTCATGGCCGGAATGGTCGCCCAGCAGATCTGGATGGGCGTGGTGGGATTCCTCGTCATGCTGGGTTGCGCGGTTCTCGCGATCACCGGCTGGCGCAAGGCGCCCAGGCCGGGAGAGCAACCGGCGCCCGCGGCCGGCGGTTCGAACCGGCGGACCAGGCAGCGCCGCACGGTCATGGACCGGATCGAGCAGCGGTGGCAGCGCCGCCGCGACGAACCGGGCCGCTGATCCGGACCGCGTCCGGCACACGGCCCATGTGCTGAAACGCCGCTTGAACGCTTGAAGGCGAGGGGCGACCGCGAGAACGCGGTCGCCCCTCGCGCCTGTGCGGCGTCGGCCGTGAGCCCGGCGGGCGTGCACATCTCGGCGGGGTCCTTGCCGGGGTCCTTGGGTTCCCTTGTGGGGCCCGGCAAGGATCCCGCCGTCGGATGGGTCATCCCCGTCGGCGGAACGGCACGCGTGGCCGGCCCGCCCAGCGGATCCGCTCCCCTCGCGCCGTCCACTCACCCCTGAACGCCGCCCAGCGCTCCGACGCCGCGCGGATCACCCGAGCGGCCGAGCGCGGCGCCACGACGGCGCGGATTCGCGCCCTGCGACCCGCCGAGTCCCGCAGCCCGGCTCGTACCCGCTCCACGTCCTCGGCGAGCCCCACGGCGGGCCGGGGTTCCGGGGCGTAGAGCACCTGCTCCACCGCGTCCGCGACCCGGTGAGCCGCGGCCGAGGCCCCGGGGCCGAGCCGCCCCAGTCGCACCAGCCGGTCGGCCGTTCCGCGCGGGGTCAGGGAGTCGTCGGGCCCGATCCCGTGGTCCCACGCGGTGTCGACGACCTCCCGCCAGGCCGCCAGTGTCCTGGCCGTCGTGTCCGCCGGTGTGCGTCCCGCCGAGTAGGACAGCCGCCGCCTGCGCAGGCGAAGCCGCCAGATCAGGGGCAGTGACGGCAGCACCAGGACCGCCAGCGCGAGGGCGGCCAGGCCGAGAACGACACCCGGGGGCGTCCCCTGGTCCTGAGGAACCACCGCGCTCGGCGCCGCCTGGCTTCCGCACTCGCCCTGCTTGCGCATCTGGGCCGGGCAGTCGTCCGCGGCGGACGGCTCTGTGCTCGGAACGGCCGTGGGCCCGCTCTCCTGCGTGGCCGGTTCGGGCGCCTCACCGCCGCTCGGGGCGTCCGGCAGGGTGTAGGAGGGGGTGGTGCCCCGGGTGGGGGTCGGCTCGAAGCGTGTCCACCCGGTGCCCTCGAAGTACAGCTCCGGCCAGGCATGGGCGTCGCGCAGACCCACCGACATCGACCCGTCCGCCTGTGCGGTGCCGGGAGCGAAGCCCACCGCGACCCGCGCCGGAATGCCCAGCGTCCGGGCCATCGCGGCCATCGTGAACGAGAAGTGGACGCAGAAACCCTGCTTGTCCTCCAGGAACCGGACGATCGCGGTGCTTCCGGTGCCCGAGTCGACCGAGGTGCTGTAGGAGAAACCACCGTCCGAGACGAAGAAGTCCTGGAGCTTCACCGCGCGCTCGTAGTCGTTGGCGGCGCCCCTCGTCACCTCGGCGGCGGTCTCACCGACCACCTTCGGCAGGGACGGCGGGACGCGGGTGTACTCCCGCCGCAGGGCGGGCGGCGCGGCGGGGGCTGCGGCCAACTGAGCGGCGGTCGGCCGGACCACCAGGCTGGAGACCCGGTACCGCGCGCCGCCCGTCGTTTCCCCGTCGTCACCGACGAGGGTCCGGCCCGCCGGTTCGTACCGCCAGGACCCGTCGATCCTGACCTCGGTCGCGGGGTAGGGGAGCGGCAGATAGGTCTGCCGGTAGGAGGGGGAGGCGGAGACGCTCGACCTGATCTCGTCGACCGCGACGTCCGGACCCAGACCCGCCGGGTCCGGGAGCCGCTCCGGCACATCGCGCAGTCGGCGTGTGGCGGGCCGCCACGTGCTTCCGTCGAACGTGTCCAGGGCCAGGATCCGCAGATAGAAGTCCTGCGGATCCCGGGAGTCGGTGCGGTAGGAGAGCACCTGCCGGTTGTCCGGCTGATTCAGATCGTCCTGCATCGACACCAGGGGGTTCACCGCCGAGATGGTGCCGCCGCCCCCCTTGCCGTTCCCGGTCCTCGCGGCCAGCAGGCCGCCGTCGAGGGCGGGCAGGGCCGCCGGTGCCACCAGTGCGATCCCCAGCACCAGCAAGCCGATGCGGCGCCCGGTGCGGACCGGTGCCGTCGGCCGCCCGTCGGAGAACAGGCCGCCGCCCGTACCGTCCCGGGGCCCGGCACCGCCGGTGAAGACCCGCCCCCACCGGGAGAGCCGGTCCCGGCCCTCGGTCAGCAGGAGCAGCAGATAGCCGCCGGCCGCCAGCAGGAACCAGAGCCAGTCCGCCCCGCCCTCGGTCAGCGCCGCCGCGACCGAGAACAGCGCGAGGAGCGGCAGCCCGGCCGGCGCCGCGCTGCGGAACGTCACGGCGAGCGCGTCCACCAGCAGACCGACCAGCAGTACGCCGCCGATCAGCATCAGCCGGATGCCGTCCGTCGCCGGCGCCGGGGTGGCGTACCGTGCGACGTCGTCGGCACCCGAGACCAGCAGGTGCGCCAGATGCCGAACGGCCTCCGGTCCCGGCAGGACACCGGCGATCGCCCGCTCCCTGGCGAACACCAGTGTCAGCAGGACCAGCGCGACCAGCGCCTGCCCGACGACGACCAGCGTCCGCGGCACCGGCGCCCGGCGGATCACGGCCCCCGCCCCGCCCTGCACCGCCAGCAGGATCGTGGCCGGCAGGATCCACCCCGCCGGTTCGACCAGCGGCAGCATGGAGCACGCCGCCAGCAGTGTCGCCGCGACGGAGCACACCGCCAACCGCCCACGACCGCTCATGACCATCCCCCGGAGAAGCCCGTCGTGCCGCCGACGGCGGCCGGTCCGTCCACCGCCCCGGCCCGCCCCGCCTGCCGCCAGTGATCGGCGAGACCGGACCCCGGCCCCACCACGACCGCGGTCCAGCCCGATTCCCGCAGCAGCCGCAACCGCCGCTCGAAGTCCTCCCGTGCCCCCGGGGGCGCGACATCGTCCGGCTCCCAGGCCGTGCCGTCCATCACGAACGCGACGGCACCCGCGCCGCGCCGCCGCATCCCGGCCGCCACCGCCGCCTGCTCCTCGTCCAGATCGCCGAGGAACGCGATGAGCAGCCCGTCGCCGTCGTGGCGCAGCACGTCGTACGCGGCCGACAGACCGGCCGCGTCGGAGTGGCCGACCACCGCCAGGGCGTCCAGCAGCAGGTTCGCGGCCTCGCCGGACGCGTGCGCCGATCCCGTGAAACCGCCCCCGCCCGCGCCCGGGACGGCGTGCCCGTCGTCCGTCAGCAACCGGACCGAGTAGCCCCGCTCCAGCAGGTGCACCAGGGCGGACGCCGCCCCGGACACCGCCCACTCGAAGGCGGCGTCGGGCCCGGCCTCCCGGTACGCGGTCCGCCGGGTGTCCAGCAGCACCGTGCACTGCGGACGCTGCGGCTGCTCCTCGCGGCGCACCATCAGCTCCCCGTACCGCGCGGTCGAGCGCCAGTGCACCCGGCGCAGGTCGTCGCCGTGCCGGTAGCCGCGCGGAATCACGTCGTCTTCGCCGGCCAGGGCGGGTGACCGCTGACGCCCCTCGCCGTATCCCGGGGCCCCGCCCGCCAGCCGCACCGGCGGCAGCGGCTCGGTCCGCGGCACGACGACGAGCGTGTCGTACGCGCTGAACGAGCGGATGAGTTCGCACATGCCGAACGGGTCGCTCAGCCGCAGCTGCAACGGGCCCAGCGGATAGCGTCCCCGCAGGTCCGACCGCACCCGGTAGGACACCTCGCGCCGGCCCCCCGGCTCCATCCGGTCCAGTACGAACCGGGGCCTCGGCCCGAGCACATGGGGCACCCGGTCCTGGAGCATCAGCAGCCCGGTCGGCAGCCGCGACACGTTCTCCGTCCGCAGGTGGACGCGCGCCTCCGAGCCCGCGGGGACCCGGGACGGCGTGAGGCGCCGGGTGCCCGCGACCCGGTGGCGCGTGCGGACGAGCACCAGCACGCACACCAGGGGCAGCGCGGCGAGCAGCAGCCCCACCCGCAGCAGATCCACCTGGCCCAGCACATACGCGCAGACCACCGCGGCGACACCGGCCGCGAGGAAGGACCGCCCGCGCGTGGTCAGTCCGCTCAGAGCGGCCCGCACACCGCCCCCGCCGCCGTCGGCCCCGGGCTCCGGCAGCCCCCCGGCCACCCTCACACCCGCCGCGCGCCGGGCCGGGTACGGTCGTGCGCCGGGCGGCCCGGCTGGTGCCCGGGCACCCGGACGCCGCCGTCGGCGGAGGGCACCGGTGTCCGTCCGAGGATCTCCAGCACGACCTCCTCGGAGGTACGGCGGTCGAGCTGGGCCTGAGCCGTCGGCAGCAGCCGGTGTGCGAGCACCGCGACCGCGAGCGCCTGCACATCGTCCGGCAGGCAGTACTCGCGGCCGGCCAGGGCCGCCGAGGCCCGTGCCGCACGCAGCAGATGCAGGGTGGCCCGCGGTGACGCGCCGAGCCTGAGATCGGGATGGGAGCGTGTGGCCCCGACCAGTTCCACGGCGTACCGTCGCACGGGATCGGCGACATGGACGGTCCGTACCGCCTCGATCAGTTTCGCGATCTCGTGGGCGTGCGCCGCCGGTCGCAGATCGTCGAGCGGCGAGAGCTCACCGTGCGCGTCGAGCATCCGGAACTCGGCCTCCGGGCTCGGATAGCCCATCGACACCCTGGCCATGAACCGGTCGCGCTGGGCCTCGGGCAGCGGGTAGGTGCCCTCCATCTCCACCGGGTTCTGGGTGGCCACCACCATGAAGGGGTCGGGCAGCTCGTAGGTGCGCCCGTCGATGGTGACCTGGCGCTCCTCCATGGACTCCAGCAGCGCCGACTGCGTCTTCGGCGACGCGCGGTTGATCTCGTCGCCGATCACGATCTGGGCGAAGATCGCGCCGGGTTTGAACTCGAAGTCGCGCCGCTGCTGGTCGAAGACGGACACACCGGTGATGTCCGAGGGCAGCAGGTCCGGCGTGAACTGGATGCGCCGCACCGAGCAGTCGACCGACCGTGCCAGCGCCTTGGCCAGCATCGTCTTGCCGACCCCGGGAACGTCCTCGATGAGGAGATGCCCCTCCGCCAGCAGCACCGTCAGCGAGAGCCGCACGACTTCGGGCTTCCCCTCGATCACGCTCTCCACGGACCTGCGCACCCGCTCCGTGATCGCGGTCAGATCTGTGAGGCGCGCTCGATCGTCATAGGTCGTCACCCGGCCCTCCTCGGCCCTGCCCCACGCTCGCCAGGAGCAGGGGATACCCCATCCACGGACCGAATGCGCGCACGGCGGTCCGGTCCACCCCGAAACACGGACACCGCACCGGGAACCTCCGGCGAGGTGTCACACGCGCATTCTTGTGCCGTTACCGCCCCGTGTCACTCGCCTGTGGGCAACTGGAGGCGGTATGTCGGTTCCGGGCTGATTTGCCGGGACCGGTGGGCGGGTGTCCGGGTGGTCAGGAGGCGGGGAACACTTCGCGCAGCAGGCCGGTGGTCACGTCGAAGACGAAACCGCGGACGTCGTCCGTGTACAGCAGGAACGGCGAGGTGCGCACGCGCTGCATCGACTGCCGCACGTCCTGATCGGCGTCCTTGTACGCCTCCACCGCCCAGACCGGACGCTGTCCGACCTCCTCCTCCAGTTCGTGGCGGAATTCCTCCGTGATCGATTCCAGACCGCAATTCGTGTGGTGGATCAGGATGATGCTGCGAGTGCCGAGCGCCCGCTGGCTGATGGTCAGTGAACGGATGACGTCGTCGGTGACCACGCCGCCCGCGTTGCGAATGGTGTGGCAGTCGCCGAGCGACAGGCCCAGCGCGTCGTGCAGGTCGAGCCGGGCGTCCATGCACGCGACCACGGCGACGCGGAGCACCGGCCGGGCGTCCATGCCCGGGTCCCGGAACTCGGCGGCGTACTGGATGTTCGCCTCGACCAGGCGGTCGGTGACCGTGCCCCCGGCAGGATCCGGAGCGACGGTGGGTGCGGAGGCTCCGACGGGGGAGTGCGCGGAAGTCGACATGGCAATGACGTTATCGCCCGAGGTGGGGCGCGTCGTGCTGTGGAAGGGGACAAAGAACGTCGACGACTCCTGTTGTGAGGTAAACCACAAGTCTCGTAACGGTTCATTCGACCGGGTGAACAGTCAGGCGGCCGAGGGGCTCTGCGACGCGCTGTCCGGCTGATTGATCGGGAATCGATCGAATGGCAGGGTGGACTAAAGTGACAGGAAGTTACGACCCCCCGCACATTCCGTGGAATTCCCCCGTGCGCCGCGTACGTACGGCCCGGCCCTCTCCCGCTCGCCGGTCGCCCGACGCCCCTTCCCCGGCGCCGGACGGCCTCCCCTTCCGAGCGGGCGGGGACCCGGCCGCGCGTCCGCCGCCGGACCTGAGCCTGAGAGGGCGCATGAGCCAGACCCGACACGTCCCGGTGATGCTCCAGCGGTGCCTGGACCTGTTGGCCCCGGCTCTGGAGGCGCCGGAGCCGCGGCAACCGGTGGTCGTCGACTGCACCCTCGGCCTCGGCGGGCACAGCGAGGCGCTGCTCTCCGCCTTCCCCTCCGCGCGGCTGATCGCCCTCGACCGCGACAAGGAGGCGCTGCGGCTCTCCGGTGAGCGGCTCGCCCCGTACGGCGACCGGGCCACCCTGGTGCACGCCGTCTACGACGAACTGCCCGAGGTGCTCGACCGGCTCGGCGTCCCGAAGGTCCAGGGCGTCCTGTTCGACCTCGGCGTCTCCTCCATGCAGCTTGACGAGGCCGACCGCGGCTTCGCCTACGCCCAGGACGCCCCGCTCGACATGCGCATGGACCAGACCACGGGCGTCAGCGCCGCCGAGGTGCTCAACACCTATCCGCCGGGCGAACTGGTCCGGATCCTGCGCGCGTACGGCGAGGAGAAGCAGGCCAAGCGGATCGTTTCGGCGATCGTGCGCGAGCGCGAGAAGGAGCCGTTCAGCAACAGCGCCCGGCTCGTCGAACTGATCCGCGAGGCGTTGCCGCAGGCCGCCAAGCGCACCGGGGGCAACCCCGCCAAGCGCACCTTCCAGGCCCTGCGCATCGAGGTCAACGGCGAGCTCGCCGTCCTGGAACGGGCCATTCCGGCCGCGGTGCGGAGCCTCGCGGTCGGCGGCCGCATCGCCGTCCTCTCGTACCACTCGCTGGAGGACCGGCTGGTCAAGCAGGTCCTCGCGGCGGGCGCCGCCACCACGGCACCGCCCGGACTGCCCGTCGTGCCCGAGCGCTACCAGCCCCGGCTGAAGCTGCTGACGCGCGGCGCGGAGCTGCCCACCGAGGAGGAGATCGCCGAGAACCGGCGGGCCGCCCCCGCCCGGCTGCGCGGCGCCGAGCGGATCCGCGAGGACGAACGATGAGCGCCCGGCGCCCGGGGACCCGGACACCGGCGACGGCCGGGACGGCACGGTGAGCGGACCGGCCCGGCAGCTGAAAGGGCGGGCCGCGCGACTCGTCCGGATGATGCCCTCCGGACCCAGCACGGCGGCCCGCACCCCCTTCGTCCTGCTCGTTGTCCTGCTCCTCGGCGGTGGCCTCATCGCGCTCCTGGTGCTCAACTCGGCCATCAACGAGGGTTCGTTCAGGCTGAGCGAGCTCAAGAAGCGGACCACCGAGCTCACTGACGAGCAGCAGGCCCTCCAGCACGACGTCGACAGCTTCTCCAGGCCGGACGCGCTGGAGCGGCGGGCCCGCGAACTGGGCATGGTGCCCGGCGGCAGCCCGGCCTTCCTCGGCCCGGACGGCAAGGTCCGGGGCGAGCCCGACGAGGCCACCGCCGAACCGAGGCCCACGCCGCCGCCGAGCAAGCCCGTCGACCCCGCGCCCCCCACCACCCCCGCCTCCCCGACCACGTCGGACGCGGACCCGGCGGCGACTTCGCCCGCCCCGCCGGTGACGGCCGCTCCCACGAGCGCCGCCCCGAACCCCACCGGCACCGTCCCCAACCCGTCCGCGGGGCCGGACATCCCGTTGAACCAGACCCCGACGAGCCCCGGCAGGTGACGCAGTGCCGCCCAAGGAAACACCGCGCCGCCGGGTGCCCGGCCCCGCGCGCCCGCGTGGCGCCGGCGGCGGCCAGGGACGCCCCCGGCCCGCCACCCGCCGGCCCGCGCCCCGCTCCCGCGCGCCCCACAGCCCCTCCGCGCGCCGCCTGCGACTCGGTAGCCCGCGTCCCCGCCTCCGCCTGGTCAGCCTCACCCTGACGCTCGTCATGCTGGTGTTCGTCGTCCGGCTCCTCCAGATCCAGGCCGTCGACGCCGACGCGTACGCGGCCAAGGCCGAGGTCAACCGCTACTTCAAGCACACCGTCGCCGCCGAACGCGGCCAGATCACCGACCGCCGGGGCGTGGCGCTGGCCACCAGCGTCGACGCGTACGACATCACCGCCGACCCGTCGATGTTCACGCCCGAGTTCAGCAAGGTCTCCGACGCGCCCCGGCAGGCGGCCGAACTCCTCGCCCCGATCCTCGGCGCCGACACCGCCGAACTGACTGCCAAGCTGACCGGGAAGGGTCGCTACGTCGTCCTGGCCCGTCGGCAGACCCCGCAGGTCTGGAACCAGATCAGGGACCTCAAGTCCGTCTTCGCCCAGAAGGCCGCCAAGGACAAGGCGGCCGGCGGCCTCGGGACCAACGTGCTGGTGGGCGTCTTCCAGGAGAAGACCACCAAGCGGGTCTACCCCAACGGCGGACTGGCCGCCGGGATACTCGGCTACGTCAACGCCGAGGGCAAGGGCTCGGGCGGCCTGGAGGCGCAGCTGAACAAGGAGCTCGCGGGCGAGGACGGCACCATCAGCTACGCCCAGTCCGGCGGCCGGCGGGTGCCCACCGCGAACTCCGAGGAGGTCCCGGCCGTCCCCGGCTCCGACATCGAGCTGACCATCGACCGGGACATCCAGTGGGCCGCCCAGCAGGCCATCACCGCCCAGGTGAAGCAGTCCAGGGCGGACCGCGGCTACGTCATCGTGCAGAACGCCAGGACCGGCGAGGTCCTCGCGATGGCGAACGCACCCGGCTTCGACCCCAACGACCTCTCGAAGGCCGACCCGGCGTCGTTGGGCAACGCGGCGCTCCAGGACGCGTACGAACCCGGTTCCACCAGCAAGGTCATGTCCATGGCCGCGGTACTGGAGGAGGGCGCCGCCGCCCCGGGCACCCATGTCACCGTCCCGAACCGGCTGCACCGCGGCGACCGGCTCTTCAAGGACGACATCGACCACCCCACCTGGTACCTGACGCTCAACGGCGTGCTCGCCAAGTCCAGCAACATCGGCACCATCCTGGCCACCGGCGAACTCGGCAAGACGCAGGCCGAGGCCAACCAGGTCCTCTACTCCTACCTGCGCAAGTTCGGGCTCGGCTCGCCGACCGGGCTCGGCTACCCGGGCGAGACGCCCGGCATCCTCGCCAAGCCCGGGGACTGGTCGACTTCGCAGCAGTACACGATCCCGTTCGGTCAGGGCCTCTCGGTCAACGCGATGCAGGCCGCCTCCATCTACTCGACCATCGCGAACGGAGGCGTCCGCATCGCTCCCACGCTGGTGCGCGGCGCCAAGGGCCCCGACGGCCGCTTCGAACCCGCGCCCGCGCCGAAGAAGACCCGGGTGGTCAGCGAGAAGACCGCCAAGACGCTCGCCACCATGCTGGAATCGGTGGTCGGCGACGAGGAGGGCACCGGGACGAAGGCCAGGATCCCCGGCTACCGGGTGGCCGGCAAGACCGGTACGGCCAACCGGGTCGATCCCGTGCGGGGCGGCTACCGTGGCTACACCGCGTCCTTCGCGGGCTTCGCACCGGCAGACGATCCGCAGATCACCGTCTACTGCGCGATCCAGAACCCCACCAAGGGCAGCTACTTCGGCGGCCAGATCTGCGGGCCGATCTACAAGCAGGTCATGGAGTTCGCGCTGAAGACGCTCCAGACTCCGCCCTCCGGCCGGGCACCGGCCAGGCTGCCGGTCTCCTTCGACCCCGGCGAGTGAACACGGGGAACCGACCAGTGACGACCATCACCCCCGATCCAGGGAACCGGAACGGGAAGCACCGGGCCCCCGGCCCCTCACGTCGCGAGAGGCCGGGGGAGCCCGGTACGCTCACCGCCGTGCCCCACGCTGATCAGTTCCAAACCACTCAGAAGGCCGCCCCCGTGAATCACCCGGGAGCGCCCCGCCCGGATCGGCTCAGGCCGACGCCGCTCGGTGAGCTGGCAGCCCGGCTGGGAGTCGAACCGCCGGGGATCGCCGAGGTCACCGGGATCACCCACGATTCCCGGGCGGTCCGCCCCGGCGACGTCTACGCGGCCCTGCCGGGCGCCCGCTTCCACGGCGCCGACTTCGCCGCCCAGGCGGCCGACCTCGGCGCGGCGGCGGTCCTCACCGACCCGGCCGGCGCCGAGCGCGCCGCCGCCACCGGACTGCCGGTCCTGGTCACCGAGGATCCCCGCGGCCGCATGGGCGATCTCGCCGCCGAGATCTACGGGCGGCCCGGCGACGGCCTCCTGCGGATCGGCATCACCGGGACCTCGGGCAAGACCACCACCGCCTACCTCGTCGAGGGCGGCCTCCGCGCCGCCGGACGCGCCACCGGACTGATCGGCACGGTGGAGACGCGGATCGGCGACGAGCGCATCAAGTCCGAGCGCACCACCCCCGAGGCCACCGACCTCCAGGCCCTGCTCGCCGTGATGCGCGAACGCGGCGTCGACGCGGTGACCATGGAGGTCTCCAGCCACGCGCTGGTGCTCGGCCGGGTCGACGGCTGCGTCTTCGACGTCGCGGTCTTCAACAACCTCAGCCCGGAGCACATGGAGTTCCACTCCGGGATGGAGGACTACTTCCAGGCCAAGGCGCGGCTCTTCACCCCGCTCCGCAGCGGGCGGGGCGTGGTCAACCTCGACGACGCGTACGGCCGCAGGCTGGTCACCGAGGCGTCGGTCCCGGTGGTCACCTTCTCCGCGGAGGGGCACCCGGACGCCGACTGGCGGGCCGAGGACGTGGAGGTCGGGCCGCTGGGCTCCACCTTCACCGCCGTCGGCCCCGAGGGCGAGCGGATCGCCGCCCGGTCCCCGCTGCCCGGACCGTTCAACGTGGCCAACGCGCTCGCCGCCGTCACCGTGCTCGCCGTCGCGGGCCTCGACCCGCAGACCGCGGCCGACGGCGTCGCCGCGGTCCCGGGCGTCCCCGGCCGGCTGGAGCGCGTCGACGCCGGACAGGACTACCTGGCCGTCGTCGACTACGCGCACAAGACCGACGCCGTCGAGTCCGTGCTCCGTTCGCTGCGCAAGGTCACCCGCGGCAGGCTGCACATCGTGCTCGGCTGCGGCGGCGACCGCGACACCACCAAACGCGGCCCGATGGGCGCCGCCGCGGCCCGGCTCGCCGACACCGCCGTACTGACCTCCGACAATCCCCGTTCCGAGGACCCCCTCGGAATCCTCGCCACCATGCTCGCGGGCGCCGCCGAGGTGCCCGCCCACGAGCGGGGCGACGTCCTGGTCGACGCCGACCGGGCCGCCGCCATCGCCGCCGCGGTCGCCCGTGCCGAGGCCGGTGACACCGTGCTGGTCGCCGGCAAGGGCCACGAGCAGGGGCAGGACATCCATGGCGTGGTACGCCCCTTCGACGACCGCGTGGTCCTGCGCGCGGCCATTGAACGCTCCCTGGGGCACGGCGACACCCCCGGTGCCGACGACCGCGCCCACACCCACGAGAACAACAGTCAGGGATGACCAAGTGATCGCCCTTTCCCTCGCCGAGATCGCCGAAATCGTCGGCGGGCAGCCACACGACATACCCGATCCGGCAGCAGTCGTCGGCGGGCCCGTCGTC
Source organism: Streptomyces sp. NPDC052042 (assembly GCF_044548345.1). Taxonomy (NCBI): domain Bacteria; kingdom Bacillati; phylum Actinomycetota; class Actinomycetes; order Kitasatosporales; family Streptomycetaceae; genus Streptomyces; species Streptomyces sp. NPDC052042. The sequence continues at coordinate 318,257 of NZ_JBIUBU010000001.1, read as the reverse complement.
ATCGACTCCCGACAGGTGGAGCAGGGCAGCCTGTTCGCCGCCTTCGCCGGAGAGCGGGTCGACGGCCACGACTACGCGCAGCGCGCCGTCGAGGCGGGCGCGGCAGCGGTGCTGGCCGCCCGCCCCGTCGGTGTTCCGGCGATCGTCGTCGACGACGTCGTGGCCGCGCTCGGCGCGCTCGCCCGCGCCGTCGTCGGCCGCCTCGGCACCACCGTCGTCGCCCTCACCGGATCCGCGGGCAAGACCTCCACCAAGGACCTCATCGCCCAGCTGCTCGAACGCAAGGGCCCCACCGTCTACCCGGCGGGCAACCTGAACAACGAGATCGGCCTGCCGCTCACCGCGTTGCGCGCCACCGAGGAGACCCGGCACCTCGTCCTGGAGATGGGCGCGCGCTACATCGGCGACATCCGCTACCTCACCGGCCTCGTCCCGCCCCGCGTCGGCCTCGTCCTCAACGTCGGCACCGCCCACATCGGCGAGTTCGGCGGTCGGGAGCAGATCGCCCGGGCCAAGGGCGAGATGGTCGAGTCCCTGCCCGAGGACGGCCTCGCCGTGCTCAACGCCGACGACCCGCTCGTACGCGCCATGACCGCCCGCACGAAGGCGCGGGTGCTGCTCTTCGGCGAGGCCGCGGATGCGGACGTACGGGGCGAGAACGTGCGTCTCACCGACGACGGCCGCCCCGCCTTCACGCTCCACACACCCACCGGGTGCAGTGATGTGACGATGCGCCTGTACGGTGAGCACCACGTGTCGAACGCGCTCGCCGCGGCCGCCGTCGCCCATGAGCTGGGCCTGTCCGCAGACGAGATCGCCGAAGGGCTCTCCGAGGCGGGCACCCTCTCCCGCTGGCGGATGGAGGTCACCGAGCGTCCGGACGGCGTGACGATCGTCAACGACGCCTACAACGCGAACCCCGAATCCATGAAGGCTGCGCTGCGCGCACTGGCCGCCATGGGGAAGGGCCGCCGTACGTGGGCGGTGCTCGGCTCCATGGCCGAGCTGGGCGACGCCTCGCTCGCCGAGCACGACGCGGTCGGACGGCTCGCCGTCCGGCTCAACGTCAGCAAGCTCGTCGCGGTCGGGGGCAGAGAGGCCTCCTGGCTGCAACTGGGCGCATACAACGAGGGTTCGTGGGGTGAGGAGTCGGTGCACGTGTCCGACGCACAGGCTGCGGTCGACCTGTTGCGCAGTGAGCTGCGCCCGGGAGACGTCGTGCTGGTGAAGGCGTCCCGGTCGGTCGGCCTGGAGCAGGTCGCCATGGCACTGCTGGAGAACGCGTCCGAGGGCGAGGTCGCCGGCCGATGAGGCAGATCCTGTTCGCGGGGGCCATCGGGCTCTTCCTGACCCTGGTCGGAACTCCGCTGCTGATCAAGCTGCTGGCCCGCAAGGGATACGGTCAGTTCATCCGGGACGACGGCCCGCGCACCCACGGGTCCAAGAAGGGCACGCCCACCATGGGTGGGATCGCCTTCATCCTGGCCACGATCATCGCGTACATCCTGGCGAAGGTGATCACCGGCGAGCCGATGACCTTCTCCGGCGTGCTGGTGCTTTTCCTCATGGCCGGTATGGGCCTCGTCGGCTTCCTCGACGACTACATCAAGATCGTCAAGCAGCGCTCGCTGGGTCTGCGGGCCAAGGCCAAGATGGCGGGCCAGCTGATCGTCGGCGTCGCCTTCGCGGTGCTCTCGCTCCAGTTCGCCGACTCCCGGGGCAACACCCCGGCCTCCACCAAGCTGTCGTTCGTCACGGACTTCGGCTGGTCGATCGGCCCGGTGCTGTTCGTCGTCTGGGCCCTGTTCATGATCCTCGCCATGTCCAACGGCGTGAACCTGACGGACGGCCTGGACGGCCTGGCCACCGGCGCGTCCGTGATGGTCTTCGGCGCGTACACCTTCATCGGGCTGTGGCAGTTCCAGGAGTCCTGCGCCAACGCGGAGGCCCTGACCAACCCCAACGCCTGCTTCCAGGTACGCGATCCGCTCGACCTCGCCGTCGTCGCCTCCGCCTTGATGGGCGCCTGCTTCGGCTTCCTGTGGTGGAACACCTCGCCCGCCAAGATCTTCATGGGCGACACCGGATCGCTCGCCCTCGGCGGCGCGCTGGCCGGTCTGGCGATCTGCTCCCGCACGGAGTTCCTGATGGCCGTCCTCGGCGGTCTGTTCGTGATGATCACCATGTCCGTGGTCATCCAGGTCGGTTCGTTCAAGATGACCGGCAAGCGCGTCTTCCGCATGGCACCCCTCCAGCACCACTTCGAACTCAAGGGATGGTCGGAAGTCCTCGTGGTGGTCCGCTTCTGGATCATCCAGGGCATGTGCGTGATCGTCGGCCTGGGACTCTTCTACGCGGGATGGGCAGCCGAGAAGTGAGCACAGTGGACTGGCAGGGCACACACGTCACCGTCGCCGGACTGGGCGTCTCCGGAATCCCGGCGGCCCGGGCGCTGCACGGCCTCGGCGCCGTCGTCACGGTCGTCAACGACGGGGACGACGAGCGTTCCCGCGCGCAGGCGGCCGAGCTGGAGGCGGAGGGCATGACCGTCCGCCTCGGCGACGGGGCGACCCTGCCCGAGTCCACCGAGCTCGTCGTCACCACACCCGGCTGGAAGCCCGACAAGCCGCTGTTCGCCGCAGCCGCCGAGGCGGGCGTCCCGGTCTGGGGCGACGTCGAACTCGCCTGGCGGCTGCGCGGCCCCGGTGCCGCGCCGTGGCTCGCGGTCACCGGCACCAACGGCAAGACCACGACCGTCCGGATGCTCGCCTCGATCCTGGAGGCGGCCGGGCTGCGCACCGCGGCCGTCGGCAACATCGGTGTGTCCCTCCTCGACGCCGTCCTCGGCGAGGAGGAGTACGACGTGCTCGCCGTCGAACTCTCCAGCTACCAGCTGCACTGGGCGCCGTCGCTGCGCGCCCACTCCGCGGCCGTCCTCAACCTGGCTCCCGACCATCTCGACTGGCACGGCTCCATGGAGGCGTACGTCGCGGACAAGGGCCGGATCTACGAGGGCAACCGCGTCGCCTGCGTCTACAACGTGGCGGAGAAGGCCACCGAGGACCTGGTCCGCGAGGCCGATGTCGAGGAGGGCTGCCGGGCCATCGGCTTCACCCTCGGCACACCGGGCCCCTCCCAACTGGGTGTCGTCGACGGCATCCTCGTCGACCGGGCCTTCGTGGAGAACCGGCAGCAGCAGGCCCAGGAGCTCGCCGAGGTCTCCGACGTCGCCCCGGCCGCCCCCCACAACATCGCCAACGCCCTGGCGGCGGCGGCCCTGGCCCGCGCCTTCGGCGTCCAGCCCGCGGCCGTACGGGACGGCCTGCGGGCCTTCCGCCCCGACCCGCACCGCATCGAGCACGTCGCGGACCTCGCCGGGGTCGCGTACGTCGACGACTCCAAGGCCACCAACACGCACGCCGCGCAGGCGTCCCTCGCCGCCTACGACCCGATCGTCTGGATCGCCGGCGGCCTCGCCAAGGGCGCCACCTTCGACGAGCTGGTGGCCGGCGCCGCCGGGCGGCTGCGGGGCGTCGTGCTGATGGGCCGGGACCGGGCGCTGATCCGCGAAGCCCTGGCGCGACACGCCCCCGAGGTCCCGGTGGTCGACCTCGACCGGACCGACACTGGGGCGATGTCCGAGGCGGTCCGCGAGGCAGCACGGCTCGCCGGGCCGGGGGACACGGTCCTGCTGGCCCCGGCCTGCGCCTCGATGGACATGTTCGTCAACTACAACAAGCGGGGCGAGGCGTTCGCGGACGCGGTCCGCGCGCTCGCAGCCGAGAGCGACTGACGGGCCCGGCCCGCGCACCGTACCGCCCGGACGACCGGGCGCGGGCGCCCGGCCCTCGGCGGCGGCCCCGGGCACGCACAGTGGAGGGGACAGCGACAATGCCGGCCGACGAGAGTTCCGCCGCGGTGGCCCGTGGCAACCGCCCACGGGCCACCGCGGCGATCCGCCGGGCACTCGCCCCGCCCCTGCCCGCGGGCGCCGCGGTGAGCGCCCAGGCGCCCTTCGGCCCCCTCCTGCGGGTCCGCTCCGCCGCCGGTGCCCGGCGCCCCGCGGCGGAGCGCCCCAGGAGCCGTTCCACCGGGTCCTCCCGCGCCCCCCGCGGCGGCACCGCACGACGGCTGTACGAGCGGGCACGGCGGGCCTGGGACCGCCCGCTGACCGCGTACTACCTGATCCTGGGCGCCGGCCTGCTGCTCACCGTGCTCGGCCTGGTGATGGTCTACTCCGCCTCGATGATCAAGGCCCTGGAGTTGGACAAGCCGGGCAGCTTCTTCTTCCGCAAGCAGTTCCTCGCCGCCGTCATCGGCGCCGGGCTGATGGCGATCGCCGTCCGGATGCCCGTCAAGCTGCACCGGGCGCTGGCCTATCCGCTGCTCGTGGGAACGGCCGTCCTGATGGCGCTGGTCCAGGTGCCGGGGATCGGGAAGTCGATCAACGGCAACCAGAACTGGCTCTCCCTGGGCGGACCCTTCCTGCTCCAGCCCAGCGAGTTCGGCAAGCTGGCCCTGATCCTGTGGGGCGCGGATCTGCTCGCCCGCAAACAGGACAAGCAACTGCTGGCGCAGTGGAAGCACATGCTCGTGCCGCTGGTCCCCGTCGCCTTCCTGATCCTCGGGCTGATCATGCTCGGCGGCGACATGGGCACTGCGATGATTCTCACGGCGATCCTGTTCGGGCTGCTCTGGCTGGCGGGCGCCCCCACCCGGCTCTTCGCCGGGGTGCTCGCCTTCGCCGTCGCGATCTCCGTCGTGCTGATCAAGACCAGCCCGAACCGGATGTCCCGGCTCGCCTGCGTCGGCGCCACCGAGCCGGGCCCCGATGACTCCTGCTGGCAGGCCGTGCACGGCATCTACGCCCTGGCCTCCGGCGGATGGTTCGGTTCCGGGCTCGGCGCGAGTGTGGAAAAATGGGGTCAACTGCCTGAACCGCACACCGACTTCATCTTCGCCATCACCGGGGAGGAACTGGGGCTGGCGGGGACGCTGTCGGTGCTCGCTCTCTTCGCGGCTCTAGGCTATGCGAGTATCCGCGTGGCCGGACGCACGGAGGACCCCTTCGTGAGGTACGCCGCGGGAGGCGTGACCACCTGGATCATGGTGCAGTTCGTGATCAACATCGGTGCGGTGCTCGGCCTGCTGCCGATCGCCGGTGTCCCGCTCCCGCTGTTCTCCTACGGAGGGTCTGCCCTGCTGCCGACCATGTTCGCCGTCGGGCTGCTGATCGCGTTCGCGCGAGAGGAACCCGCCGCGAAGGCGGCCCTGGCCATGCGGAGGTCCGGGGTGAGATGGAAGTCGATGAGACGGCGCGTCAAGAAGCGTTCGTCCGGAGAGCGGTGAATTTCGGTGCATGTCGTACTCGCCGGCGGGGGGACCGCCGGCCACATCGAGCCCGCGCTCGCCCTCGCGGACGCCCTGCGCAGGCAGGACCCGACGGTGGGAATCACCGCCCTCGGCACGGAGCGCGGCCTGGAGACCAGGCTGGTGCCCGAGCGGGGGTACGAACTCGCCCTGATCCCGGCCGTGCCGCTGCCGCGCAAGCCCACCCCGGAACTGATCACCGTCCCGGGACGGCTGCGCGGCACCATCAAGGCGGCCGAGCAGATCCTGGAGCGCACCAAGGCGGACTGCGTGGTCGGCTTCGGCGGCTATGTCGCCCTGCCCGGTTATCTGGCGGCCAAGCGTGCCGGTGTGCCGATCGTCGTCCACGAGGCCAACGCCCGGCCCGGTCTGGCCAACAAGATCGGCTCGCGGTACGCCGAAGCGGTCGCCGTCTCCACCCCCGACAGCAAGCTGCGCGGCGCCCGCTACATCGGCATCCCGCTGCGCCGGACCATCGCCACGCTGGACCGCGCCCGGGTGCGCCCCGAGGCGCGTGCCGCCTTCGGCCTGGACCCCAACCTGCCGACGCTGCTGGTCTCCGGCGGCTCCCAGGGCGCGCGCCGCCTCAACGAGGTGGTCCAGAGTGTCGCCCCGCTGCTCCAGCGCTCCGGGATCCAGATCCTCCACGTGGTCGGCCCGAAGAACGAACTGCCGCACGTCGACAACATGCCCGGAATGCCGCCGTACATCCCGGTACCGTACGTGGACCGGATGGATCTCGCGTACGCGGCGGCCGACATGATGCTGTGCCGGGCGGGCGCGATGACCGTCGCCGAACTCTCCGCCGTCGGGCTCCCCGCCGCCTACGTACCGCTGCCCATCGGCAACGGCGAACAGCGGCTCAACGCCCAGCCGGTGGTGAACGCCGGTGGCGGCCTGCTGGTGGACGACGCGGCGCTCACCCCCGAGTGGGTGCAGGGCAACGTCCTGCCGGTGCTCGCGGATCCGCACCGGTTGTATGAAATGTCCCGTTCCGCCACGGAGTTCGGCCGCCGGGACGCCGACGATCTGCTCGTCGGCATGGTGTACGAGGCGATTGCCGCACGCCGAGGCGCGTGAGGCGGACGGGTCCGGGGGCGCCGCTCCCGGACCCGGTGTGAGGAGCGAGCGTGGCCGGACCGACGACCGCCCGGCGCGGTGCAGCGCGACAGCAGGACTCACCGGCCGACCCGCCGGGCGCCGAAGGGCGTTGGCGGCCCAGCCGCACCCAGCTGATCGTGACGGGCGTGCTGGTTCTGCTGCTCGGTTCGGGTGCCGTCTGGGCGCTCTACGGCTCTCCCTGGCTCCGGGTCGAAAAGGTCAGGACGACCGGCGTCGACGTGCTGACCCCCGCCGAGGTCGAGGCCGCCGCGGCGGTGCCGATCGGTGCTCCGCTCATCTCCGTGGACGCCGACGTCATCGCCGAACGGTTGCGCCGGAAGGTGCCTCGTATCGACTCGGTGGATGTCGTACGGGCGTGGCCGCATGGAATCGGACTTAAAGTGACCGAACGGCAGCCGGTCCTGCTGATGAAAAAGGGTGCGAAGTTCATCGAAGTGGACGCCAAGGGTGTGCGTTTCGCGACGGTGGACCGGGCGCCCAAGCGCGTGCCGATCCTGGAGCTGACAGCCCGTCAGTCGCCTGGTCTGCGCCGCTTCGGCAGTGCCCGGCTGGTGCGGGAGGCGGTCCGGGTCGCGGGCGGACTTCCGGGCGGTGTCGCCGGGGACACCAAGGTCGTGCGGGTCGCCTCGTACGATTCGATCTCCCTGGAGCTCACCCGGGGACGCACGGTGAACTGGGGCAGCGGCGAGGACGGGCAGGTGAAGGCGCGGGTCCTGACCGCTCTCATGAAAGCCGCTCCCGACGCGGAGCGCTTCGACGTGAGCGCGCCCACCGCCCCTGCCGTATCGGGCGGTTGACGCATATGCGTCCAGGCCAGCACCCTGGTTGGTCAGCGCTACGGGTGATCACATAGGGTGAAAAGAAAAACGGGAGGTTCGGCGTGTTCGTTGAACACGCGCCACTTGTCGACTTAGTGTCCTGTTCGGAAGAGTCCATGAAGCAGACACACTGGTAACCCTAAACTTCAACGTTAGGGTTCGGGTCGGCGTTTCGGACCGCCCCAATCGGCATCCGTCGTCGCGGCGGGAACACCGTCAAGCGGCGACACGTAACTCGAGGCGAGAGGCCTTCGACGTGGCAGCACCGCAGAACTACCTCGCAGTCATCAAGGTCATCGGTGTCGGCGGCGGTGGTGTCAATGCCATCAACCGAATGATCGAGGTCGGTCTCAAGGGCGTCGAGTTCATCGCGATCAACACGGATGCGCAAGCCCTGTTGATGAGCGATGCCGACGTCAAGCTCGACGTCGGCCGCGAACTCACCCGCGGACTCGGCGCCGGGGCCAACCCGGCCGTCGGCCGCAAGGCGGCAGAGGACCACCGCGAGGAGATCGAGGAGGTCCTCAAGGGGGCCGACATGGTCTTCGTCACCGCCGGAGAGGGCGGCGGCACCGGCACCGGCGGCGCACCCGTCGTCGCGAACATCGCGCGCTCGCTGGGCGCCCTGACGATCGGCGTGGTCACCCGCCCGTTCACCTTCGAGGGCCGGCGCCGGGCGAACCAGGCGGAGGACGGCATCGCCGAACTCCGCGAAGAGGTCGACACCCTCATCGTCATCCCCAACGACCGGCTGCTGTCCATCTCGGACCGGCAGGTCAGCGTGCTCGACGCGTTCAAGTCGGCCGACCAGGTACTGCTCTCCGGTGTCCAGGGCATCACCGACCTCATCACGACGCCCGGTCTGATCAACCTCGACTTCGCCGACGTCAAGTCGGTCATGTCCGAGGCCGGATCGGCGCTCATGGGCATCGGCTCCGCCCGCGGCGACGACCGCGCGGTGGCCGCCGCGGAGATGGCGATCTCCTCGCCGCTCCTCGAGGCGTCCATCGACGGCGCCCGCGGCGTGCTGCTCTCCATCTCCGGCGGCAGCGACCTCGGTCTCTTCGAGATCAACGAGGCCGCGCAGCTGGTGAGCGAGGCGGCGCACCCCGAGGCGAACATCATCTTCGGCGCCGTCATCGACGACGCGCTGGGCGACGAGGTGCGCGTCACCGTGATCGCGGCCGGTTTCGACGGCGGACAGCCGCCGGCCCGCCGGGAGAACGTCCTGGGCGCGGGCTCCGCCAAGCGCGAGGAGTCGGCGGCTCCTCCGGTCCGGTCCGAGCCCGTGCGCCACACCGGCGGACTGGGATCCCTGCCCTCGCGCGAGGATCCCCTGGCCCCGGCCGAGCCCGCGCCCATGGCCGGTGAGAAGCACCTGCCGCCGGTCGCCACGCCGCACATCCCGCCGGCCCGTCCCTACCCGGACTCCCAGGTCGAAGAGCTGGATGTCCCGGACTTCTTGAAGTGATAGTCCCGCACCGCTCGGTTCCTGCGGTGGCCTCGGAGACTTCGGGCCGCGCGCGCTTCGCCTTCACCGACAGGTGGGGCGGGGTGAGCGCGGCCCCGTATGCGGAACTCAACCTCGGCGGCGCGGTCGGTGACGACCCCGCCGCCGTTCTGGCCAATCGGGAGCGCGCCGCCGGGGCCCTCGGACTGGACCCGGCTCGGGTCGTCTGGATGAACCAGGTGCACGGACGGGACGTCGCGGTCGTCGACGCACCCTGGGGGGACATTTCGGAAATCCCCGCCGTGGACGCGCTGGTCACAGCGGGGCGCGGGCTCGCACTCGCCGTGCTCACCGCCGACTGCACCCCCGTCCTGCTCGCCGATCCCGTCGCCGGGATCGCGGCGGCGGCACACGCGGGCCGTCCCGGACTGGTCGCCGGGGTCGTCCCCGCCGCGGTCGAGGCGATGACCGCGCTCGGCGCGAAGACCTCGCGGATCGTCGCACGGACCGGACCGGCCGTCTGCGGACGGTGCTACGAGGTCCCCGCCCCGATGCGCGCCGAGGTCGCCGAGACCGTCCCGGCCTCCTGGTCCGAGACCAGTTGGGGCACCCCGGCCGTGGACGTCACCGCGGGGGTCCATGCGCAACTCGAGGCGCTCGGGGTGGAGGACCGGCGGGCCTCCTCGGTCTGCACCCTCGAATCGGGCGATCACTTCTCGTACCGACGCGACCGCACCACCGGGCGGCTCGCCGGATATGTCTGGTTGGACTGATAGCGCATGACGGACCGTAGAACCCAGCTCGCTGAAAACCTGGCACGGGTGGAGGAGCGCATCGCCTCCGCCTGCGCCTCCGCCGGCCGTGCGCGGGAGGAGGTGACCCTCGTCGTGGTCACCAAGACCTACCCCGCGAGCGATGTGCGGATCCTGCATGAACTCGGTGTGCGTCATGTCGCGGAGAACCGCGACCAGGAGGCCGCTCCCAAGGCGGCCGAGTGTGCGGATCTATCGCTCACGTGGCACTTTGTCGGTCAGTTGCAGACGAATAAGGTTCGTTCTGTCGCTGGTTATGCCGATTTTGTGCAGTCGATGGATCGGGTCAAACTGGTCACGTCCCTCTCGGCGGCGGCCGAGCGTGAAAGTCGCGAACTCGGCTGCCTGGTACAGGTGGCGCTCGACGCGGAGAGCGGCGAGCGAGGTGTCCGGGGCGGTGTCGCCCCGGACGGAGTGGAGGAGTTGGCCGCCGCGGTCGACTCCGCGCCCGGGCTGCGGCTCGCCGGTCTGATGACCGTCGCGCCGCTCGCCGGACCGTTCGCGGGACGGCGGCGTGCGGCCTTCGATCGGCTGATGGAATTGTCGACCCGCCTGCGCGTGGACCACCCGGCTGCGAACATGGTCTCCGCGGGGATGAGTTCGGACCTCGAGGAGGCCGTCGCGGCCGGGGCGACACATGTACGCGTCGGTACGGCGGTACTCGGAGTCCGACCGAGCCTCCGGTAACGTCGCCAGACGAGTCGGACCACAGCAGAAAATATGGTCAATCCCGCTGATGGCGGGCAGGCCACAGTGGATCACGCGGCACTTGGTGACAGATGCCGATCCACCACAGAGCGGAGGATTCAGAGCATGGCCGGCGCGATGCGCAAGATGGCGGTCTACCTCGGCCTCGTGGAGGACGATGGGTACGACGGTCCGGGGTTCGACCCCGATGACGAATTCGAACCCGAGCCGGAGCCCGAGCGCGACCGGCGTCGGCATCAGTCCTCGCACCAGGTCGAACGGGAGCGGGACCGGGAGCGCGAAGAGGACGAACCGGTGCGAGCGGTGCAGCCCCCCGCGCAGCGGGAGCCGGTGCAGATCCCGGTGGAAAGGGAGCGACCCGCCCGGATCGCACCCGTGGCATCCATCACACCCGAACGTCCGAACCTGGAGAAGAACGCGCCGGTGATCATGCCCAAGGTCGTGTCCGAGCGGGAGCCGTACCGCATCACCACACTGCACCCCAGGACCTACAACGAGGCCCGTACCATCGGCGAACACTTCCGCGAGGGTACTCCGGTGATCATGAACCTCACGGAGATGGACGATACGGACGCGAAGCGACTTGTCGACTTTGCGGCAGGACTCGTCTTCGGACTCCATGGCAGCATTGAGCGTGTGACGCAGAAGGTGTTCCTGTTGTCGCCTGCTAACGTCGATGTCACGGCGGAGGACAAGGCCCGCATCGCTGAGGGCGGATTCTTCAACCAGAGCTGAGAACACGAGACACCGGGAATGGTCCGGCCGGGAGGCCGGGGCCAGGGAGCCAGGGGAGAGGGAAGCGCGCGATGGGCGTCGCACAAGAGGTTGTCTATATCGCGTTGACGTGTTTCCTCATCGTGCTGATCTTCCGGCTGGTCATGGACTACGTCTTCCAGTTCGCACGTTCATGGCAGCCCGGCAAGCCGATGGTGGTCATACTTGAGGCCGCCTATACGGTCACCGATCCACCGCTCAAGCTTCTGCGGCGGTTCATCCCGCCGCTGCGTCTCGGGGGCGTGGCACTCGACCTGTCCTTCTTCGTTCTGATGATCATCGTTTTCATCCTGAGAGGCATCGTGATCGGGTTGTGAGCGATACGGTCTTGCCGACTGCCGACGACTACGTAGAGGTGAAGAAGAGATGCCGCTGACCCCCGAGGACGTGCGGAACAAGCAGTTCACAACCGTCCGTCTACGAGAAGGCTACGACGAGGACGAGGTCGATGCCTTCCTCGACGAGGTCGAGGCCGAGCTGACCCGCCTGCTCCGTGAGAACGAGGATCTGCGCGCCAAGCTGGCCGCCGCGACGCGGGCCGCCGCGCAGAACCAGCAGCAGGGCATGCGCAAGCCGGAGCCGCAGGACCGGCCCGGGGCCCCCGTGCCCGCCGCCATATCGGGACCGCCGGTCCAGCAGCAGCCCCCGCAGATGGGTCCCCCCCAGCTGCCCGGTGGTGCTCCGCAGCTGCCCGCCGGTCCCAGTGGTCACGGCCCCGGTCCCCAGGGTCAGCACGGCCCCGGTCCGCAGGGCCCGCACGGCCCCGGCCCGATGCAGGGTGGTCCCATGGGCGGCCCGATGGGTGGCCCCATGGGTGGTCACGCCCCGCAGCAGCAGATGCAGCAGCCGCCGATGCAGCAGCCCGCTCAGGGCCCCGGCGGCGACAGCGCCGCCCGTGTTCTCTCGCTCGCGCAGCAGACGGCCGACCAGGCGATCGCGGAGGCCCGTTCCGAGGCCAACAAGATCGTCGGTGAGGCGCGCAGCCGTGCCGAGGGGCTGGAGCGCGACGCGCGGGCCAAGGCGGACGCTCTGGAGCGGGACGCGCAGGAGAAGCACCGCGTGGCGATGGGCTCGCTGGAGTCGGCCCGCGCGACGCTGGAGCGCAAGGTCGAGGACCTGCGCGGCTTCGAGCGCGAATACCGCACCCGGCTGAAGTCCTACCTGGAGAGCCAGCTGCGTCAGCTGGAGACCCAGGCGGACGACTCGCTCGCCCCGCCGCGCACCCCCGCGGCCGCCTCGCTCCCGCCGTCGCCCTCGCTGGCCCCGGCCGGTGCGGGCGCCATGGGCCACAGCATGGGCGGCAACCACGGCAACCACGGCAACCAGCAGATGGGCGGCAACCCGTCCATGGGCGGAGGGCCCTCGTACGGCGGTCAGCAGCAGATGTCGCCGGCGATGACCCAGCCGATGGCGCCGGTGCGGCCGCAGGCGCCGCAGCCGATGCAGCAGCAGGCCCCGTCGCCGATGCGCGGGTTCCTGATCGACGAGGACGACAACTGAGCCGGGTACGCGCGGTCAGCGCGTAGCCGTCGGCAGGCAAGGGCCGGTTTCCGGGGAGACCCGGGGGCCGGCCCTTCGCCGTGTCGGGGCCGTGGTGCCGGTGGGGCCAGGGACGAAGAACGGCGGGTCCGTCCGGAACGGGTGTTCCGGACGGACCCGCCGAGGAGCCGGTGCTACTGCTCCGTCTTGCGGAGGCGGAAGGCCAGGGCCAGGCCCTCGTCCTCGAACGGGGCACCGTAGGCCGCGTCCGCCTCGCCCTGCGCGTAGTCCAGCGCCAGGACCTCGTCCGCGATCAGGGCCGCGTGCTCGGTCAGCGCCTCCACCGTGGCGGGAGAGGTGGACGTCCAGCGGACGGCGATGCGGTCCGCGACGTCCAGGCCGCTGTTCTTGCGGGCCTCCTGGATGAGACGGATCGCGTCCCGGGCCAGGCCCGCGCGCCGCAGTTCCGGGGTGATCTCCAGGTCCAGGGCGACGGTCGCGCCCGCATCGGAGGCCACGGACCAGCCCTCGCGCGGCGTCTCCGTGACGATCACCTCGTCGGGGGCGAGGCTGACCGTCTCACCGTCCACCTCGACCGAGGCCGTGCCCTCGCGCAGGGCCAGCGAGAGGGCCGCCGCGTCGGCGTTCGCGATCGCCTTGGCCACCGCCTGGACGCCCTTGCCGAACCGCTTGCCGAGCGCGCGGAAGTTCGCCTTCGCGGTGGTGTCGACCAGCGAGCCGCCGACGTCGGAGAGCGAGGCCAGCGAGGAGACGTTCAGCTCCTCGGTGATCTGGGAGCGCAGTTCGGGCGAGAGCGACTCGAAACCGGCCGCCGCGACCAGGGCCCGGGACAACGGCTGGCGGGTCTTGACACCGGACTCGGCGCGGGTGGCCCGGCCCAGCTCGACCAGCCGGCGCACCAGCGCCATCTGGGCCGACAGCTCCGGGTCGACGACCGTGAAGTAGGCCGTCGGCCAGGAGGAGAGGTGCACCGACTCGGGGGCGTCCGGAGTCACCGGGACCACCAGGTCCTGCCAGACCCGCTCGGTGATGAACGGGGTGAGCGGGGCCATCAGCCGGGTCACGGTCTCGACGACCTCGTGCAGGGTGCGCAGCGCGGCCTTGTCGCCCTGCCAGAAGCGGCGGCGGGAGCGGCGGACGTACCAGTTGGACAGGTCGTCGACGAACGCCGACAGGAGCTTGCCGGCGCGCTGGGTGTCGTACCCTTCCAGCGCCTGCGTGACCTGGTCCACCAGCGCGTTCAGTTCGCTCAGCAGCCAGCGGTCCAGGACCGTGCGGTCCGCGGGGGCCGGGTCGGCCGCCGACGGCGCCCAGTCCGACGTGCGGGCGTACAGCGCCTGGAAGGCCACCGTGTTCCAGTAGGTCAGGAGGGTCTTGCGGACGACCTCCTGGATGGTGTTGTGGCCGACGCGCCGGGCCGCCCACGGGGAGCCGCCGGCCGCCATGAACCAGCGGACCGCGTCGGCGCCGTGCTGGTCCATGAGGGGGATCGGCTGGAGGATGTTCCCGAGGTGCTTGGACATCTTGCGGCCGTCCTCGGCGAGGATGTGGCCCAGGCAGACCACGTTCTCGTAGGACGACCGGTCGAAGACCAGCGTGCCGACCGCCATCATCGTGTAGAACCAGCCGCGGGTCTGGTCGATGGCCTCGGAGATGAACTGGGCCGGGTAGCGGCTCTCGAACAGCTCCTTGTTCTTGTACGGGTAGCCCCACTGCGCGAACGGCATCGAGCCCGAGTCGTACCAGGCGTCGATGACCTCCGGGACGCGGTACGCCTCCAGCTGGCAGTTCTCGTGCGAGCAGGTGAACGTGATCTCGTCGATGAAGGGGCGGTGCGGGTCGAGGCCGGACAGGTCGGCGCCGACGAGCTCGCCCAGCTCGGTGCGCGAACCGACACAGGTGAGGTGGCCGTCCTCGCAGCGCCAGATCGGCAGCGGGGTGCCCCAGTAGCGGTTGCGGGACAGCGCCCAGTCGACGTTGTTGTTCAGCCAGTCGCCGAAGCGGCCGTGCTTGACCGAGTCCGGGAACCAGTTGGTCTTCTCGTTCTCCGCGAGCAGCCGGTCCTTGATCGCGGTCGTGCGGATGTACCAGGACGGCTGCGCGTAGTAGAGGAGCGCGGTGTGGCAGCGCCAGCAGTGCGGGTAGCTGTGCTCGTACGGAACGTGCCGGAACAGCTTGCCCCGGGCGGCCAGGTCCTCGGTGAGCGCCCCGTCGGCCTTCTTGAAGAAGACCCCGCCGACCAGCGGCAGGTCCTCCTCGAAGGTGCCGTCGGGGCGGACCGGGTTGACGACGGGGAGACCGTACGCCTTGCAGACCTGGAGGTCGTCGGCGCCGAAGGCGGGGGACTGGTGGACCAGACCCGTACCGTCCTCGGTCGTCACGTACTCGGCGTTGACGACGTAGTGGGCCTCGCTCGGGAAGTCCACGAGGGCGAACGGGCGCTCGTAGGCCCAGCGCTCCATCTCGCGTCCGGTGAAGGTCTCACCGGTGGTCTCCCAGCCCTCGCCCAGGGCCTTCTCGACGAGCGGCTGCGCGACGACGAGCTTCTCCTCGCCGTCCGTCGCGACGACGTAGGTGACGTCGGGGTGGGCGGCGACGGCGGTGTTGGAGACCAGGGTCCAGGGGGTGGTCGTCCAGACGAGGAGGGAGGCTTCGCCGGCCAGCGGGCCGGAGGTGAGGGGGAAGCGGACGAAGACCGACGGGTCGACGACCGTCTCGTACCCCTGCGCCAGCTCGTGGTCGGAGAGGCCGGTGCCGCAGCGGGGGCACCAGGGGGCGACGCGGTGGTCCTGGACCAGCAGCCCCTTCTTGAAGATCTCCTTCAGCGACCACCACACCGACTCGACGTATTCGGGGTCCATCGTGCGGTAGGCGTCGTCGAGGTCGACCCAGTAGCCCATCCGGGTCGTCAGCTCGGAGAACGCGTCGGTGTGGCGGGTCACGGACTCGCGGCACCTGGCGTTGAACTCGGCGATGCCGTACGCCTCGATGTCCTTCTTGCCGTTGAAGCCGAGTTCCTTCTCGACCGCGAGCTCGACCGGCAGGCCGTGGCAGTCCCAGCCGGCCTTGCGCCCGACGTGGTAGCCCTGCATGGTGCGGAAGCGGGGGAAGACGTCCTTGAAGACGCGGGCCTCGATGTGGTGGGCGCCGGGCATGCCGTTGGCGGTGGGCGGGCCCTCGTAGAAGACCCACTCGGGGCGGCCCTCGGACTGTTCGAGGGTCTTGGCGAAGACCTTGCTCTCGCGCCAGAAGTCGAGCACGGCGTGCTCCAGCGCGGGCAGGTCGACCTGGGCGGGCACCTGGCGGTACTGCGGTGATGTCATGGGCGGAATTCCTCCGGCGGACGGTCTCCACTTCCGTCGGAGGGACGAGAGTCTCCTCGACTCCCGCGGTACCACCCTCCTTGGCCCCGGGTACACGCCCGTGGCCCCCTCATTGGGGTCGCGATGCCGGTTCTACTTGCCTCTCGGCGTTCTTCCGGCGGCTCCGGGGTGATCTTCACGACGCGCTCGCCCCCGGGCTTCCACCGTCCCCGGGTCGCTCCTGGCTGCGTACGACGCTACTCGGCCCATCCACGCCTCTCGCTCAGGCCAGTGTACGGGCCCGTGCGGACGTCGGCCGACCGGATATCGACAGGTGCGCGGCGTGACCCGAATGGGGAGAGGGGATCGGACGGACCCGGGGGAGGCGGGTCGGCGGCCGTGGGAGTCGGATTATCGGGCGATGAGCTGGGCACAACGGATGGGGGCAGGCCGGCGCGGGGGGCGCGGGCGGTGCAAATCGGCGGCGTGCCCCGTTGCCGCGGGGCCGGGGCCGATTTATCGTCCCAGCACGATTCGCGTGCAAGATCACAATATGTGAAGGGGCCGCGGCCATGGTGGCGAAGAAGAACGCCGCGAAGAAGACGGCGTCGACGAGATCCACGGGTGCGGCGGCGGGAAGGACGGACACGGAGGGCGTCCCCGGGGCCGCGGCGAAGAAGGCGGCCACGAGGAAGGCGGCGAAGAAGACGACGAGTAAGGCGGCCGGGAGGAAAGCGGTCGCCGGGACGACCACGGCGAAGAAGACCACGGGGGAGAAGGCCGCGGCCTCGAAGAAGGTGTCCGCCGCCCGCGCGGACGCCGGGCACGCGGCACCGGCCGGGAAAGCGCCCGCGAAGAGGAGCGCGGCCAGGAAGTCCTCGAAGAAGGCCGCCTCGGCGGCCACGGAGGCGGCCGAGTCCGCCGAGCAGACGGGAGCCCACACGGTGGTAGCCAAGAAGAGCGGGGCACGGACCCGCAAGACCGACGAGGACGCGCCGGCGGGCGGGGGAGCCGTCACGACGGCCCCTGGCGAGCTGGCGGTCCGGCCGGACGAGGACCCGTGGACCCCGGAGGAGGTCGACGAGGCGCGGGCCGTGCTGAGCGGTGAGAGCACGCGGCTGCGCAACGAGCTGGAGGCCGCGGGCATCGCCCTCGCCGGACTGATGCGCGACTCCGGCGATGGGGCGGGCGACGACGAGGCCGACACGGGCACCAAGAACATCACCCGCGAGCACGAGATGGCGCTCGCCGCCAACGCCCAGGAGATGCTGGAACAGACCGAACGGGCGCTGGCCCGGCTCGACGCCGGGACGTACGGACTGTGCGAGGTCTGCGGCAGGCCGATCGGCAAGGCCCGGATGCAGGCGTTCCCCCGTGCCACGCTCTGCGTCGAGGACAAGCAGAGGCAGGAGCGGCGCGGTTGATCCGGTGCGGTGTGCCGTACCCTCGTCCTCAGTCAGGAACCTAGGTTGAGGGACTCACGTGGCAGAGGCGGAGCGCATCATCGATACGCCGGACATCCCCGATGCTGAGGGGACCGAGGGCAAGGAGACCGCCGACCGGGCCGGGAGTCCGGCCGAGGAGACACCCGCCGCCAGGGGCAAGCGGAAGATCGCGGTGCTCTTCGGCGTGGCCGCCTTCGCCTACCTGCTGGACCTGATCAGCAAGCTGCTGGTGGTCGCGAAGCTGGAGCACCACCAGCCGGTCGAGGTCATCGGCGACTGGCTGAAGTTCGAGGTGATCCGCAACTCGGGCGCCGCGTTCAGCTTCGGCGAGGCGTTCACGGTGATCTTCACCGCCATCGCGGCGACCGTGATCGTGGTGATCGCGCGACTGGCCCGGAAGCTCTACAGCCTGCCGTGGGCCATCGCGCTCGGCCTGCTGCTCGGCGGGGCGCTGGGCAACCTGACCGACCGCCTCTTCCGTTCCCCCGCCGTCTTCGAGGGCGCGGTGGTGGACTTCATCTCCGTCGAGCACTTCGCCGTCTTCAACCTCGCCGACTCCGGAATCGTCTGCGGCGGCATCCTGATCGTGCTCCTCTCCTTCCGCGGCCTGGACCCGGACGGGACCGTGCACAAGGACTAGTGCCGCATCAGGCAACGTTCGCCCCGTCGCGACGTCCGGCACGCCCTCTCGCCGCACCGGCCGAAAACCCGAGTACGTCCAGTACGAGGGCTTCCGGCCAGTACACCGAGAGCACGCACCGGACGCGCTCCTTGACAGGCAAACGTCGCCTGCCGCGGCATTAGCGCTGCTCCCGGCACCAGGACGGGACCGCACACGAGGACCGGCGCTTCTCCCCGCCCGGTGCCGTTCCCGGCACCGGGCGGGACCGTGCACGAGGACCGGCGGCCGCAAGGCATACTCGATCAGGTGAGTACGTATCCCGAGGTCCGCACCCTGCCCGTACCCGACGGTCTGGAGGGCGAGCGCGTCGACGCCGCCATCTCCCGGATGTTCGGTTTCTCCCGCACCAAGGCCGCCGACCTGGCCGCCGCCGGAAAGGTGCAGGTGGACGGCGCGGTGGTCGGCAAGTCCGAGCGGGTGCGGGGCGGCGCCTGGCTGGAGGTGGAGATGCCGCAGGCGCCCGCGCCGCTGCGGATCGTCGCCGAACCCGTCGAGGGCATGGAGATCGTGCACGACGACGAGGACATCGTGGTGATCGTGAAGCCGGTCGGGGTCGCCGCCCACCCCAGCCCCGGCTGGACCGGCACGACGGTGATCGGCGGGCTGGCCGCGGCCGGGTACCGGATCTCGACGTCCGGCGCGGCCGAGCGCCAGGGCATCGTCCACCGCCTCGACGTCGGCACCTCCGGCCTGATGGTCGTCGCCAAGTCCGAGCGGGCCTACACCCTGTTGAAGGCGCAGTTCCGCGAGCGGGTCGTCGAGAAGAAGTACCACGCGCTGGTGCAGGGTCACCCGGACCCGATGAGCGGCACCATCGACGCCCCCATCGGGCGTCACCCCAACCACGACTACAAGTGGGCCGTCACCGCCGACGGCAAGCCCTCCGTGACCCACTACGACCTCATCGAGGCGTACCGGGCCGCCAGCCTCCTCGACATCAAGCTGGAGACCGGCCGCACGCACCAGATCCGGGTGCACATGTCCGCGCACCGCCACCCCTGCGTCGGCGACCTCACCTACGGCGCCGATCCGACGATGGCCAAGCGCCTCGGCCTGACGCGGCAGTGGCTGCACGCCGTCCGCCTCGGCTTCGAGCATCCGTCCGACGGTGGCTGGGTGGAGTTCTCCAGCGACTACCCCGACGACCTCCAGCAGGCCCTGGACAGGGTCGCGGCGGAGAGCCGGTGACGAGCCGTTGCTCCGCCGGTCACGGTCGGCGGACCAGGGGGCCAAGGCGGAAAAAGGGGGTGTTGTCCGGGTAGCGGCTGATGCATGGCAGGCTTGAAGCCCTGCCCGCCCGGCCTCGACGGCCGGATCGCCGTGTTTCGGAAGGCACCTCTTGTGGACCAGATGGCACTGCTCCTCCTGCTGTTGCTCGGAGCCGTGGTCACGGTGCCGTTGGGGGAGCGCCTGGGGCTGCCCGCGCCGGTGCTGATGACGCTCGCCGGGGTCGGCCTCGCGTTCCTCAGCTTCGTGCCGAACGTGAACATCCCGCCGGAGATCATCCTGCCCGCGCTGCTGCCACCGCTGCTCTACGCCTCCGTGCAGCGCACCTCCTGGCGGCAGTTCGCCGCCAACAAGCGGCCGATCTTCCTGCTGGCCGTGGCACTGGTCTTCGTCACCACGGCCGCGGTCGCCGCCGTGGCCAACGCGATCGTCCCCGGACTGCCCCTCGCCGCCGCCGTGGCCCTGGGAGCGCTGGTCGCCCCGCCCGACCCGGTCGCCGCGACGGCCGTCGCGGGTTCCGTCGGTCTGCCGCGCAGGCTCGTCTCCATCCTGGAGGGCGAGGGGCTGTTCAACGACGTGACCGCGATCGTGCTGTACCACGTGGCGATCGCCGCCGCGGTGAGCGGTACCTTCTCCCTTCCCGAGGCGTTCGGTCTGCTGATCCTGTCCGCGGTCGTCGCCGTGGTGGTGGGCCTGGCGCTCGGCTGGCTCACCATCAAGCTCATGGGTCTGCTCGGCGATGCCACGCTCCAGGTCGGACTCACGCTGCTGGTGCCGTTCGTGAGCTATGTGCTCGCGGAGGAACTGATGGGGTCGGGCGTCCTGGCCGTCCTCACCACCGCGCTCTACCTCGCCGAGCGCACCGCCGACGCCGACGACGTCCTCGGCCGGCTCGCCGGCCGCTCCTTCTGGGAGATCGTCGACACCCTCGTGACGGGCGTCGCCTTCGGGCTGATCGGCCTCGAACTCCACAACGTCTTCGGCACGGCGAACGGCCGTGAGACGCAGCTGCTCGGCTGGGGGCTGGCCGTCGTCGCGGTCGTCGTCGGGGTACGGCTGCTCTATCTGCTGCCCGCGACCTGGCTCACCAAGCGGCTGCACACCCGGCGCGACGTCAGCGAGGACATCCCCACCGGCTGGCGGGAGACCGTCGTCATGTGGTGGTCCGGCATGCGCGGGGTCGCCTCCGTGGCCCTGGCGCTGGCGATCCCGCTGACGACGGACGACGGGAAGCCGTTCCCGGGGCGTGACGAGATCATCTTCATCGCCTTCGCCGTGATCATGGCCACGTTGGTCGTCCAGGGCCTCACCCTGCCCTGGCTGGTCCGCAAGCTCCATGTCCGGGCGGACACGGCGGCCGAGGAGGCGCTGGAGAAGGACCTCGCGGCCCGCGCGGCCAGGGCGGCGAAGCAGCGGCTGAAGGAGATCCAGGAGGCCGAGGAGTTCCCCGAGGAGGTCGCCGAGCGCTTGCAGCGGCTGGCGTACGACATGGGGGCCCGGATCAGCCCCGACCTGGTCGACGAGGAGCGCCGGGAGGCGTACGCCCAGCGGGCCGAGCGCTTCAAGGCGATCACCCGGGTCCAGCGCGAGATGATGTCCGCCGCCCGCCACGCGGTGCTGGCCGCCCGCAGCGAGGCGGGCAGCGACCCGGAGGTGGTCGACCGGGTGCTGAGGCAGCTGGACGTGCGCAGCCTGCGGTGAGGCCGGCCGGTGCGGCGGTCCCCCGTCATCCCGGTCCGGGCCGCCCGCTCACGTCGGCCTCCGGGGCGCGGCCGGGCCGGTGTGCGGCGCGACCCCGCCCGTAACTGGCACCATGGCCCTCATGAACATCATGCTTTTCCACTCGACGTACGGCCTGCGTCCCGCGGTGCACGCCGCCGCTGCCCGGCTGCGCGCCGCCGGGCATGAGGTGCACGTGCCCGATCTCTTCGAGGGGCGCACCTTCGACACCGTCGAGGAAGGGCTGGCCTTCAAGGAGGAGCTGGGCAAGGAAGAGTTGCTCCGGAGGGCGGTGCTGGCCGCCGCGCCCTACTCCGAGCGGGGCCTGGTGTACGCCGGTTTCTCCCTCGGGGCGGCCACCGCGCAGACGCTGGCGCTCGGCGACGAGAAGGCGCGCGGGCTGCTGCTGTTCCACGGCACCTCGGACATCGCCGAGAACGCCTCGGTGGACGAGCTGCCCGTGCAGCTGCACGTCGCCGATCCCGACCCGTTCGAGACGCATGACTGGCTGAACTCCTGGTATCTGCGGATGCAGCGGACCGGCGCCGACGTCGAGGTCTACCGCTACCCGGGCGCGGGGCATCTCTTCACCGACCACGAACTGCCCGACCACGACGCGGCGTCGGCCGAGCTGGCCTGGAAGGTCGCGCTCGGTTTCCTCGCCACCCTCTGACCGCGCGGGAGCCGGGGCCCGGCCGGGCGGACGGCCGCGCGAAGGGCCCGGCGCGGTGCGCGGGCCCTCCGGCGGACGGGGGGATCAGGCGCGGTAGGCGGTCCAGTGGTCGTTCATCCGCTGCACCTGGCCCGGGGTGAACTGGTACATGCAGGAGTCGTACGAGTAGTCCATGAAGTTGTGGATCGGGTCGACGCCCGGGCTGGTGCAGGTGTCGCGCCCGGTCGGGCACCCGGACGCGGGGCTCTGCTCGGCGGGGGTGTCGGCGACGTAGTCGCCGTTGCCGGTGCAGCCGCCCTGGAACGTGTGGTACAGCCCCAGCCAGTGGCCGACCTCGTGGGTGGCGGTGTCGCCCTGGTTGTAGTTGGTGGCCGAGCCACCGGGCAGCGAGGCGTTCAGGATGACGACGCCGTCGTCGGACGGGTTGGACCGGTAGGAGCTGGGGAAGGTCGCCCAGCCGAGCAGTCCGCCGCCGAGGTTGGCGGTGTAGACGTTGAGCGCGTTCGCTCCGCCCCTGCGCAGCGCCGACTTCATCGACCTCTCGGCGGAGGAGCCCGGCGAGACGCCGTACCAGGAGCTGTTGTCCGTGTAGTCCGTGCCGGCCAGCGTGAAGCGGAAGCCGGAGTTGGCGTTGCCGGTGCCCTGGCCGCCGTAGGCGGCGTTCAGCACGTTCATCTGGTTGTTGATGGCGGTCGCGCTGAGCTTGCCGGCCGTCCCGGAGTGGATGACGTGGAAGTACACCGGGATCGTGGCGCCCGCGGCGAGGGCGGTGCCGTTGACCCGCCGCTCCGTGAGTCTCTCCCGCAGCTGCGTTTCCATGGCCTTGGTCTGCGCGGTGGTCAGCTCGTTGGGGTCGTGGGTGTTCGTGGTCTGCGAGGGGTGTGCCCTGCGGGCCGTGGCCTCGGTGGCCGTGTCGTCCGCGCACTGCTGGGCGGTCGTGGTGGCCGACGAGGCCGATACCTTCGTGGAGGCGGAGCCGGGGGTGGCGTAGAGGGGCGCCAGGGCCAGGGTTCCGGCCAGGAGGGCGGTGCCGAGCGCACGGTGGCGCATACGCGGCGAAATACGGGCAAGAGCCTGCACGGGGTCTCCTCGCGGGTATGTGGAGGAGGCACGTCCTCCTCGCCGTCAGGGAGATTACGTGTTCATGTCAGGCTGTCAGCAGGGATGATCAAGCCTGATCGGCCGAAGGGTGAATCGGTTGGAACGGGGAGGAAAGAATCCCTGTGTTCCAGGGTTTGAGATGCCGGCGCAGCGTCTCGCGTTACCTCGGCGGGTGGTGTGTCCCCATTGGGGTACGGGGACACACCACCCGCCGTAGCGATGTCATCCGCCGTCGACATGAGCCCGGCTGGCCGGAAATGGTCTCTCAGCGGACCGGCTGGTTCACCCGCTCGACCTTCTGCGTTCCGCTGAGCGTCCGGTACGAACGCGTCCAGGAGGAGGTCGCGTCCCGCTTCGTCCGGTCGGACACGGCGTAGTAGTCCATCTGCGAGCGCTCCGGGGTCACATCGAGCACGCCGTAGCCGTGCGCGTCCATGTCCACCCACTTCACATGGCGGTTGGCGGCCTTGACCGCCGTGCTCGCGACCGCCGAGAGCGTCCCCGGTGCCACGTGCAGGATGTCGTCCAGGTTGTCCGAGGTCACCGACGTCACCACGAACTCGGTGGCCGCCGAGGCCGACAGCGGGTACGTGGCCGCCTTCACCGGCACGTCGTTGGCCCACGCCATGTGGATGTCGCCGGTCAGGAACACCGTGTTGGCGATCGACCGGTCCCGCAGATGCGTGATCAGTTCCTTGCGGTCGCTGGTGTAGCCGTCCCACTGGTCGACGTTGACGGCTATCCCCTCCTTCGGCAGCCCCAGCAGTTCGGCCAGCGGCTTCAGCAGATGCGCGGGCAGCGAGCCGAACGCGACCGGCGAGATCATCACCGACGTCCCGACCAGCTTCCAGGTCGCGTCCGAACCGGCCAGGCCCGCCTTGAGCCAGTCCAGCTGTGTCCGGCCGGTGATCGTGCGGTCGGGGTCGTCGACCGAGCCGTTGCCGATCGTCGTCTGCTGCGAGCGGAAGGTGCGCAGATCGAGCAGGTGGAGGTCGGCCAGATCGCCGAAGCGCAGCCGCCGGTAGACGGTGCCTTCGGTGGCGGGGCGGACCGGCATCCACTCGAAGTACGCCTGCCTGGCGCCCGCGGCGCGGTCGGCCCAGGGCCCCTCCGTGGCCGGCGTGTGGTTCTCGGCCCCGCCCGACCAGGTGTCGTTGGCGATCTCGTGGTCGTCCCAGATCGCGATCACGGGGTGTGCGGCGTGCAGGGCCTGGAGGTCGGCGTCCGTCTTGTAGTGGCCGTGCCGGGTGCGGTAGTCGGCGAGCGTGAGGATCTCGTGCCGGGGCTCGTGCGGCCGTACGACGTACTGTGCGGCCGGGTAGTCGCCCGACGCGTACTCGTAGATGTAGTCGCCCAGGTGCAGGACCGCGTCGAGGTCGGCGCGGGCCGCGAGGTGCCGGTACGGGGAGAAGAAGCCGGCCTCCCAGTTGGCGCACGAGACCACGCCGAAGCGCAGACCGGTGACGGAGGCCCCGGCCGCGGGCGCGGTGCGGGTGCGGCCGGCGGGCGAGAGGGCGGCCGCACCCTCGCCCGCCGAGAAGCGGAACCAGTACGTGGTCGCCGGGCGCAGCCCGCGGATGTCGGCCTTGACGGTGTGGTCGGAGGCGGCCCGCGCGACGGTGGAGCCCCGCGAGACGATCCGGGAGAAGCCCTTGTCCTCGGCGACCTCCCAGTGCACCGCCGTGTCGGCACCGCGGCCGGAACCGGGCACCGCGTCGGGCGCGGGGGTGACGCGGGTCCACAGGAGGACGCCGTCGGGGAGCGGATCGCCGGAGGCGACGCCGTGCAGGAAGGCGGGCCCGTCGGCGGCGCGCGCGGTGGCGGCGGAGCCCAGTACGGGGATCGCGACGGCGGCGGTGGCGGCAGCCTTGACGACCGTGCGGCGGCTGGGGGCGGCGGGCTGCGGCGAAGGGTGTCGAGACGTCATGGGCCAGGACCTTACTGGCCGGTAAGCCCAACAGGCAGGCGAACCAAGGAAGTTCGCCTGCCTGTTGCTGAACAGCCGTCAGGATTTGGCCATGCGGCGGGACCCGTTCCGCCCGGAACGTGCGGCTCCGGTGCGGCGGGCGGGTCTCAGCCCTTCAGCGCGGCGTCGACCGCGGCGGTGAACTCCTCCACCGTCATCGGGGAGTTCTCGCTGCCCGCGGCGGTGATCTTCTTGCCGTCCATCATCAGGGTCGGGGTGCCCTGCACACCGCTCTTGTCGAACGCCTCCGACATCTTCATCGCCCAGGCGTCGAACGTGCCGTCCTCGACGTTCTTCTGGAACGTCTTGTTGTCCTTCAGCGCGTCGACCGTGTTCGCGATCTCGATCAGGTAGGAGTCCTTCTTGAACTTGTCGTCGCTCTCCTCCGGGTGGAACTTCGTCGAGTAGAGCGCGTACTTGTAGTCGAGGAAGGCCTCCGGGCTGACGTCGAGCGCCGCGCCGAGTGCGCTCAGCGCGTTCTTCGACCCCTCGCCGTTGGTGGCGTTGTCGATGAACGTGGCACCGACGTACTTGACCTTGTACTTGCCGGCGTCGACGTCCTTGTGCAGCGTCTCGCCGATGGCCTGCTCGAAGGTGCCGCAGACCGGGCAGCGGGAGTCCTCGTACAGCTCCAGCGTCTTCTTGGCGGTCGACTTGCCGATGACGACGGTCGTGCCGTTCTCGCCCGAGGTGTTCTTGGGCGCCGTCACGTTCTTCTCGTCCTTGGCCGCGTCCCAGTGGGACGGCTTGTTCATCTCCATGACACCCCAGCCGACGCCGCCGGCGATCGCCAGCACCGCGACGATCGAGAGGCCGACGAGTATCTGCCGGCGGGTCTTCTCCCGCTTGGCCTGCCGCTCGCGTTCGGCGCGCAGACGCTCGCGGGCCGCCGCCTTGTTGGCCTGACTGTTGCGCTTGCTCATGTTGGTCTCTCCATGGTGATAGGTCTTCGGGGGCGTACTGCCGTGACCGGCGATGTCCGCGCGCAAGGAGCGCCGTCCGGTGCGCGCGACCGCGGGCGGCCGGAAGCCTCGCAGCGGCGCTGCTCGGGCTTCGGCCGACGCCGGGCGCCGGGGTCTTTCCCGCTCGAACGAAGCCGAGTGCCGGGGAGCGCCGGGCGGCGCGACGGGGCGGACGCTGCCGGGAGCGGCAGTACGTGCTCAGGCGAGGGCGCGGGCCGGGCGCGGAGGCCCCCTGCGTCCCATGGAGTGCACGAGCAGACGGGCATGGACGCGCGGGTGCGGGCCGTGCCCGGCGGCACGCACCTTGAGGCGTACGGGGCGGTCGGCCGTACTCACCGCGGCGACCGCGACCAGCAGCGGCCGGAACGCCAGGGCGGCAGCCGCGCCCAACAGGGCGACCAGGGCCGACTCGCCGCGCCGGAGCCAGGCCGCCGCGAGCAGCCCGACCGACACATGGGCGGCGAGCAGCAGCCACGGCACCGCGGGGCCGGGGGAGGCCAGCAGCGAGGCCGCCGTGCGCCCGGCATCGGTCACCGAGGCGAGCGGGACTCCGACATCGGCGACCTGCGGCGCACCGGCACCGATGCCGCCGCCGCACAGCACGTCCACCCCGACCGAGCGCAGCGGCCCCGCGATCGGGCCGCCCGCCGCGCCGTAGCAGAGGTGCTGGCCGGTGGTGAAGAAGGTGTCGGCGGCCAGTTCCAGCGGGACCAGCAGCCCCGCGATGGCGCCGAAGCGGCGCTCCCGTCCGGCCAGCGCGTACGCCACGGAGAAGACCGCGCAGGCCAGCAGCGCGATGGCGGTCAGCGGCAGCGGGACCTGGGAGAGCAGGACGTGGGACGCGGTGGAGAGCGTCACGACGAGCGCCGTGAAGAGCGCCGCGCGAACGGTCCTGAGCTGCGTCCCGGATATGTCCATCGTCGAGGAGTGTGCCATGCCAAGCTGTGAGCGTCCCCCGAAGGGGGCCAAGTCGTGTCCGACGCGCGCCGGGCGGGACGCGCCGGACCCGGTCCGACGGGGCCGCGGCCCGGGAGCGCGGCCGTTGCGGAAGGGACGGGGGACGGTCCGGAGGCCGGCGCGGGCGCGCGGGCCGCGGGCGCGCGCGAGGTCCACCGGCGGCTCGGCGCGGGACCGCACGCGCAAGGCGGCGGGGTCCGCCGCCGGCAACTCGCCGGAAGCCGCGCCGACGGCCTCGAAAATCCGCTGTTGGGCCGCACCGGTCCGTTGTTCAGGCATCTGCGGGTGCCTCCTGGGACCCGATGGGCGAGGACGGACGGAACGGGGTTTCCGGCACCTCCAACGCGCGACGGCGTCCGGGAGTGCCCCGCGGTCCTCTCCCCGGAGACGTAGACTTCCACGCTGTCCCCACCCGTCACCCAGAGTCCGTTCCCCCGGAGGCACAGCGCCGTGAGCAAGCCGCCTTTCACGCACCTTCACGTACACACCCAGTACTCGCTGCTGGACGGTGCCGCGCGGCTCAAGGACATGTTCAGCGCGTGCAACGAGATGGGCATGACGCACATCGCGATGACGGACCACGGCAACCTGCACGGGGCGTACGACTTCTTCCACTCCGCGAAGAAGGCCGGCGTCACGCCGATCATCGGGATCGAGGCGTACGTCGCCCCGGAGTCCCGCAAGCACAAGCGGAAGGTCCTCTGGGGCCAGCCGCACCAGAAGCGCGACGACGTCTCGGGTTCGGGCGGTTACACCCACAAGACCATCTGGGCCTCGAACAGCACGGGCCTGCACAACCTCTTCCGGCTGTCCTCGGACGCGTACGCCGAGGGCTGGCTCCAGAAGTGGCCGCGCATGGACAAGGAGACCATCGCCCAGTGGTCCGAGGGCCTCATCGCGTCCACCGGCTGCCCCTCCGGCGAGCTGCAGACCCGGCTGCGGCTGGGCCAGTTCGACGAGGCGCTCCAGGCGGCCTCCGACTACAAGGACATCTTCGGCGAGGGCCGGTACTTCCTGGAGCTGATGGACCACGGCATCGACATCGAGCGCCGGGTCCGCGACGGGCTCCTGGAGATCGGCCGGAAGCTCGGCATCCCGCCGCTGGTGACCAACGACTCGCACTACACCTACGCGCACGAGGCCACCGCGCACGACGCGCTGCTCTGCATCCAGACCGGCAAGAACCTCTCGGACCCGGACCGCTTCCGCTTCGACGGCAGCGGCTACTACATCAAGACGACCGACGAGATGTACGCGGTCGACTCCTCCGACGCCTGGCAGGAGGGGTGCCGCAACACGCTGCTGGTCGCCGAGCAGATCGACACCACCGGCATGTTCGAGAAGCGCGACCTGATGCCGAAGTTCGAGATCCCGGACGGCTTCACCGAGGTCACCTGGTTCCAGGAGGAGGTCCGCCGCGGCATGGCGCGCCGCTTCCCGGGCGGCGTCCCCGAGGACCGGCAGAAGCAGGCCGAGTACGAGATGGACGTCATCATCCAGATGGGGTTCCCGGGGTACTTCCTCGTCGTCGCCGACTTCATCATGTGGGCGAAGAACAACGGCATCGCGGTCGGCCCCGGCCGAGGCTCCGCGGCCGGCTCGATCGTGGCGTACGCGATGGGCATCACCGACCTCGACCCGATCGAGCACGGGCTGATCTTCGAGCGGTTCCTCAACCCCGAGCGCGTCTCGATGCCCGATGTCGACATCGACTTCGACGAGCGCAGGCGCGTCGAGGTGATCAGGTACGTGACGGAGAAGTACGGCGCCGACAAGGTCGCCATGATCGGCACGTACGGCAAGATCAAGGCCAAGAACGCGATCAAGGACTCCGCGCGTGTGCTCGGCTACCCGTACGCGATGGGCGACCGCATCACCAAGGCCATGCCCGCGGACGTCCTCGGCAAGGGCATCGACCTCGACGGCATCACCAACCCCAAGCACCCGCGCTACAGCGAGGCGGGCGAGGTCCGGTCGATGTACGAGAACGAGCCGGACGTCAAGAAGGTCATCGACACCGCCAAGGGCGTGGAGGGCCTGGTCCGGCAGATGGGCGTGCACGCCGCCGGCGTCATCATGTCCAGCGAGCCGATCATCGAGCACGCCCCGATCTGGGTGCGGCACACCGACGGCGTGACCATCACGCAGTGGGACTATCCGCAGTGCGAGTCGCTCGGCCTGCTGAAGATGGACTTCCTGGGCCTGCGCAACCTCACCATCATGGACGACGCCGTGAAGATGGTGGAGAGCAACAAGGGCGTCAAGCTCGATCTCCTCGGCCTCCCGCTGGACGACCCGAAGACGTACGAGATGCTCTGCCGCGGCGACACGCTCGGTGTGTTCCAGTTCGACGGCGGGCCGATGCGCTCCCTGCTGCGCCAGATGCAGCCCGACAACTTCGAGGACATCTCCGCCGTCTCGGCCCTCTACCGGCCGGGCCCGATGGGCATGAACTCGCATACGAACTACGCCGAGCGCAAGAACGGCCGCCAGGAGATCACCCCGATCCACCCGGAGCTGGAGGAGCCGCTCAAGGAGACGCTCGGCCTGACGTACGGCCTGATCGTCTACCAGGAGCAGGTGCAGAAGGCCGCCCAGATCGTCGCCGGGTACTCGCTCGGCGAGGCCGACATCCTGCGCCGCGTGATGGGCAAGAAGAAGCCCGAGGAGCTGGAGAAGAACTTCGTCCTCTTCCAGGCCGGTGCCAAGAAGAAGAACTACTCGGACGAGGCGATCCAGGCCCTGTGGGACGTGCTGGTCCCCTTCGCCGGCTACGCGTTCAACAAGGCGCACTCCTCCGCGTACGGCCTGGTCACGTACTGGACCGCGTACCTGAAGGCGAACTACCCCGCCGAGTACATGGCGGCGCTGCTGACCTCGGTCAAGGACGACAAGGACAAGTCGGCGGTCTACCTGAACGAGTGCCGCCGCATGGGCATCAAGGTGCTGCCGCCCAATGTGAACGAGTCCCTGTCGAACTTCGCGGCGCAGGGCGACGACGTGATCCTCTTCGGCCTGACGGCCGTGCGCAACGTCGGCCAGAACGTGGTCGACTCGATCATCCGGTGCCGCAAGGCGAAGGGGAAGTACAGCAGCTTCCCGGACTTCCTGGACAAGGTCGAGGCCGTGGTCTGCAACAAGCGGACCGTCGAGTCGCTGATCAAGGCCGGGGCCTTCGACGAGATGGGACACACCCGCAAGGGCCTGGTCGCCCACCACGAACCGATGATCGACAACGTGGTGCAGGTCAAGCGCAAGGAGGCCGAGGGGCAGTTCGACCTCTTCGGCGGCATGGGCGACGAGGGCGGCGACGAGCCGGGCTTCGGCCTCGACGTGGAGTTCTCCGACGTCGAGTGGGAGAAGTCCTACCTGCTGGCGCAGGAGCGCGAAATGCTCGGCCTCTACGTCTCGGACCACCCGCTCTTCGGCCTGGAGCACGTGCTGTCCGACAAGGCCGACGCCTCGATCTCCCAGCTGACCGGCGGCGAGCACGGAGACGGCGCCATCGTCACCGTCGGCGGCATCATCTCCGGTCTCCAGCGCAAGATGACCAAGCAGGGCAACGCCTGGGCGATCGCCACCGTCGAGGACCTGGCCGGCTCCATCGAGTGCATGTTCTTCCCGGCCACCTACCAGCTCGTCTCCACCCAGCTCGTCGAGGACACCATCGTGTTCGTCAAGGGCCGCCTCGACAAGCGCGAGGACGTGCCCCGGCTGGTCGCGATGGAGATGCAGGTCCCCGACGTCTCGGCGGCGGGCACCAACGCCCCCGTGGTCCTGACCATCCCCACCGTCAAGGTCACCCCGCCCATGGTCAGCCGCCTCGGCGAGGTGCTCAGCAACCACCGCGGCGACACCGAGGTGCGGATCAGGCTCCAGGGCCCTCGCAAGACCACGGTGCTCCGGCTCGACCGGCACCGGGTGAAGCCCGACCCGGCGCTCTACGGTGACCTGAAGGTGCTGCTCGGACCGTCCTGCCTGGCCGGCTGAACGGGCCGCGCGGCGGCGGGAGGCCCGCGCACGGAGGACACGCACAGGGGCGGCCCCGCGAACAGCGGGGCCGCCCCTGGCGTTCGCCCGGCCTGCCGCCGGACCTCGGGTCAGTTGTGGCCGAAGCGCCGCTGGTGCTTACGGGCCACATCGGCAGGGCTGCCCTGGGCCTGGGACTGGGGCTGTATCTGCGACTCGTACGAGGTCTGCTTGGCCTCATCCGCGCTGTGCTGGGAGGCGGACGCGCGGTTCTGCCGACTGCCCTGCTTGCGGTTCTTGTTCTTGGCCATGGGGTTCCTCCTGTGGGGGATCTCGGGGCCAGGGCCGCGTTCAGGCTCACATAGCGGAATAAATCACGCATGTTGGATCATTACTCTCTGTAGTGATGGTGTATTATGCGCGGTTCTTCGGGTTCGCCACGCCGATGATCGAGTTCCGGCCGTTTACCCCCGAGCATTCGGGCAGACTCGAAGGAAAACTCTTCGCAAAGACCACACCCGAACTCCCGGAAGAGGGTGGAACGCGTGGACCGTTGCGTCGTCCTGGTGGACGCCGGCTATCTGCTGGGCGCAGCCGCGAGCCTGCTGGCCGGAGAACCCGCCCGTTCCCGCATTACCGTCGACCACGCGGCCCTCATCCGGGGACTGCGCGAACTGGCGGAGGCCGATACGCGTCAGCCGCTGCTGCGCATCTATTGGTTCGACGGCGCCCCCGACCGGGTGCCGCAGCCCGAGCACCGCAGGCTGCGGGTGATGCCCCGGGTGACGGTCCGGCTCGGCGCCCTGACCCGCAGCGACGGGCGCTGGGCGCAGAAGGGCGTCGACGCCGCGATGCACGCGGAACTCACCGAGCTGGCGAGGAACCGGGCCTGTTCCGACGTGGTGCTGGTGACCGGCGACGGCGATCTGCTGCCGGGCCTGATGTCCGCGAAGGAACACGGCGTCGCCGTCCATCTGTGGGCCGTGCAGGCCGCCGACGGCGATTACAACCAGTCCGAGGACCTGGTCGCCGAGGCGGACGAACGCCGGGTGCTCGACCGGAGCTGGATCACCCGGGCCGTGCAGGCCAAGGAGACGGGCGGTGTCTGCGCCCCGCCGCCCGCGCCCGGCCCGGAGATCGCCGCGATCCTCTCCGCACCGCTGCCGGAGGCGGCGCTCGCCGCGGCCGCCGAGCGGGCTTCGCGGGAGCGGACGGCGGACGACGAGGCGGACGGCACCGCCCGGCCCTCCGAGACGGGCGGCGCCGCCGACCGGCCCGGCCAGGGCGGAAGGGCCGGCGTCCCCACCCCGAAGGACCTGGCGGGCAGCCTGCGCGGTCCGGGCGCCCAGCCCTCCACCCCCTCCGCGCCCTCGGGCGCCACCCTGCGCTGGTCCTCCGACAAGGGCTGGATCGAGCGCGGCGGACCCCTCGGCGAACCCGCCGACACCGCGTCCCTCCCCACGCTGGCCCAGCTCACCAGCGCCGAGCAGCGCTGGGCGGACCGGGAGGAGGACATCACCACCGTCGGCGGCGATCCCTTCGAGGTCGGCCAGGTCTTCGCCCGCCGCTGGATGGAACGGCTCCCCGACCACTCCCACCTGCAGAAGCTGTCCGCGATGTATCCGCGCATCCCGCACCGCATCGACGGCGAACTGCTGCGCTACGCGGCGCGCTTCGGCCTGCTCGCCCATAAGGACGACCAGATCGACGAGCACGACCGCTACGCCATCCGGGCGGGCTTCTGGCGGGAGATCGACGTACGCGCGGCGGCGGGGCGCACCCCGGTGCCCGAGCGCGCGGGCCCGTCCGGGGACTGACCGCGCGCCCGCCCCGGAACCGGCGGGGGCGTGCACCGGAGCCGGCCGTGCCCCGCCCGTACACGCCCGGAGGCGTACGGGGAGGCGACGCGTACGGAGGCATACGGGCGTGCGGGGGAGGCGGCGCGGCCGGCGGGAGTGGTGCCGGCGCCGGACCGGCATGGCCCCGGACGTGATCCGGGCGGTGCGACCCCGTACTCTCGTACCTCGTGAGTACGGGCACGGCGCAGGCGCAGACGGGGACCGGGGCCGTGTGCGCGGTGCGTGACCTGGTCAAGACCTACCCCGCCGCACGCGGGCGCCGCGGCGCGCCGGCCACCCCCGAGGTCCGCGCCACCGACGGCATCAGCCTGGACGTGCGGCGCGGCGAGATCTTCGGACTGCTCGGTCCCAACGGCGCCGGGAAGTCCACCCTGGTACGGCAGCTCACCGGGCTGATGCGGCCCGACTCCGGCAGCATCACCGTGCTCGGGCACGATCTCGTGCGCCACCCCGAACGGGCCTCCCGGCTGATCGGCTACCTCGGGCAGGAGTCCACCGCCCTCGACGAACTGACCGTGTCGCTCGCCGCCGAGACCACCGGACGGCTGCGCGGCCTCACGGCGGCCGGGGCCCGCACCGAGCGCGACGAGGTGTTCGACGAACTGGGCCTCACCGGGATCGCAGGGCGCCCGCTGAAGAAGCTCTCCGGCGGACAGCGGCGGCTCGCCTGCTTCGCCGCCGCGCTGGTCGGCGAGCGGCCCGTGCTCGTCCTGGACGAGCCGACCACCGGAATGGACCCCGTCGCGCGGCGCGCCGTCTGGGCCGCCGTGGACCGGCGCCGGGCCGAGCGCGGCACGACGGTCCTGCTGGTCACCCACAACGTCATCGAGGCGGAGACGGTCCTCGACCGGGTCGCGGTGATCGAACACGGCCGGGTCATCGCCTGCGACACGCCGAGCGGGCTCAAGGAACGCGTGGCCGGTGAGGTCCGGGTGGAGCTGATGTGGCGCGAACGGGCGCCGATGGACGTTCCCGAGGTGGCCGCGCTGCGCGCCTCGGCGCAGGAGTCCGGGCGGCGCTGGGTGCTGCGGCTCGGGCCCGACGAGGCACGCGCCGCGGTCGCCGCGGTGACCGGGGGCGCGGCGTTCGCCGCCCTCGACGACTTCACCCTGGCGACGCCCAGTCTGGAGGACGTCTACCTCGCGCTCGGCGGGGACGTGGCCAGGGGACTGGTGAAGGCGTGACCGGGGCGGCCGTGACGGGCGGGACGCCCGGGCACGCCCCCGTGGCCGGGCAGCGAGTGGACAGGAGCAGCGCCAGGTGACGAGCATCGTTCCCGCACAGGCGGTGACCGGGCCGGCCGGGCCCGCCGCCGACCGGGCCGGCGGTGGCCACGACGGGGCGGCCCCGGTGCCGCTCGCGCCGCGGGCCCGGCTGTTCCCCTCGCTCGCGGCCGTGTACCGCGCCCAGCTGTCCCGGGCCAGGGTGGCCCGGATCCCGCTGCTCTTCGTCGCGACGTTCCAGTCCATCGGGATCATGGTGCTGATGCGCGGGGTCGTCGACGGCGGCTCCGAGGCGCGGGCGGTGGTCGCCGGGTCCAGCGTCCTCGTGGTGGCGTTCGTCGCGCTCAACCTGCTCGCCCAGTACTTCGGGCAGTTGCGGGCCGGGGGCGGACTCGACCACTACGCCACCCTGCCGGTGCCGCCCGCCGCGGTGGTGCTGGGGGCGGCCGGGGCGTACGCCTCCTTCACCGTGCCCGGCACGATCGTCACCGCGGTGGCGGGCAGCGTGCTGTTCGGGCTTCCGCTGACGCATCTGTGGGTGCTCGTCGCCGTCATCCCGTTGTCCGGGGCGGCGCTCTCCGGGCTCGGCGCCGCGCTGGGGCTGCTCGCGCCCCGTCAGGAACTGGCCACGCTGCTCGGCCAACTGGGCATGTCGGCGGCGCTGCTGCTCGGCGTCCTGCCGGCCGAACGGCTGCCCGCACCGGTCGGCTGGGCGCGCGATCTGCTGCCGTCGACGTACGGGGTCGAGGCGCTCGCGCGGTCCTTCGACGCCCACCCGGACTGGGCCGCCATCGCCCTGGACCTCACCGTCTGCGCGGCCGTCGGCGTGCTCTCGCTGGCCGTGGCCACCTGGGCGTACCGCAGGGCGGCGGTCCGGTGAGGCGACGCACCGGGACGCCTGGCACCATGGCACGGTGACCGCACCCCTGACGCCGCCGCACCGGCCCTCGTCCGACGACCCCTGGCAGACCCCGCCGCAGTGGGACGGTCCCGGGGAAGAACGTTCCGGATCCACGCTCGCCGCGGGCGGGGCAAAGGACACCGGCCCGGAGCTGCTGCGTGCGGTGGTCGTCGCCCTGCTCGTGACCGTCTCCGGCGTCGGGCTCGGGGTCCTGTGGGTGTGGCTCGCGCCGAGGGTTCCGCTGATCTCCGACGGCACGGCCGTCTTCCTCCGGGACAGCGAGGGCGAGGAGGCGATCGGCGCCGACGGCACGTTCGTGCTGCTGGCCCTGGGCTTCGGGATCCTCTCCGCCGCGCTGGTCTTCTGGTTCCGGCGCCGGGGCGGCATCGCCGTGGTGGTGGCGCTCGCGGCGGGCGGGGTGCTGGGTTCCCTGCTGGCCTGGCGGCTCGGGGTGTGGCTCGGGCCGGAGCAGGACGTGGTCGCGCACGCGCGTGCGGTCGGCAGGGGGGTGGTCTTCGACGCGCCGCTCCAGCTGAGGACCGCGGCCGCGGCCTGGCTGGCCTGGCCGGTGGCGGCGATGGTGACGCATCTCGTGCTGACGGCGCTGTTCGGCCCGAGGGACCCGGAGCCGGAGTGGGGCACCTTCCCGGGGTGGGCGGCCGGCGGGCCGGTCCCGGGCGCGGAGCACGGGGCCCCCGGCCCCGGGACGTCCCCCGGCGGGAGCGCGCCGTCGGCCGGGTCGTAGGCCGCGTACGGCACCTCCGGACCGGCGCGCGGCCGGCACGGGTACCCGCCGGGCCACGGGGGCCGTCCGAGTACGTCCAGTACGAGGGTTTCCGGCCGGCACACCGAGAGCACGCACCGGACGCGCTCCTTGACGGGCAAACGTTGCCTGCCGCGGCACTAGCCGCGGCCGATCTCCGCGAACACCGCTCCCGTCAGCGACGCCAGATCATCGGGGGACAGCTCGACCTCCAGCCCGCGGCGGCCGGCCGAGACGCAGATCGTCGGGTGCGCCCGCGCCGACGCGTCCAGCACCGTGCGCAGCCGCTTGCGCTGGCCCAGCGGCGAGATGCCGCCCCGTACATAACCGGTGGTGCGTTCCGCCGCCGCCGGGTCGGCCATGGCGGCCCGTTTGCCGCCGACGGCGGTGGCCAGGGCTTTGAGGTCGAGGGAACCGGCCACCGGCACGACCGCGACGGTGAGGGTGCCGTCCACGTCGGCGACCAGGGTCTTGAAGACCCGGTCGGGGGAGACGCCCAGGGCCTCGGCCGCCTCCTCGCCGTAGGAGGGGGACGCCGGATCGTGTGCGTAGGAGTGCACGGTGAACGCCGCCCCCGCCGCGGTCAGCGCGACCGTGGCGGGGGTCCCGCCGGACTGCTGCTTCTTCGGTTTCTTCGCCACGGTGAGGGTTCCTCGGGGGTCGGTCCGCCGGCCGTACCGGGCCGGTCCGCCGGTCAGTTGGGGTGGGTCGGGGCGCGCGTCAGTTCCACGGCGGGCAGTGACGGGAGATGCCGTATGACGGCGGTCTCGGCGCGCAGCATCGTGAGTTCCTCACGCAGCCTGGTCGCGGTGTCGGGCGCCTGGAGCAGCCGCTGCTTCGTCGGGACGTCGAGCACGGCCGCCGCCGCGACGAGGTACGAGACGACCGAGGGGTCGTCGGGCAGCTCCGCCCCCGTCGTCAGGGACCGTCGGCTCGCCCCCGCCAGACGCTTCTGGTAGCCCCGGAACGCCCGCAGCACGCCCTCGGCGAGCGCGCCCGCCTCCTCGCCCGGCTTCTCGTCCAGTTCCCGGAGCTCCGCCGTCAGATAGGGGCCGCTCGCGTCGACGGAGAGCAGTTCCACCCGGGTGGTGCCGGTCGCGAGGACCTCGAAGGTGCCGTCCGCCCGTTCCCGGATCTTCGCCGCATCGGCGACGCAGCCCACCGGGTGGAAGGCCCGGATCGGGTCGGGGCCGAAGCCGTCCGCGGCGTCGCGGACGGCCCAGGCGCGCTCCGCCTCCGGCATCCCGGTGGCTGTCGGGGCGACCTCGTGGCCGTCCCGGATCGCGACGACCGCGAAACGGCGGGGCTCGTCCTCGTCGGTGCGGAGCAGTTCGCGCATCATGGCGCGATATCGCTCCTCGAAGACGTTCAGCGGCAGCACGAGGCCCGGGAAAAGCACCGCGTTGAGCGGGAACAGGGGCAGGCGAGCGGTGGTCACAGCGGTCAAGCGTAATGGCCGCGCGGACGGCCCCGGCGGGCCCGCCCCCGCAGGGGCGCCGTACCGGCCGCCCGGGCCCCCGCTTCCCGGCGCACTTCGAGGAACCGCCCCAGCGGGTCGTCGGAGACCGAGGCCCACGGGAACGACGTCGCATGGGGCCCGATCCGCCGGAACTGCTCCAGCGCCGCGTCCCAGCGGCCCCGGGCGGCCAGCACGAACGCCAGCAGGTTGCGGACCTCGGCGGGCCAGGGGTCGCCCGGCGCGAACGAGGCGGACAGGGTGATCGCCAGGTCCGCCGCCGCGTCGATCCGGTCCTCCGGCACCGAGGTGGTCCGTGTCCCGGGCCCCTCGGTCAGCAGGGCGTACGCCGCGCGCAGGGGCAGCGCCCGCACCAGCGAGCCGGGCAGCGCGTCCCCGGCGGCCCGCTCGGCGAAGTCGAAGCACTCGCGGTGCGAGCCGTGCCAGGCGTCGGAGAGGTACCGCAGGGCCGCGACGTGGCAGCCGTAGTGGTGCGAGGAGCGTCGCACCGCCTGCTCCCACAGCGCCTCGAAGGCGGTGTGCGCGGCCCGGGTGCCACGGGCGTGGTCGAGCGCGAGCCGCCATGGCACCGGATCGCGCGGATCGGCCTTTGCCGCCGCGGTGACCAGCGGTGTCACCTCGCGCAGCCGTTCGGCCCGTACGGGCGACTCCCAGGCCCTGCGGACCGCCACCTCGGCCTGGACCAGCAGCGCGTCGGGGTCGTGCGGGGCGGCGGCCAGCCACGCGGTCAGCCAGGCGTCGCGGTTGCGGGCGAACGCGACGATCCGGCCGAGGTACCGGTCGCGGTTCTCCCATTCGGCGCCGGACCGGGTGGCGGCGAGGAGTTCCGCCGCGGGCCCGTACGCCCCGAGGGCTGCGGCGACGAGCACGGGGGAGAGCCGCTCGTCGGGGGCGTCGAGCAGCACCGCGGCGTCGGCCATCAGCCCGGCGACCTCCTGGGGGAGGGCCGGGACGCGCGCGGTACGGAACAGGGAACGGAGGAGTGACATGGTGCGGACCATTGAAAAGCGCTGGTCGGGACGGCGCCAGTGGGGGGCTGTGAAGCTTTGGTGCCGAGTGGACGGGATGTGTCGGACGGGGCGCGAAGAAGTGCGGGGAGTGCGGGGAACGCGGGCGAGGAGCGCGGGGAGCCGGGGTGTTCCCGCCGCCCGGCCGGTGGCGCCCGGCGCCACCGGCCGGGCGACCGGACCTCTGGCCCGGCCGGCCCCGCCGACGCCCCCCGCTCCTTCGCGCTCGTGCGTCTTCCCGCGCCCCGGCCCGGCCCCGGCCGTCCGGCCCGGCGTACGGCTCAGCCCCGGCGCAGCAGCCGGGTGGCGCCGGTCGCGACCGTCGTGGCCAGGATCCAGCCCAGCAGGATCAGCACGGCCGACCCCCACTGCCAGCCGTCCTTCATCCGCCAGTAGCCGTCCTGGCCGAGGTTGATCACCGGGATCAGCAGATCGAGCGCGTACAACGCGGGGTTCCACTCCGGGTACTCGTCCTCCTTGATCGGTGCCGGGGCGTGCCGCGAGAAGGCCAGGGTCCCCGCCGCCCACAACACCGCCATCCACACCGCCGCCCGCCCCGGCCGGTAGCCGTACGCCACCGTCCAGTCCTGGAGGAAGCCCCAGAGCTTCGCGGCGAGCGGCAGCGTCTCGCGCCGCCGACGCTGCTTGGCCAGCAGCACCTCGCGGGCGTCGGCGTCCTCCCCGCAGCTGCGCAGCACCGCCGCCAGGCGCTCATAGGGCTCCGGCACGTACTCCGGGGTCGCGGCGGCCACCCACTCCAGGCGGCGGGCGAGCGGGAAGTGCCCGTACGGGACGAGGCTCTCGTACACGAACCCGCCCATCACCAGACCGCCGGGCCCCGGCCAGCTGGTCGACACGTCGATCAACGTGACCACGCGCGCGCCGTTCAGCACGACCCGGCCCTCCTCCGGCCGCTCCGCGTTGAACCGCAGCTCCGGGGTGACGATCCGGCGCAGCGACAACTCCTCGTGCCGGGCCAGCACGAACCGCGCCTTGTGCAGGTCGACCGCGTCCCCGAACCGCCCGTCGTCCAGTCGCACCCCGCCCCGGCACTCGAAGATCTGCGAACGCGTGCCGCGCGCCGGGGTCGGCGCCATGACGATGCCGTATGGGGGAGTGGTGCCCTGGATGCCGGTGTCGACGCTCACCCACGCCTCGCTCATGTACAGCGACCGCTCCACCGTGAGCTGCGGCGCGTTCAGCGCGCGCCGTCCCTCCCGGCCGCGCAGCCGGCTGCCGCGCAGGCTGAGCGAACCGCCCACTTTCGCCCCGCGCAGACTCAGCTCGCCCCGCGCCTCCACCAACTCCGCCTGGAGGTCCTGGGCGACCGCGAGACCGTCGCCGGCCAGCGCCCGCCCATGGCGGTCGGGGCCGATCTCGATCTGGTTGATCAGCAGGTCGGTGCCGATCTGGGCGTCGGTGAGCCTGATCCCGCGGCGGACCCGGCAACGGGGCAGATGCAGATCGCCCTCGGTCCGCAGCCGGGCCGCCTCCAGCCGGGGCAACGCGCAGCCGACGATCCGCAGTGTCGTGAAGTGGCATTCGGGGAACACCACCTCGTTCTCGAAGCGGCAGCCGGTCAGCTCGACATACGGCGCGACACGCCCGCCCGCCAGATCCAATGTGCCGGAGATCCGCACCCCGCGGAGCTTCAGCGCCGCGACCCGTCCGGGACGCGGCGGCGGCCCGGACAGCAGCAGCCGGGCGACGACACGCCCGTCCACACTCCGTTCCGGACCCCAGACGCACGGGGCGAACGGGTCGTCCCGCGCGGGGTCGCGGGCCCGCAGATCGTAGGTGCTGCCGTTCCGGAACGCCTGCCACATGCCCAGCTCCGCCGCGCTGAGACCGTCCGGGAAGTCGCCGTCATGCTCGGTCACGGGTGTTACCCCCTTCCGCTCGGAGCTGTTCTTCCCTCTGCGTGACGACGTGAACGCTATTCGTCAGCGGTGATGGCCGGGACGCGTATCAGCCGATGAAGCGGTGACGGGCGGGACACGTATCAGCCAGTGATACGGACAGCGGGACGGCGGGTGCGGTCTGCGAGAATTGCGATGTGATCTCTCGAATCGATCTGCGCGGCGACGCCCTCCCCGGGGGTCGAGCCCTGCGCGCCCTGCTGCCCCGTGCCGAGTTCGACGTGGAAGCCGCCCTGGAGAAGGTGCGGCCCATCTGCGAGGACGTGCATCATCGGGGCGACGCGGCGCTGATCGAGTACGCGGAGAGGTTCGACGGCGTGCGCCTGGACCGGGTGCGCGTCCCCGCCGCCGCGCTCACCGACGCCCTGGCCGGACTGGACCCGCTCGTCCGGGCGGCCCTGGAGGAGTCGATCGCGCGCGCCACCCGCGTCCACGCCGAGCAGCGCCGCGCCCCGCACGCGGTCCGGGTCGTGCCCGGCGGCACCGTCACCGAGAAGTGGGTGCCGGTGGAACGGGTCGGCCTCTACGCGCCCGGCGGCCGGTCCGTCTACCCCTCCTCCGTGATCATGAACGCCGTGCCCGCACAGCAGGCCGGCGTCGCCTCCGTCGCGCTGGCGTCCCCGCCGCAGAAGGAGTTCGGCGGCCTGCCGCACCCGACGATCCTCGCCGCCTGCGCCCTCCTCGGCATCGACGAGGTGTACGCGGCCGGCGGCGCCCAGGCCGTCGCGATGTTCGCGTACGGCACCGAGACCTGTGCGCCCGCCAACATGGTCACCGGCCCCGGCAACATCTGGGTCGCTGCGGCCAAGCGCCACTTCACGGGACGCATCGGCATCGACACCGAGGCCGGACCGACCGAGATCGCCGTCCTCGCCGACGACACCGCCGACCCGGTGCACGTCGCCTCCGACCTCATCAGCCAGGCCGAGCACGACCCGCTCGCGGCCGCCGTGCTCGTCACCGACTCCGAGGAGCTCGCGAACGCGGTCGCCAAGGAGCTGGAGCCGCAGATCGCCGCCACCAAGCACGTCGAGGACCGGATCGTCCCGGCCCTGAGCGGCAAGCAGTCCGCGATCGTCCTGGTCGACGGCCTCGACGAGGGACTGCGCGTGGTCGACGCGTACGGCGCCGAGCACCTGGAGATCCAGACCGCCGACGCCGCCGCCGTCGCGGAGCGCGTGAAGAACGCGGGCGCGATCTTCGTCGGCCCCTGGTCCCCGGTCTCGCTCGGCGACTACTGCGCGGGCTCCAACCACGTGCTGCCGACCGGCGGCTGCGCCTGCCACTCCTCCGGGCTCTCCGTGCAGTCCTTCCTGCGCGGCGTCCACGTCGTCGACTACTCGCGCGACGCCCTCGCCGACGTGGCGCACCACGTGGTCACGCTCGCCGAGGCCGAGGACCTGCCCGCCCACGGCGCGGCCGTCAAGGCCCGCTTCGGATGGAAGGTGCCGAACCGGTGAGCGCGTCCCCCGAACGTTCCGTACGCATCGACGACCTCCCCGTCCGGGACGAGCTGCGCGGCAAGTCCCCCTACGGGGCGCCGCAGCTCGACGTGCCCGTACGGCTGAACACCAACGAGAACCCCTACCCGCTGCCCGAGGCGCTCGTCGACCGGATCGCCGAACGCGTCCGCGAGGCCGCCCGCGACCTCAACCGCTACCCCGACCGGGACGCCGTCGAGCTGCGCACCCAGCTCGCCCGCTACCTCAGTCGGACCGCCGGGCACGAGGTCGGACCCGCCCACGTCTGGGCCGCCAACGGCTCCAACGAGGTGCTCCAGCAGCTCCTCCAGACCTTCGGCGGCCCCGGGCGCACCGCGATCGGCTTCGAGCCCTCGTACTCCATGCACGCCCTCATCGCCCGCGGCACCGGAACCGGCTGGATCTCCGGACCGCGCAACGAGGACTTCACCATCGACGTCGAGGCCGCCCGGAAGGAGATCGCCGAGCGTCGGCCCGACATCGTCTTCATCACCTCGCCCAACAACCCCACCGGCACCGCCGTCGACGCCGACACCGTCCTCGCCCTGTACGAGGCGGCCCAGGAGGCCAAGCCGTCGATGGTCGTCGTCGACGAGGCGTACGGCGAGTTCAGCCACCATCCCTCGCTGCTCCCGCTGATCGAGGGCCGACCGCACCTGGTGCTCTCACGCACCATGTCGAAGGCGTTCGGCGCCGCCGGGCTCCGCCTCGGCTACCTCGCCGCCGACCCGGCCGTCGTCGACGCGGTCCAGCTCGTGCGGCTGCCGTACCACCTGTCCTCCATCACACAGGCCACCGCCCTCGCCGCGCTGGAGCACACCGATACGCTGCTGGGGTACGTCGCCCAGCTCAAGAGCGAGCGGGACCGGATCGTCGAGGAGCTGCGTGCCAAGGGCTTCGAGGTCGTCGAATCGGACGCCAACTTCGTCCAGTTCGGCCGCTTCGCCGACAGCCACACCGCCTGGCGTTGGATCCTCGACCGGGGCGTCCTGGTCCGGGACAACGGCGTACCGGGATGGCTGCGGGTCTCCGCGGGCACCCCGGCCGAGAACGACGCGTTCCTCGACGCGGTCGACGGACTGCTCGACGGACCCGCGGCCGACGCACCCACGGCGTCGGCCGCACGTGAGATCAAGAAGGAGCACGACGCATGACCCGCGCGGGCCGCGTAGGCCGGGTGGAACGCACCACCAAGGAAACCTCGGTGCTCGTCGAGATCGACCTCGACGGCACCGGCACGGTCGACATCTCGACCGGTGTCGGCTTCTACGACCACATGCTCGATCAGCTCGGCCGGCACGGGCTCTTCGACCTCACGGTCAAGACCGAAGGCGACCTGCACATCGACACCCACCACACCATCGAGGACACCGCCCTCGCGCTCGGCGGCGCCTTCAAGCAGGCGCTCGGCGACAAGTCGGGCATCTACCGCTTCGGCAACTGCACCGTCCCGCTGGACGAGTCGCTCGCCCAGGTCACCGTGGACCTCTCCGGCCGCCCCTACCTGGTGCACACCGAGCCGGAGAACATGGCGCCCATGATCGGCACCTACGACACGACGATGACCCGGCACATCCTGGAGTCCTTCGTCGCCCAGGCGCAGATCGCCCTGCACGTCCACGTCCCGTACGGGCGCAACGCCCACCACATCGTGGAGTGCCAGTTCAAGGCACTGGCCCGCGCCCTGCGCTACGCCAGCGAGCGCGACCCGCGGGCCACCGGGATCATCCCCTCCACGAAGGGCGCGCTGTGACCGGTCTCAGCACCATATTGATCGTCGTCGGCCTGTTCCTGGCCGGCGGCGTCTATTCCTTCTCGAAGCAGAAGATGCCCAGGGGCGTCATCGTCCTGCTCGGGCTCGCGTCCGCGATGTGCCTGGTCGCGGGCGTCATGCGGATCCAGGGACTCTGGGACTGAGGTACGACCGGTGAACGACAGCAAGAAGAGCGGGAAGAAGGTCGTCGTCTTCGACTACGGCTTCGGCAACGTCCGGTCCGCCGAACGGGCCCTCGCCCGCGTCGGCGCGGACGTCGAGATCACCCGCGACTACGACGCGGCGATGAACGCCGACGGGCTGCTGGTGCCCGGCGTCGGCGCGTTCTCCGCCTGCATGGAGGGGCTGCGCAAGGCCCGCGGCGAATGGATCATCGGCCGCAGGCTGTCCGGCGGCCGGCCCGTCATGGGCATCTGCGTCGGGATGCAGATCCTCTTCGAACGCGGCATCGAGCACGGCGTGGAGGCCGCGGGGCTGGACGAGTGGCCCGGCACCGTCGGCCCGCTGAAGGCCCCGGTCGTGCCGCACATGGGCTGGAACACCGTGCGTCCCCCCGAGGACTCCCGACTGTTCGCCGGGCTCGACCCGGACGCCCGGTTCTACTTCGTGCACTCCTACGCCGTGCACGAGTGGACCCTGGAGGTCACCAACCCCAGGATCCCCGCGCCCCGGGTCACCTGGGCCACCCACGGCGAGCCGTTCGTCGCCGCCGTGGAGAACGGTGCCCTGTGGGCCACCCAGTTCCACCCCGAGAAGTCCGGCGATGCCGGCGCCCAGCTGCTGACCAACTGGATTGAGACGCTGTAATGCCGAAGCTTGAACTCCTCCCCGCCGTCGACGTCCGCGACGGCCAGGCCGTCCGCCTCGTCCACGGCGAGTCCGGTTCCGAGACCTCCTACGGCGACCCGCTGGAGGCGGCCCTCGCCTGGCAGCGGGCGGGCGCGGAATGGCTGCACCTCGTCGACCTGGACGCCGCGTTCGGCACCGGGGACAACCGGGAGCAGATCGCCGAGGTCGCCCGCTCCATGGACATCAAGGTCGAGCTCTCCGGCGGCATCCGCGACGACGCCTCGCTCGCCGCCGCCCTCGCCACCGGCTGCACCCGGGTTAACCTCGGCACCGCCGCCCTGGAGACCCCCGAATGGGTGGCCAAGGTCATCGCCGAGCACGGCGACAAGATCGCCGTCGGGCTCGACGTCCGCGGCACGACGCTGCGCGGCCGGGGCTGGACCCGGGACGGCGGCGACCTCTACGAGACACTGGCCCGCCTCGACTCCGAAGGCTGCGCCCGCTACGTCGTCACCGACATCGCCAAGGACGGCACCCTCCAGGGCCCCAACCTGGACCTCCTGAAGAACGTCTGCGCCGCCACCGACAAGCCCGTCGTCGCCTCCGGCGGCGTCTCCTCGCTCGACGACCTGCGCGCCCTCTCCACGCTCGTCCCGGACGGCGTCGAGGGCGCGATCGTGGGCAAGGCGCTGTACGCGAAGGCGTTCACCCTCGAAGAGGCGTTGAAGGTGGTCGCGGAATGACCGACTCCGTCAACCGCGTCTCCTCCGGCGCCCCCTGGGAGGAGCGGTTCGGCTACTCCCGCGCGGTCCAGCTGCCGAACGGGCTCGTCCTGGTCTCCGGCTGCACCTCCGTGGAGAACGGCCAGATCTCCCCGGGCGGCCCGTACGAGCAGACCGTCACCTCCTTCAAGGTCGCCTTCGACGCCCTGAAACAGCTCGGCCTGGGCCGCGAGGACGTCGTGCGCACCCGGATGTACGTCACCCACGCCCGGGACGTGGACGA
The DNA here is from genome assembly GCF_044548345.1 of Streptomyces sp. NPDC052042. Lineage (NCBI taxonomy): Bacteria > Bacillati > Actinomycetota > Actinomycetes > Kitasatosporales > Streptomycetaceae > Streptomyces > Streptomyces sp. NPDC052042. The sequence goes on along the minus strand of NZ_JBIUBU010000001.1, from coordinate 273,502 downwards.
GGTGGGCCGCGCCCACAAGGAGCTGTTCGACGACGTGCGCCCCGCCGCTTCGATGCTCATCGTGGCGGGCCTCGTGGACCCGAGCCTCGTCGTCGAGGTCGAGGTCGAGGCGTACCGGGGAGGCGGGCGATGAGCCTCGCGGTACGCGTCATCCCGTGCCTGGACGTGGACGCCGGCCGGGTCGTCAAGGGCGTCAACTTCCAGAACCTGCGCGACGCGGGCGACCCCGTCGAGATGGCCAAGCTGTACGACGCCGAGGGCGCCGACGAACTGACCTTCCTCGACATCACCGCATCCAGCGGCGACCGGGAGACCACCTACGACGTGGTGCGGCGCACCGCCGAACAGGTGTTCATCCCGCTCACGGTCGGCGGCGGCGTCCGCACCACCGACGACGTCGACAAGCTGCTGCGGGCCGGCGCGGACAAGGTCGGCGTCAACACCGCCGCGATCGGCCGCCCCGACCTCATCCGGGAGATCGCCGAGCGTTTCGGCAGCCAGGTCCTGGTGCTCTCCGTGGACGCCCGGCGCACGCCGACCGGAGGCTTCGAGGTGACCACGCACGGCGGGCGCCGGGGCACCGGCATCGACGCCGTCGAATGGGCGCACCGGGCCGCCGAACTGGGCGCGGGCGAGATCCTGCTCAACTCGATGGACGCCGACGGCACCAAGGACGGCTACGACACCGAGATGATCACGGCGGTCCGCGAGCACGTGACCGTCCCCGTCATCGCCTCCGGAGGCGCCGGCCGGCTCGCGGACTTCGCGCCGGCCATCGCCGCGGGGGCCGACGCGGTGCTCGCCGCGTCCGTCTTCCACTTCGGCGATCTGCGGATCTCCGAGGTCAAGGCGGCGCTCCGGGAGGCCGGACACCCGGTCCGCTGACCGCACCGGCAGCCCGTCGGTCCGCCGTACCGGCCGCGCATCGGCCGGTACGGCGGACCGGGCTCCCGAAGCCGATCCGCCGACGGGGCTACATGCCCAGCTCCGCCGTCCGCAGCCGGGACACCGCCTCCTGGTCGCCGTCGAGCCCCACCTCCGCCGCGTCCTGCCTGCCGAACGCGAAGAGCAGCAGCTCGCCCGGCTCGCCGGTCACCGTCACCACCGGGGCGCCCTTGTGCGCCACCACCGTCTGGCCGTCCGGACGGCGCAGCACCAGTCCCACCGGTGACCTGCGGCCCAGCATCCGCGCCGTCCGCTCGGTCCGTGACCACAGCAGATCGGCGAAGACCGGGTCCAGTTCGCGCCGCGACCAGTCCGGCTGGGCCCGGCGCACGTCCTCCGTGTGGACGTAGAACTCGACGGTGTTGGCGGCCTCGTCGATCTGCTTCAGACCGAACGGGGACATCTTCGGCGGCCCGGTGCGGATGAGCTGGATCAGCTCTTCGTACGGCTTCGCCGCGTACTCGGCCTGCACCCGTTCGAGCCGGTTCTTCAGAACGCCCAGCACCACACCTCCCGCCGCGTCCGGTCGGCGCTCCCGCACCACCACGTGGGCGGCCAGGTCCCGGGCCGTCCAGCCCCGGCACAGGGTGGGGGCCTCCGGTCCCGCCGCTTCCAACAGGTCGGCGAGCAGAAGCCGTTCACGCTTCGCATGGGTCGACATGTCCGCCAGCGTACGACCGCCGCGCCCGGTCCGCCCAGTGGACGGCGCACCGGGCCGACCCCGCGGCCACGGCACAATGGGCGCATGACCAGCGCCCCCGCCCCCGGCACCCCGGCACCGCAGAGCAACCTCGACCCGGCCATCGCCGCCCGTCTCAAGCGCGGCGCCGACGGGCTCTTCCCGGCCATCGCCCAGCAGTACGACACCGGCGAGGTGCTGATGCTCGGCTGGATGGACGACGAGGCCCTGCACCGCACCCTCACCACCGGACGCTGCACCTACTGGTCCCGCAGCCGCCGGGAGTACTGGGCCAAGGGCGACACCTCGGGCCACACCCAGACGGTCAAGTCCGTCGCCCTCGACTGCGACGCCGACACCGTCCTCGTCAAGGTCGACCAGAAGGGCGCCGCCTGCCACACCGGCGACCGCACCTGCTTCGACGCCGACGTCCTCCCACTGGCCCAGTAGGGTTCGGCGCCATGGATCTCGACACGTTCCGCAAACTGGCCATCGAACGGCGCGTCATCCCCGTCAGCCGCAGACTCCTCGCGGACGGCGACACCCCCGTCGGCCTCTACCGCAAACTCGCGGGCGGGCGCACCGGTACCTTCCTCCTGGAATCCGCGGAGAACGGCCGCACCTGGTCGCGCTACTCCTTCATCGGCGTACGCAGCGCCGCCACCCTCACCGCACGCGACGGGCGGGCGCACTGGCTGGGCACGCCGCCCGTCGGCGTCCCCGTCGACGGCGACCCGCTGGAGGCCCTGCGCGCCACCATCGAAGCCCTGCACACCCCCCGCGACCTGGTCGCGGACGCCGGACTGCCGCCGTTCACCGGAGGCATGGTCGGCTACCTCGGCTACGACGTGGTGCGCCGCCTGGAACGGATCGGCGACAGCACGACGGACGACCTCCGCCTCCCCGAGCTGACCATGCTGCTCACCTCGGACCTGGCCGTCCTCGACCACCGGGACGGCAGCGTGCTGCTGATCGCCAACGCGATCAACCACAACGACCTCGCCACCGGCGTCGACGAGGCGTACGCGGACGCCGTCGCACGCCTCGACGCCATGGAACGCGACCTCTCACGCCCCGTCGAGAACGCCCCCGCCGTCCTCCCGCCGTCCGAACTGCCCCCGTACACCGCGCGCTGGGGCGGCGAGTCGTACCAGGACGCCGTCGACGAGGTGAAGGAACGCATCAGGGCCGGCGAGGCGTTCCAGGTCGTCCCCTCCCAGCGCTTCGAGACCCCGTGCGCGGCGAGCGCGCTGGACGTCTACCGGGTGCTGCGCGCCACCAATCCGTCCCCGTACATGTACCTCCTCCGCTTCGACGGCTTCGATGTCGTGGGCTCCAGCCCGGAGGCCCTCGTCAAGGTGGAGGACGGGCAGGCCATGCTCCACCCGATCGCCGGGACCAGGCACCGCGGCGCCACCCCGCAGGAGGACCAGGCCCTCGCCGACGAGCTCCTCGCCGACCCGAAGGAGCGCGCCGAGCACCTCATGCTCGTCGACCTCGGCCGCAACGACCTGGGGCGGGTCTGCGAACCCGGCAGCGTCGAGGTCGTCGACTTCATGTCGATCGAGCGGTACTCGCACGTGATGCACATCGTCTCCACCGTCACGGGACGGGTCGCCGAGGGCCACACCGCCTTCGACGTGCTCACCGCCTGCTTCCCCGCGGGCACCCTCTCCGGAGCCCCCAAGCCCCGCGCCATGCAGATCATCGAAGAACTGGAACCGACCCGCCGCGGGCTGTACGGCGGCTGCGTCGGCTACCTCGACTTCGCCGGGGACTCCGACACCGCCATCGCCATCCGGACCGCGCTGCTCCGGGACGGCACCGCCTACGTCCAGGCCGGGGCGGGCGTCGTCGCCGACTCCGACCCGGTCGCCGAGGACACCGAGTGCCGCAACAAGGCCGCGGCCGTGCTCCGGGCCATCCACACCGCCAACCGCCTGCACGGCGCGTGAGGGGGTGACGGCCCTCGCCGCGGCGGGCGGGGGACCGGGGCAGCGGGACCCCGCGTCCGGCCGCGGACCGGGCCGTGAGGGATAGTGGGGTGCGTGAGCGCTGTCCCCGTACCCCAGCCCCAGGCCCGCACGGCCGCCGCACCCGGCGCCGCGGGAAGCCGCCGCAGCCTGGCCCTCGGCCTGATCCTCGGGGCGGCCGGCGCCGCCGTCGTCCTGCTCGCCTCCGGCCAGACCTGGGCCGAGGGCCGGGCGGCCGTCGGCGGCGGCTCCCTGCCCCTGACCGCCGACGGCCGGGACGTCACCGGCCTCCCGGCAGCCCTCGCCGTCGTCGGCCTGGCCGCCCTCGTCGCCGTCTTCGCCGTCCGCGGCGTCGGCCGGCTGGTCGTCGCCGGGCTGCTCGCCCTCAGCGGCCTCGGCGCCGCACTGAGCGCTTGCCTCGCCGCCTCCGACAGTGCCGCACTGGACGAGAAGGCCGCGCAGACCACCGGCGACACCTCGGCCACCGTCCAGGCCCTCGCCCACACGCCCTGGCCCTACGTCACCGCCGCGGGCGGCCTGCTGATCCTCCTCGCCGGACTGCTCGCCCTGCGCTACGGCCGGCTCTGGCCCGGCATGTCGGGACGGTACGAACGGAACGGCACCCCCCGCCCGCGCCGGGCCGCAACCCTGGACCCGGACCGGCCCGAGGATCTCTGGAAGGCCCTGGACCAGGGCGAGGACCCGACGCGCTAGGAAGGCGCCGGGGCCCCCGGCCGGATCAGTGAGCGGCGTCCGGCCCGTGCGGCCGCACGGCGCCGAAGCGGCCTCATGACGGAGCCATTAGGCTGTTTCGGCAACGCCGCGGAACGCGGGCCAAGAGCCGCGAGCCCGGCCGGACCTCCAGTACCCACCCGGGGCATGCCCCCAGCTCACGTCCTGTTTCCGCGTACGGGACAATGGGCCCGAGCTTTCTGCACAGCGGGACCAACAGCGCCACCAGCTTTGCGTACAGCGACACCAACAGCGCAACACCAACAAGGAGCAACTCATGGCGGGCAGCAGCCACGGACACACCCCGGCCGCCTGGACCGGTGTCATCATCTCCTTCTTCGGCTTCTGCGCCGGAGGCGTCTTCATGGTCGCCGCCAACCCGGTCGGCTTCTGGGCCAGCATCGGCGTCATCCTCCTCGGCGGGATCGTCGGCCTCGGGATGAAGATGGCGGGCCTCGGTACGCCGAAGGAGACGGCGGAGGTGGCTGCCGCCAGGGCGCGCGCCGCCGAGGCGCAGGTCTCCTGACGCACGCGCGATCCCCGCGCACACAAGGCGCGGCCCGGGAACGGGCTGCGCCTTTCCGCGTCAGCGGGGACAATCACCGGGTGGACGCATCGCCGACCCCCGCCGCCCCGCCGACGCGCGGCCCCGGCCCCGCCGGGGCCGGACGCCCGCCGACGCCCGTGCCCCCGTACCTCCCGCCGCCCCCCGCCTCCGGACCGGTCGCCCGACTGCGGCGGCTCGCCGCTCCGGTGGCCACCCTGGCCGTCGTCGTCGGGGCCTTCGGCTACGTCGGCGCCGTCGACCCCAACGAACCGGGCCACTACCCGGTCTGCCCGCTGCTCCGCCTCACCGGCCTGTACTGCCCCGGCTGCGGCGGGCTGCGCAGTGCCCACGCCTTCGCGCACGGCGACCTCGCCGCCGCCCTCGGGTCCAATGCGCTCGCCGTGGCCGGCTATGTGCTCTTCGCCGTCCTCTGGGTGGTCTGGACGGCCCGGGCCGTCCGGGGAAGGCCCATGGCCCTCGCCGCGCGCCCAGCCGTCTGGTGGGGGATCGGTGCCGTGCTGATCGTCTTCTCGGTGGTCCGGAACCTGCCGTTCGGATCGGCGCTGGCGCCCTGACCGTCCGGTCCGTGGGACGTCCACCGGCCGGATTCGGGCCCCGGCCCTCCTGCGGATAGCATTGACGTGGCTGATCCTGTTTCCTCATCACTCTCCCGAAAGGGGGCCGCTCGCGTGAGTGTGCTCGACGAGATCATCGACGGCGTACGAGCCGACCTCGCGGAGCGGCAGGCGCGGGTGGGCCTCGACGAGCTGAAGGAACGCGCGCGGCGCGCTCCCGCGGCCAAGGACGGAGCCGCCGCCCTGCGGGGCGAAGGCGTCAGCGTCATCTGCGAGGTGAAGCGCTCCAGCCCCTCCAAGGGGGCGCTCGCCGCGATCGCCGACCCCGCCGGGCTCGCCGCGGAGTACGAGGCGGGCGGCGCGTCCGTCATCTCGGTCCTCACCGAGCAGCGCCGGTTCGGCGGATCGCTCGCCGACCTGGAGGCCGTCCGCGCCAAGGTCGACATCCCGGTCCTGCGCAAGGACTTCATCGTCACCTCGTACCAGCTCTGGGAGGCCCGCGCCTACGGCGCCGACCTCGCCCTGCTGATCGTCGCAGCCCTCGACCAGGAGGCCCTGGTCTCCCTGATCGAGCGGGCCGAGTCCATCGGCCTGACGCCGCTCGTCGAGGTGCACGACGAGGAGGAGGCCGAGCGCGCCCTCGCCGCCGGGGCGAAGGTCATCGGCGTCAACGCGCGCAACCTGAAGGACCTCACGGTCGACCGCTCCACCTTCGAGCGCGTCGCCCCCGAGATCCCGGACCACATCGTCAAGATCGCCGAGTCCGGCGTCCGCGGCCCGCATGACCTGATCGCGTACGCCAACGCGGGCGCCGACGCGGTGCTCGTGGGCGAGTCCCTGGTCACCGGCCGTGACCCGCGCGGCGCCGTCGCCGACCTGGTCGCCGCGGGCGCCCACCCGGCGCTGCGGCACGGACGGGACTGACCGGGACCATGGCCGCCGACCGTCCCGAGCCGTCCCGCATCCAGGGCCCGTGCCCGGCCGGTGCCGGGGCTGCCCGGAGCCCGCGCGCGCGGTCCGCGCGCGGTCGCTGCCTGGCGGCCGGCTACCCCCAGCCGAGGCGCTGCGCGCCGCCCTTCTGGCACCGCGGCTGCCGCGCCCCCGCGCGCCGGGTGCACGGCCGTCGGGTGCGGTACGCGATCGGCGACGAGCCCGGCCAGGTCAACGGCATGCGATGGCGCCCGGGGACCGCGCCGTAGCGAGCCCCGGCCGCGTACCCGCACCACCTCTGTACGTATGACCGCACCGCCCGACCGCTCCAGGTCGCGGCGGCGTTCGGCTCGCGGCGCATACGGTGAACCCACCTGTTGCGATGTCGAGGAGCACGTCGGATGTCATCTGACTTCTTCATCCCGGACCCGGAGGGTCTGGTTCCCAGCGCCGAGGGGTACTTCGGCGCGTTCGGCGGCAAGTTCATCCCGGAGGCGCTGGTCGCCGCCGTGGACGAGGTCGCCGTCGAGTACGACAAGGCCAAGGCCGACCCGGCCTTCGCCGCAGAGCTCAACGCGCTGATGGTCGACTACACCGGCCGCCCCAGCGCGCTGACCGAGGTCCGGCGCTTCGCCGAGCACGCCGGCGGTGCCCGGATCTTCCTCAAGCGCGAGGACCTGAACCACACCGGCTCGCACAAGATCAACAACGTGCTGGGCCAGGCACTGCTCACCCGGCGCATGGGCAAGACCCGGGTGATCGCCGAGACCGGCGCCGGCCAGCACGGCGTCGCCACCGCGACCGCCTGCGCGCTCTTCGGGCTCGACTGCACCATCTACATGGGCGAGATCGACACCCGGCGGCAGGCCCTGAACGTGGCGCGGATGCGGATGCTCGGCGCCGAGGTCATCGCCGTGAAGTCCGGCTCCCGGACGCTCAAGGACGCCATCAACGAGGCGTTCCGCGACTGGGTCGCCAATGTGGACCACACGCACTACCTCTTCGGCACCGTCGCCGGACCGCACCCCTTCCCCACCATGGTCCGCGACTTCCACCGGGTCATCGGCGTCGAGGCGCGCCGTCAGATCCTGGAGCACACCGGCCGGCTGCCGGACGCCGCGGTCGCCTGCGTCGGAGGCGGTTCCAACGCCATCGGGCTCTTCCACGCCTTCATCCCGGACGCCCGTGTCCGGCTGATCGGCTGCGAGCCCGCGGGGCACGGAGTGGAGACCGGCGAGCACGCGGCGACCCTGACCGCGGGCGAGCCCGGCATCCTGCACGGCTCGCGCAGCTACGTCCTCCAGGACGACGAGGGCCAGATCACCGAGCCGTACTCCATCTCGGCCGGTCTGGACTACCCGGGCATCGGCCCGGAGCACGCGTATCTGAAGGACACCGGCCGCGGCGAGTACCGCGCGGTCACCGACGACGCCGCCATGCAGGCGCTGCGCCTCCTCTCCCGCACCGAGGGCATCATCCCGGCGATCGAGAGCGCCCACGCGCTGGCCGGGGCGCTGGAGGTCGGCAAGGAACTCGGCAAGGACGGTCTGCTCGTGGTCAATCTCTCCGGCCGCGGCGACAAGGACATGGACACGGCCGCCCGCTACTTCGGGCTGTACGACGAGACCGAGGGGGCCGCCGAGGCCGGTGCGGCCGACGGGGAAGAGGAGGTCGCGAAGTGAGCGGCAATGTGGAGTTGCTGAGTTCCACCCTCGCGCGGGCGAAGGCCGAGAACAGGGCGGCGCTCATCGCGTACCTCCCGGCGGGCTTCCCGACCGTCGACGGCGGGATCGCCGCGGCCAAGGAGGTCGTGGCGGGCGGCGCGGACATCGTCGAGGTGGGCCTGCCGCACAGCGACCCGGTCCTCGACGGCCCGGTCATCCAGACCGCCGACGACATCGCCCTGCGCGGCGGCGTCAGGATCGCGGACGTGATGCGCACGGTCCGCGAGGCGCACGAGGCGACCGGGGCCCCGATCCTCGTCATGACGTACTGGAACCCGATCGACCGGTACGGCGTGGAGCGCTTCACCGCCGAACTCGCCGAGGCGGGCGGCGCCGGGTGCATCCTGCCCGACCTGCCGGTCCAGGAGTCGGCGCTGTGGCGCGAGCACGCGGGCAAGCACGGTCTGGCGACCGTCTTCGTCGTCGCGCCCAGCAGCAAGGACGAGCGCCTGGCCACCATCACGGCGGCCGGTTCCGGCTTCGTCTACGCGGCCTCGCTGATGGGTGTCACCGGCACCCGTGAGTCCGTCGGCGAGCAGGCCCAGGACCTGGTCGAGCGCACCCGCGCCACCACGTCCCTCCCGGTCTGTGTGGGCCTCGGCGTCTCCAACGCCCGGCAGGCCGCCGAGGTCGCGGGCTTCGCCGACGGGGTGATCGTCGGCTCCGCCTTCGTCAAGTGCCTGCTCGACGCACCCGACGAGGAGGCGGGCCTGGCCGCGGTCCGCACGCTGGCGGGTGAACTCGCGGAGGGCGTGCGCAAGCGCTGAGTGAGGGTCCGGCCGCGAGGCCCGCGGCCGGATTTTCCGCATCGGGTGTCATCCGAACGAGTGGACCTGGACCGGGGAGGCGCGCGGGCGCCTCCCCGATTCGTTGCTGCGGGTGTGAGCGAGAAGAACGAACACGGAAAAAGGGCGGCGCGCGAACGGCTCGCCCGGCAGCGCGAGCGCGACAAGGCCAGAGAGCGCCGCAGGCGGTCGCTGATCGTCGGCGGGGCCGTGGTGGGTGTGCTGGGGCTGGCCGCCGTCGTCGGCGTGATCGCCGCGAACACGGGCGGCAAGGGGGAGAAGGGCAAGGCGGCGGGCCCCCTCGTCGCACCGTCCGGCGCCACCGGCAAGGACAGCCTGGCCATCCGGGTCGGCCCGGACGAGGCCCCGTCCACGATCACGATCTGGGAGGACTTCCGCTGCCCCGTCTGCGCCCAGCTCGAGAACGTGTTCCGGGACACCTTCCAGGAGCTGGAGCGAGCGGGCCGGATCAAGATCGACTACCACCTCGCCACGATCATCGACGGCAACCTCGGCGGCTCCGGGTCGCTGCGGGCGGCGAACGCCGCGGCCTGCGCGCAGGACTTCGGCAAGTTCGCCCCTTACCACGACGTGCTCTTCAGCAACCAGCCGCAGGAGGCCGTCGACGACTTCGCGGACAACGACAAGCTGATCGGCCTCGCGGGCAAGGTCCCGGACCTCGACACCCCGGCCTTCCGCAGCTGTGTGAACGACGGGAAGCACGACAGCTGGGTCCAGAAGTCGAACACGGCGTTCCGGAACAGTGGATTCAACGGCACGCCGACGGTGCTGCTCAACGGCGAGCCGATCTTCCCGAAGAAGGGGAACGAACCGATCACCGTGGCGAACCTGAAGAAGTGGGTCGCCGAGGCCGAGAAGAGCAAGAAGCCCGCCGCGGCACCGCCCGCACCCACCGCGCCGGGGTCCGCCGAGGCCACATCCACCGCGCCCGGGTCCGCCGCCACATCCACCGCGCCGGGCTTCGCCGAGGCCCCACCCGCCACACCGGGGTCCGCCCCGGCCGTGCCCACCACGCCCGAGTCCGCCGCGCTCACCCCCGCCCCGGCGGGGTCCTGACCGGCGCCCGACGACGGCCCGGGACCAGCCTTCGCTGCCCGGGCCGTGGGGGCCGATCGCCGTCCCGGAGCCGACTGGGAGAGCGGCCCGCGGAGGGCTCGGGCCACGAGGGGGACGGGCGCGCGGCGAGCGGGGCGCGAGAGGAATCGGCGGCGAGCCCGTTACGCAGACGTTGCCGGGTGGCTTGCCCCGGGCCCCACCCCGCAAGGTAGCGTCGACCCTGCCATGGACCTTGCCTACATCCCCAGCCCGTCGACCGGTGTGATCGATCTCGGTCCGATCCCGCTCCGCGGCTACGCGTTCTGCATCATCATCGGTGTCTTCGTCGCCGTCTGGTTCGGCAACAAGCGCTGGGTCGCCCGGGGCGGCCGTGCCGGTACCGTCGCCGACATCGCCGTCTGGGCGGTGCCCTTCGGCCTCGTCGGCGGCCGGCTCTACCACGTCATCACCGATTACCAGCTGTACTTCAGCGAGGGTGAGAACTGGGTCGACGCCTTCAAGATCTGGCAGGGCGGCCTCGGTATCTGGGGCGCGATCGCGCTCGGTGCCGTCGGCGCCTGGATCGGCTGCCGCCGCCGCGGCATCCCGCTTCCCGCCTGGGCGGACGCCCTCGCCCCCGGTATCGCCCTGGCCCAGGCGCTCGGCCGGTGGGGCAACTGGTTCAACCAGGAGCTGTACGGCCGGCCGACGGATGTGCCGTGGGCGCTGAAGATCAGCGAGGGCCCCAACCGCGTCGCCGGTACGTACCACCCGACGTTCCTCTACGAGTCGCTGTGGTGCATCGGCGTCGCCCTGCTGGTGATCTGGGCGGACCGTCGCTTCCGGCTCGGTCACGGCCGGGCGTTCGCCCTGTACGTCGCCGCGTACTGCGCGGGGCGCGGCTGGATCGAGTACATGCGGGTCGACGAGGCCCACCACATCCTGGGTCTGCGCCTGAACGTGTGGACCGCGCTGATCGTGTTCGTCCTGGCGGTGGTGTACATCGTGTTCTCGGCGAAGCTGCGACCGGGCCGCGAGGAGATCGTGGAGCCGGCGGCGGCCGAGGAGGCGGCGCAGGTCGATGCGACGAAGGCCGACGCGGCGCAGGACACGGCGATGCGGGCTGACGCGACGAAGGTCGACGCGGAGAAGGACACGGCGAAGAAGGCCGGGGAGAAGAAGGACACGGCGAAGAAGGCCGAGAACGCCTGAGCCCCGTGCATGGACGTGGGGCCCGGACCGTACACATACGGTCCGGGCCCCACGTCGTTCCCGCCCCGGCCCCCGCCCTCCTCGGCCAGTCCGGCACGCAGACCGGTCGGGGCGGCTGTGCGGGCGCGTTCATGCGGCGTTGATCTCGCTGCGGTACGGCATGGAGACCGACGCTCCCGGCCGCTGCACGCACAGTGCGGCGGCGGACGTCGCCCAGGCCAGTGCCTCGGGCACGGGCCGGTCCTCACCGAGCGCCACGGCCAGCGTGCCGACGAAGGTGTCCCCGGCGCCGGTGGTGTCGACGGCGGTGACCTCGGGTGCGGGCAGGACGACGGGGTCGGCGTCCCGGGCCGCGTACAGGCAGCCCTTCGCGCCGAGGGTGACGACGACCTCGGGGACCCGGCCGAGCAGGATCTGGGCCGCCGCGTGCGGGTCCGCGACCCCGGTCAGGGCGGACGCCTCGTGCTCGTTGGGGATCAACACATCGACGCAGGCAAGGAGTTCGGAGGGGAGCGGCTGCACGGGGGAGGGGGTGAGCAGGGTGCGCACGCCGTGTGCGCGGGCGGTGCGTGCTCCCTCCGCCACCACGGGAAGCGGCAGCTCCAGTTGGAGGAGCAGCAGGTCGGCGATGGCGATCGCGGCCCTCTCGCCGGGGCCGAGCGCGGTGACGGTGCCGTTGGCACCGGGGATCACCACGATGGAGTTGCCGCCCAGATCGTCGACGACGATGTGCGCGGTGCCGCTGGGGCCCTCGACGGTGTGCAACAGATCGGTGTCGATGCCCGCGTGCTCCAGCCCGCTCCGCAGCAGGGCGCCGTACGCGTCGTTCCCGACCGCGCCGATCATCGTCACGTCGCCGCCCGCGCGGGCGGCCGCGACGGCCTGGTTGGCGCCCTTGCCGCCGGGGACGGTGCGGAACTCCCGTCCCGTGACGGTCTCTCCGCGCCGGGGGGCCCGCGCGACGTAGGCGACGAGGTCCATGTTGGTGCTGCCGAGCACCGCGATGCCGGTCATGGGCGGTGTGCCTCCTCGGGGTCGGTCCGGTGGGTCGGCCCGGTGAGTGCGTCGTCGGCGGGCGTTCCCGTGGCGGGATCAGCGGTCGCGGGCGGCGTGCCTCCTGCTCCGGGCCCCGGGGCCGTCGCGACCGTGGTGGATCCCGGGGCGCTCGTGGCCGTCGTGGATCCCGGGAACGTCATGGGACTCGGGAACACCGGGAACGTCATGGGGGGATTGTCCACCCAGGGGCCCTGGTTCCGCGTCTGCCAGCAGCCCGGCGAGTTCGACGAGATCGGTCCCCGCGAGCCGGGGCAGCGCGCACCCGGCGAGGGTGCGGCACGCCTGGCGCCACCCGTCCGGCACGGCGTCGATGCCGCCGAGCACGCCGGTCAGCGCCCCGGCCAGGGCCGGGGCCGAGTCGGCCACCCGCGACAGGCAGGCCGCCGCCGGGACGGCCTCGGCGATCCGGCCGCGAGCGGCGGTGGCGAGGGCGAGGGCGACCGGGACGGTCTCGGCGGCGGCGACCCCGTAGCTGTAGACGTGGTCGACGATCTGGTGCTCCAGCACCGGCACGAGGGAGAACACGCCCGCCCCCTCGTCGACGAAGCCGCGGGCGATCCGCACGGCGTGTGCGGTGTTGCGGGCGATCTCCGTGCCGTCGGGGAGCTGGGCGAGCGCGGCGTCCACCATGTCGTCCACGTCCGCGCCGCCCAGCGCCCTGGCGATCGCGGCGGCCATGGCGCGGGCACCGTGCACCCCGTCGCCGTCCTGGGTGTAGCGCGCGTCGAACTCGGCGAGGTCGGCCGCCGCTGCCGGGTCCCCCGGGTGGGCGGCGGCGAGGACGGCGGCCCGCACACAGGCCGCGTCGTCGAAGTAGTGCGGGTTGTCATGGCCGGTGGCGGGCGGGCGCAGTCCGGCGGCGAGATTGCCGAGCCCGGCCCGCACGGAGATCCGGGCCCGCAGCGGGAGCACTGCCGACTCGACCTCGGGGGCGCGGGCGGCGGCTGCGGCGATCTCGGCCGCCAGCGCGTGCCACGCGGCGTCGACGGCATCGCGCAGCCGCCGCTCCCGGGACGGCCCGTGCGATGGTCCGGCCATCGAGGTGAGCACGGTCCCGGCGGCGAACGCCGCCCATTCGGCGTCGTCGGAGGGGCCGAGCCGCAGGGGCTCGGGCGGCTGGTTGAGCGCGATGGGGACGGGCAGCGTGGTCGTGGCGTTCTGTTCGGCGAAGGTGTCGAGCTCACGGGTGAGACGCCGGGTCCATTCGGGCATCCGGGCCGCCCGGTGGCGTGCGGCCGGCCAGCCCGCGGCGTCCCCGGCGGCGAGCCCGAGCAGCAGCCCCTCGACCCGGGCACGGTGCCCGGGTCGGCTCCCGGCACCGGGTTGGCTCCGCGTGAACGGGGGACGCCGCTCGTCGCGGGCGCCGCGCGGCGCTGTCGCAGGGGACCGGGGCGGGGGAGGGGGTGCGCCCGGGGGAGCGGCGCCGTCCGGAGCCGTGCCGGGGTGGCCCGCGGCGGGTGGCGTGCCGGGGCGGGCGGCGTTGTCCGTCGTTCCTCGGGTGGTGTCCCGTGCTGCGGCGGTCTGCTCGCCGGGAGTGCCGGGCGTGCTGGGCATGCCGGGTGTGCCGGGCGTGCGGAGAGTGCCAGGAGCGCCGGGCGTGCGGAGAGTGCTGGGCGTCGGCGGGGGTGTGTGCGGGAGGTGCGGGTCGGGGGTGGATGGGGTGGCCTGTGAGACGGCAGGGCCGGCCGCCACCCGCGGCCCGTCCGGAGGGGCGGCGCCGTCCGCCGTCGGCGTGCGGCCCGTGTGCCGTGCGCGGGCGCCCCGGCCCGAGCCCTCGCCCGGTGTCCCGTCCGTCGGGGTGAGCAGCTCCGCGATCTCCAGGACGTGGTGGCCCCGCATCGACGGCAGGCAGCTTCCCCGGACCGGGCCGATCGCCTCCGCCCAGTGCCGCGGGATCGCGGACGCCCCGTTCAGAGCACCGGCCAGGGCCCCCGCCACCGCGGCCGTGGTGTCCGCGTCCCGGCCCATGTTGACGGCCGTCAGCACCGCCGTACGGAAGTCTCCACGCGCCGCCGCGAACGCGCCGAAGGCCAGCCCGACCGCTTCGGGTGCCAGGTCCGTCCACGGGTAGCCGCCGACGACCACCGCGGAACGCACGGCGCGCTCCATGGCGAGCCGGTCGGGGTGGGCGCGCCGTGCGGCGGCCTCCGCGCGCCGCAGCGAGCGTGCCGTCCAGGAGTCCGCGGGGACGACGGACAGCGCGGCGGTGATCACCGCTCCGACCCCGGCACCCGTCATCGCGGCGGCCACCCCCGCGGCCACCGCCCGGCCCCCGTAGATGCCCTCCCCGTCGTGGCTGACCTGCCCGTCCACCGAGACCAGCCGCGCCGCCTCGTCCGGCCGGCCCGCCGCGAAGACACCGAAGGGTGCCGCCCGCATGGCCAGGCCGTCGCTCCAGGCGTGCCGGTGCTGGGCCGAGATCGGGGCGGCGAGGCCCCGGCGGAGGTTCTCCAGCGTGCCCCGTTCGCTGAACCCGGCGCCCCGGAACGACCCCTCGTCCAGGTCGGCGATCCACAGGTGCCAGGCCCGTTCCACGTGCGCGACGGTCAGCCCCGAACCGTGCCGGGCGAGCAGCAGCCCGGAGAAGATCGCGTACTCCGTGTCGTCCGTGCCCGCCGGATCGTCCCGCACGAAGCCCTCGATACGGCCCCAGCGGCGGCGGATCTCGGACGGCCGGAGGTTCTCCGCCGGTGCGCCCAGCGCGTCACCGACCGCGAGGCCGAGCAGCGAGCCGCGTGCCCGGTCCGCCAGACCGTCACGGGATTCCCCGCCCGGGGCGCCCCGGGCCCGCGTCCGCGCCGGACTTTCTGAAGACAACTCCATCGTGCGCCGAGCCTCCGCTCGTACCGGGCTGGTTCTGGTACTTGCTCGATCTGTGCCACATCAGGGATCGACAAAGGCCAATTTTCGGGACAAAAGGTCCGGTTGGATGAGAGGGTCCGGATAGCAAGGAAGGCCGTACTTACCTGGTCACACAGCGTGGTAAGTACGGCCTTCCTTGCTGGCGGGAGCCATTTTTCGTGCGTATTTTCGATGGTGCTGGGTGGGGCGGAGCGCGTGGATCCGCCACCGGAAGGGGAGAACCGTGGCCATCATCGAGACCGACGCCGTACTGCACGAGGCCCACCGTGACAACCACACCCACCGGGATGTGAACGGTGGCTGGCTGCGTCCTGCGGTCTTCGGCGCCATGGACGGTCTGGTCTCCAACCTCGCGCTGATGACCGGGGTCGCGGGTGGTGCCGTCTCCCAGCAGACCATCGTGATCACCGGCCTCGCCGGCCTCGCCGCGGGCGCGTTCTCCATGGCGGCCGGTGAGTACACCTCCGTCGCCTCGCAGCGAGAACTGGTCGAGGCGGAGCTGGACGTCGAGCGGCGTGAGCTGCGCAAGCACCCCCAGGACGAGGAGCGGGAGCTCGCGGCGCTGTACCAGGCCCGGGGTGTCGAGCCGGAGCTCGCCCGCGAGGTGGCGCGGCAGTTGTCGCGCGACCCGGAGCAGGCCCTGGAGATCCATGCCCGTGAGGAGCTCGGTGTCGACCCCGGCGACCTGCCCTCCCCGCTCGTCGCCGCCGTGTCGTCCTTCGGTTCGTTCGCGCTGGGCGCCCTGCTGCCGGTGTTGCCGTATCTACTGGGTGCGAGCGCGTTGTGGCCGGCCGTGGTGCTCGCGCTGGCCGGACTGTTCGGCTGCGGTGCGGTGGTGGCCAGGGTGACGGCGCGCAACTGGCTGTACAGCGGGCTGCGCCAACTGGTGCTGGGCGGGGCCGCCGCGGCGATCACCTACGGTCTGGGAATGCTGTTCGGCGTGGCCGTCGGGGGCTGACGGAGCCCTGGCGGGGGAGCGGGCGGGCGCGCGTGCCCGCCCGCGTTCCGTTGCAGGGTCCGCCCGCGTTCCGGTATCGGGTCCGCCCGCGTTCCGTTCATCGCGCCCGCCCGCTTTTCCCCGGCGCCCGCCGCATCTCCCCTGCCGCGCGCATTCTGTCGGCGTTCCGTCCGTCGCGTGCCGCCTGTCCTCCGTCCGTTTCCGCCCGCTGTGCGGCTCGTGTTCTCCTCGCCCATGCCGCTCGCGTTCCTGGTCCGCCGTCCGTGTGAGTTGCCTCGGCCGCCCGTGTGAGGCACATCCCGAAAGCTCTCTCTGGGCGCGCTGGCTCCGCCCGACGTAAAATCGTTCTCCACGACTGAGCTGCACATCAACAGCGGTTACCCGGCGGTTTCGAATTCCTGGCCATCGGGCATGAGCCGTAGGCACCGCAGGCAACGACGCCTGCTCTCTGCGGTCCCCCTCGGGCGCGATCTCCAACTGCGACACATTCCCCCCTCATCGTGTGATCCCTTCATTTCCTCTGAAGGTCCGCATGTTGGAATGGACTTTTCGCCTCTTGAGAAGCGCCCCATCATGTAACGTGCACGCACTTTCGCAGAGGGCCAACGTCGTCCCTCGGCACAGCACATGCCACGACGACGACGGGAGAGCCCATGCGTACCGACGCCTGGTCGCCCATGGACGGTCGCCCCGCCCGGCAGGGCCTGTACGACCCCCGTGACGAACACGACGCCTGCGGCGTCGGGTTCGTGGCCACCCTGACCGGGGTGCCCAGCCATGAGCTGGTCGAACAGGCGCTGACCGTCCTGCGCAACCTCGAACACCGCGGTGCCACCGGATCCGAGCCCGACTCCGGCGACGGCGCGGGCATCCTCCTCCAGGTGCCGGACGCCTTCTTCCGCGGGGAGGTCGCCTTCGACCTCCCCGAGGCCGGCGCGTACGCCGTCGGCATCGCCTTCCTCCCGGCGGAGGAGTCCCCCGAGGCCGTCCGCAAGCTGGAGAAGATCGCCGCGGAGGAGGGCCTGACGGTCCTGGGCCGACGCGAGGTCCCGGTCGCCCCCGACATCCTCGGCAACGGCGCCCGTGCCACCATGCCCGACTTCTGCCAGCTCTTCGTCGCGGACGGCGAGTCCACCGGCATCGCGCTCGACCGCAAGGCGTTCGTCCTGCGCAAGCGCGCCGAGCGGGAGGCCGGGGTGTACTTCCCCTCGCTCTCCGCCCGCACCATCGTCTACAAGGGCATGCTCACCACCGGGCAGCTGGAGCCGTTCTTCCCCGACCTCTCCGACCGCCGCCTGGCCACCGCCGTCGCCCTGGTCCACTCGCGGTTCTCCACGAACACCTTCCCGAGCTGGCCGCTCGCCCATCCGTACCGTTTCGTCGCCCACAACGGCGAGATCAACACGGTCAAGGGCAACCGCAACTGGATGCGGGCCCGCGAGTCCCAACTCGCCTCCGACCTGTTCGGCACCGCCGGCCACGGGCGGAGCGGCACCGCGCGGCTCGACCGCGTCTTCCCCGTCTGCACCCCCGACGCCTCCGACTCCGCCTCCTTCGACGAGGTCCTGGAGCTGCTCCACCTCGGCGGACGCTCGCTGCCCCACGCAGTGCTGATGATGGTCCCCGAGGCGTGGGAGAGCCCCGAGGCCACCGCCACCATGGACGCCGGCCGCCGCGCCTTCTACCAGTACCACTCCACGATGATGGAGCCCTGGGACGGCCCCGCCTGCGTCACCTTCACCGACGGCATCCAGGTCGGCGCGGTCCTCGACCGCAACGGGCTGCGCCCCGGCCGCTACTGGGTCACCGACGACGGGCTCGTCGTGCTCTCCTCCGAGGTCGGCGTCCTGGACATCGACCCCGCGAAGGTGGTCCGCAAGGGCCGCCTCCAGCCCGGCCGCATGTTCCTCGTCGACACCGCCGAGGGCCGCATCATCGAGGACGACGAGATCAAGGCGTCCCTGGCCGCCGAGCACCCCTACCAGGAATGGCTGGCGGCCGGAGTCATCGAGCTCGGCGACCTCCCCGAGCGCGAGCACATCGTGCACACGCACGCCTCCGTCACCCGCCGCCAGCAGACCTTCGGCTACACCGAGGAAGAACTCCGCGTCATCCTCGCGCCGATGGCCCGCACCGGCGGCGAGCCGCTCGGCTCCATGGGCACGGACTCGCCGATCGCCGCCCTGTCCGAGCGCCCCCGGCTGCTCTTCGACTACTTCACCCAGCTGTTCGCGCAGGTCACCAACCCGCCGCTGGACGCCATCCGCGAGGAACTCGTCACCTCACTGCGCTCCTCGCTCGGCCCCCAGGGCAACCTCCTGGAGCCGACCGCCGCGTCCTGCCGCAGCGTCACGCTGCCGTTCCCGGTGATCGACAACGACGAGCTGGCCAAGCTGATACACATCAACGCCGACGGCGACATGCCGGGCATGAAGGCGGCCACGCTCTCCGGCCTCTACCGGGTCGCCGACGGCGCCGAGGCCCTCGCGGCACGCATCGAGCGGATCTGCGCCGAGGCCGACGCCGCCATCGCGGACGGCGCCCGCCTCATCGTCCTGTCCGACCGGCACTCCGACGCCGAGCACGCGCCGATCCCGTCACTGCTGCTCACCTCGGCCGTCCACCACCACCTCATCCGCACCAAGCAGCGCACCCAGGTGGGGCTGCTGGTCGAGGCCGGGGACGTCCGCGAGGTCCATCACGTCGCCCTGCTCATCGGTTACGGCGCCGCCGCCGTCAACCCGTACCTGGCGATGGAGAGCGTCGAGGACCTGGTCCGGGCCGGCACGTTCATCGAGGGCGTCGAGCCCGAGAACGCCCTCCGCAACCTGATCCGCGCACTCGGCAAGGGCGTCCTGAAGGTCATGTCCAAGATGGGCATCTCCACCGTCGCCTCCTACCGCGGCGCCCAGGTCTTCGAGGCCGTCGGCCTGGACGAGGCCTTCGTCGCCAGGTACTTCGACGGCACCGCCACCAAGATCGGCGGCGCGGGCCTCGACGTCATCGCCCGGGAGGTCGCCGCCCGCCACGCCAAGGCGTACCCGGCCTCCGGCATCTCCCCCTCGCACCGCGCGCTGGAGATCGGCGGCGAGTACCAGTGGCGCCGCGAGGGCGAACCGCACCTGTTCGACCCGGATACCGTCTTCCGGCTCCAGCACGCCACCCGCACCAAGCGCTACGACGTCTTCAAGAAGTACACCGAGCGCGTGAACGAGCAGTCCGAGCGCCTGATGACGCTCCGCGGCCTGTTCACCTTCGCGTCGGACCGCGAGCCGGTCCCCGTCGACGAGGTCGAGCCCGTCTCCGAGATCGTCAAGCGCTTCTCCACCGGCGCCATGTCGTACGGATCGATCTCCCGGGAGGCGCACGAGACCCTCGCCATCGCCATGAACCGGCTGGGCGGCAAGTCCAACACCGGCGAGGGCGGCGAGGACCCCGAGCGGCTCCACGACCCGGAGCGCCGCTCCTCCATCAAGCAGGTCGCCTCCGGCCGCTTCGGCGTGACCAGCGAATACCTGGTCAACGCCGACGACATCCAGATCAAGATGGCCCAGGGCGCCAAGCCCGGCGAGGGCGGCCAGCTCCCCGGCCACAAGGTCTACCCGTGGGTCGCGAAGACCCGGCACTCGACCCCGGGCGTCGGCCTGATCTCCCCGCCGCCGCACCACGACATCTACTCCATCGAGGACCTGGCCCAGCTGATCCACGACCTCAAGAACGCCAACCCGGTGGCCCGCATCCATGTGAAGCTGGTCTCCGAGGTCGGCGTCGGCACGGTCGCCGCCGGTGTCTCCAAGGCACACGCGGACGTCGTCCTGATCTCCGGCCACGACGGCGGAACGGGCGCCTCCCCGCTCACCTCCCTGAAGCACGCGGGCGGCCCCTGGGAGCTGGGCCTGGCGGAGACCCAGCAGACCCTGCTGCTCAACGGCCTGCGCGACCGCATCGTCGTCCAGACCGACGGCCAGCTGAAGACCGGCCGCGACGTCGTCGTCGCCGCGCTGCTGGGCGCCGAGGAGTTCGGGTTCGCGACCGCGCCGCTCGTCGTCTCCGGCTGCGTCATGATGCGCGTCTGCCACCTGGACACCTGCCCGGTCGGCATCGCCACCCAGAACCCGGTGCTGCGCAGCCGCTTCTCCGGCAAGGCCGACCACGTGGTCAGCTTCTTCGAGTTCATCGCCCAGGAGGTCCGCGAACTCCTCGCCGAGCTGGGCTTCCGCTCGATCGAGGAGGCCGTCGGCCACGCCGAACTCCTCGACACCGACCGCGCGGTCAGGCACTGGAAGGCGCAGGGCCTCGACCTGGCCCCGCTCTTCCACGTCCCCGGCCTGCCCGAGGGCGCCGTCCGCCACCAGCGGGTGGAACAGGACCACGGCCTCGCCAAGGCCCTCGACAACGAGCTGATCAGGCTCGCCGCCGATGCCCTGGACGCACGGAGCGCCGAGGCCGCCCAGCCGGTGCGGGCCCAGCTCCCGATCCGCAACATCAACCGCACCGTCGGCACCATGCTCGGCTACGAGGTCACCAAGCGCTTCGGCGGCGCCGGACTGCCCGACGACACCATCGACCTCACCTTCACCGGCTCGGCCGGCCAGTCCTTCGGCGCCTTCCTGCCCGGCGGTGTGACGCTGCGCCTGGAGGGCGACGCCAACGACTATGTCGGCAAGGGGCTTTCCGGAGGCCGGATCGTGGTCCGCCCGGACCGGGGCGCCGACCACCTCGCCGAGTACTCCACCATCGCGGGCAACACCCTCGCCTACGGCGCCACCGGCGGCGAGATGTTTCTGCGCGGCCGGACCGGAGAGCGGTTCTGCGTCCGCAACTCCGGCGCCACGGTCGTCTCGGAAGGCGTGGGCGACCACGGCTGCGAGTACATGACCGGAGGCCACGCCGTGGTCCTCGGCGAGACCGGACGCAACTTCGCCGCCGGCATGTCGGGCGGCATCGCCTACGTCGTCGACCTGGACCGTGACCGCGTCAACGCCGGCAACCACGGCGCGATCGAGGCGCTCTCCGACCCCGACCGGCAGTGGCTGCACGACGTGGTGCGCCGCCACCACGAGGAGACCGGCTCCACGGTCGCCAAGAAGTTGCTCGCCGACTGGGACGCGGCAGTGGCCCGCTTCAGCAAGATCATCCCGTCCACCTACAAGGCCGTGCTCGCCGCCAAGGACGCCGCCGAGCTCGCCGGTCTCTCCGAACAGGAGACCACCGAGAAGATGATGGAGGCGGCGACCCATGGCTGACCCCAAGGGCTTCCTGACCACCGAGCGCGAGGTCGCCCGGACCCGCCCCGTGGCCGAGCGCGTCAAGGACTGGAACGAGGTCCACGTCCCTGGATCGCTGCTGCCGATCGTCGGCAAGCAGGCCGGGCGCTGCATGGACTGCGGCATCCCGTTCTGCCACAACGGCTGCCCGCTCGGAAACCTGATCCCCGAGTGGAACGACTACGCCTACCGGGGGGACTGGGCGGCGGCCTCCGAGCGCCTGCACGCCACGAACAACTTCCCGGAGTTCACCGGGCGGCTCTGCCCGGCGCCGTGCGAGTCGGCGTGCGTGCTCGGTATCGACCAGCCGCCGGTCACCATCAAGAACGTCGAGGTCTCCATCGTCGACAAGGCGTGGGGCAACGGCGACGTGACCCCGCGGCCGCCCGAGCGGCTGTCCGGCAAGACCGTCGCCGTGATCGGCTCGGGCCCGGCGGGTCTGGCCGCCGCCCAGCAGCTCACCCGGGCCGGTCACACCGTCGCCGTCTTCGAGCGCGCGGACCGCGTCGGGGGTCTCCTCCGGTACGGCATCCCCGAGTTCAAGATGGAGAAGGCGAACATCAACCGCCGCATCGAGCAGATGCGCGCGGAGGGCACCAAGTTCCGTACGGAGGTGGAGATCGGCCGTGACATCGATGCCGCCGAACTCCGCCGCCGCTACGACGCGGTCGTCATCGCCGCGGGTGCCACCGTCTCCCGAGACCTGCCCGTCCCGGGCCGCGAGCTGAACGGCGTGCACTTCGCGATGGAGTACCTGCCGCTGGCCAACAAGGTGCAGGAGGGCGACCTGACGGTCTCCCCGATCAGCGCCGAGGGCAAGCACGTCGTCGTCATCGGCGGCGGTGACACCGGCGCCGACTGCGTCGGCACCGCCCACCGCCAGGGCGCGCTCTCCGTCACCCAGTTGGAGATCATGCCCCGGCCGGGCGACGAACGCGCCGCCCACCAGCCGTGGCCGACGTTCCCGATGCTGTACAAGGTCACCTCCGCGCACGAGGAGACCGCGTACCTGGCTCGGAAGAGGAAGGGCGTCGATCCGGACGAGGGACCGTCCAGCCCGCAGGAGGACGAGGAGGGGCGGGTCTACTCCGTCTCCACCACCCGCTTCGAGGGCGACGAGGACGGAAACGTCCAGGCCCTGCACCTGATCGAGGTGGAGTTCAAGGAGGGTAAGCTGGAGCCCAGGCCCGGCACCGAGCGGCGGATCCCCGCTCAACTGGTCACCCTGGCCATGGGCTTCACCGGAACCGATCGCTCCAACGGCCTGGTCGAGCAGTTCGGCCTGGAGCTCGACGAGCGCGGCAATGTCGCCCGCGACGCGGACTTCGCCACCAATGTCGAGGGCGTGTTCGTCGCCGGTGACGCGGGACGCGGCCAGTCCCTCATCGTGTGGGCCATCGCCGAGGGCCGCTCGGCGGCGCGCGGTGTGGACCGCCACCTGACCGGGAGCAGCGCACTGCCTGCCCCGATCCGCCCGACGGACCGCGCACTGGCGGTCTGATCGGCCCGAGGATGTCCCGTACAACGGCGTGCGGAACTGAACGCGGCGCCTGCCCGTCCCCGACCCGGACCATCGGCAGGCGCCGCGGCGTGTCCGCGGGCGGGTGACGCGACGCGTCCCGCACGCCGGCGCGGCCCGGGGCCGCCGGTGCCGTACCCGGCGCAGGGGGCGCGGCCCGGCTCACTCCAGCAGCGCGGACGTCTTGAGCACCACCAGCAGCACCAGTACGGCGAGCAGCACCACGCACGCGGCGGCCTGGACCGCCGTACGGCCCTTCGCCGGGGCGTACGCGTACGCGACCGTGACGATGCCACCGGTCAGCAGACCGCCCAGGTGGCCCTGCCAGGAGGTGAACCCGGCCGAGATCAGCATCCAGATCAGGAACCCGGCCATGAACCGGTTGACCGCTGCCATGTCGCGCCCCAGGCGCCGGTTGATGACGTAGAACGCCGCCCCGAGACCGAAGATCGCGCCGGAGGCCCCGACCGTGCCGTCGAACGGCGCGATCAGGTACACGAGGACCGAACCGCCCAGCGCCGACAGCAGATACAGGGCCAGGTACCGGGCCCGGCCCAACTGCTCCTCGACGACCCGGCCCAGGTTCCACAGCGCGTACATGTTGAAGGCGATGTGCAGGATCCCGAACGGCAGCGAGCCGAACGACGACCCGGTCGGTGGGAGGTGCAGGAACGCGCCGGTCAGCAGCCGGTACCACTCACCGTCCACCACCCCGATCACGTCGAAGCCGATGAAGTCGCCGTTCTCGTAGAGGTAGCGGCTTCCGTCCGGCGCGGTCAGCCCAGCGCCCAGCATGGCGAACCGGTCGACGATCTCCGGACGGACCAACTCGCCCAGGTACGCGAGGACGTTGAGGCCGATCAGTACATAGGTGACGAGCGGCACGGCGGTCCTCGACACCACACCGCCGAACACCGTGCGGGCCTGCCGGATCGACCGCTGTCCCTCCTTCACGCACTCCACGCACTGGTGGCCGACGGCGGCCTCCCGCATGCAGTCGGGGCAGATGAAGCGCTCGCAGCGGACGCAGCTCACATATGTCTCGTACGACGGGTGGCGGAAGCAGGTGGTGGCCGCGGTATCCACGGCGGGCTCCTCACGGTGGGCGGACAGGAAGCGGCCGGTGGGGGCGGCGGCGATCAAAATAGCGAACCGCCTCCGTCGGGGGTGCACACGGGTGGCCTAAGCTCGGGAGTCCGGCGCGTCGAAGATCGGAGCACCCGCATGGTCGGCTCGTCCAGCACCGCAGGTCCGGCCATCGGTCTCCGGCAGATCGAGCAGACCGCACCCGCCCTGGTCAGCCTCTACAAGAGCGCTTCGGTCTCCCTGACGAAGAACGGCATGAGCGGGGTGCGGGCCGCGGTCTACCTCGTGCTCGACCACTCCGGCTCCATGCGGCCGTACTACCGGGACGGCAGTGTCCAGGCCCTGGCCGAGCGGGTTCTGGGCCTCTCGGCACACCTGGACGACGACGGCCGGGTGCCCGTCGTCTTCTTCTCCACCGGCATCGACGCCGTCGCCGACATGGCCCTGGACAACCACCGAGGCCGGATCGACACCCTCGCGGCGGGTCTGGGGCACATGGGGTTGACCAACTACCACCTGGCCATGGACGCGGTCATCGACCACTACCTGGACAGCGGGTCGACCGCCCCCGCACTGGTCGTCTTCCAGACGGACGGCGGCCCGACCAGCAAGCACGCGGCGGAACGCTACCTCTGCAAGGCCGCCAAGCTGCCGTTGTTCTGGCAGTTCATCGGCTTCGGCAACCAACGCAGCAGCCAGTTCGACTTCCTGCGCAAGCTCGACGAACTACCCGTCCCGGACCGGCGTCCCGTCGACAACGCGGGCTTCTTCCACGCCGGACACAAGCCGAGCCGGATGCCGGACGCCGAACTGTACGACCGGCTGATCGCCGAGTTCCCCCAGTGGCTGGCCGCTGCCCGGGCCCTGGGGATCGTCAACGGGTGACCGGCCGCGGTCTTCCGGTGGCTCCGGACGCGTCCACCACGCGGCGGAATCCGACCGGATGTCCCCGCGAAAGCGGACAGGAGATGTCGGGTTTCCCGGGTTCCATGACCTCATGACAACGAGTTCGTCGAGTTCTTCGCGTTCCTGGGAAGCGTTCCGGGCGGCACAGCCCGCCTTCGCCGACACCGTCCGGGCCCGTTTCGGGCTGTACCGGCACCACGTCCTGGCCACCCTCCGCAAGGACGGTTCGCCCCGGGTCACCGGCCTGGAGGTGGACTTCCGCTTCGGTGAGCTGCTGCTCGGCATGATGCCCCATTCGCGCAAGGCGCTGGACCTGCTGCGCGATCCGCGCTTCGCCGTGCAGGCCAATCCGGGGCCGGACGCCGAGATGGCGGACGGCGACGCCCGGATCTCCGGCCGGGCGGTGGAGGTGACCGACCCCGGGTTCCTGGCCCGTTTCACCCAGGAGGCGAAGCCGCCGGAGCCGTTCCAGCTCTTCCGCGCGGAACTGGACGAGGTGGTCCTGACCACCCTGGGCGCCGGTGAAATGGTGCTGCGGGTGGGGCGGCCCGGCGCTCCGGTGCGCACCATCCACCGGCCCGCCGACGGCACCCCGTACGAGACCTGACCCGGCAGGCGCTGCCCCGGGCTCCTCCCGCCCGCCGGAGGGACGAGCCCGGGGCACGCTACCCGAGCCCCGCGGACCCCGCCGGCCGCTCAAGCCCTTCCGGCTCCACCGACCCCGCCGGCCCTGCCAGGCCCCCAGGCCCTGCTGGGCTCCCGGCCCCCCTCCAGGCCCCCAGGCCCCGTCAGGCCCCGAGCCCCGACAGCACCAGGGCCCGGCAGGCCGACGGCGTCCCCCACGCGTCCCGCAACGGCCGCGCCTTCCGCAGCCAGAGCGACAGGTCCAGCTCCTCCGTGTAGCCCACCGCGCCGTGCAGTTGCAGGGCCGCCCGCGCCGCCGCGTATCCCGCCTCACCCGCCGCCACCTTGGCCGCGGCCACCCGCGCACCGGCATCCGGGGCCTGTTCGGCGAGCGCGAGCGCCGCCCCGTAGAGCAGCGGACGGGAGAACTCCAGCCCGGTCAGCACATCCGAGAGCCGGTGCTTGACCGCCTGGAAGGACCCGATGACCGCCCCGAACTGGGAGCGCCGCTCGACGTGATCGACGGTGGCCCGCAGCAGCGCCTCGCCCGTGCCGAGCGCCTGCGCCGCGGTCGCGAAAGCCGCCCAGTCCGCGGCGCGTGCCGCCGCCCGGACCACCCCGGGCCCGGACGCCAGCGACTCCCCGCCCGGCTCCGGACACAGCAGCCGCCGAGCCGGGTCCGACGACGGCCGCAGCACCCCGGGGCCGGGCGCCAGCCGTAACGTCCCATCCGTCACCGTGAACACCGCGTCCGCCGCGTCCGCGTCCAGCGCGTACGGCCCGTACCCGTCCATCCGCAGGGTCGCCGACGCCGCCCCCGACGCCAGGCGCGGCAGCCACTCCTTCGCCGCCGCGCCGCCCGCCCCCGCCAGCAGCACCCCGGCCGCGACCGTCTCCACCACCGGCCCCGGCACCGCGTGCCGGCCCAACTCGGTGAACGCGACCGCGAGTTCGACCGGAAGCGGTCCCACGCCCCCGTGCTCCCCGGGTACGGCGAGGGCGAACACCCCGGCCTCCGCCAGGCGCGCCCACAGCCTCCGGCCCGGCCCGAAGTCCCCCGCGGCCCAGGACCGTACGGCCGCCGGGGTGCCGGCCGCCGTCAGCATCGCGTCCAGCGAGCGGGCGAAGTCCCGTTGCGCGTCGTCCAGGAGAAAACGCATCAGCGCCGTCCCTTCGGCAGGCCCAGCAGGCGCTCGGCGATGATGTCGCGCTGGATCTCGTTGGTGCCCGCGTAGATGGGGCCCGCGAGCGAGAAGACGTATCCCTCGGCCCATGCGGAGTCCGCCCGCTCCGCGTCCGGGCCCAGCAGATCGAGCGCCGTCTCGTGCAGCGCGATGTCGTACTCGGACCAGAAGACCTTGTTGAGGCTCGACTCGGCGCCCACGGCCGACCCCGCAGCGAACCGGGACGCGGCGGCGCAGGTGAACAGCTGGTACGCGCGCGCCCCGATCACCGCGTCCGCCACCCGGTCGCGCAGCGCCGTGTCCGACGGGTCGCCCCGCTCGCGCCACAGCGCGGTCAGCCGGTCCGCGGCGGCCAGGAAGCGACCGGGGGAGCGGAGTGTCAGCCCGCGCTCGTCACCCGTCGCCGCCATGGCGATGCGCCAGCCCCGGCCCGGCTCGCCGATGACGTCCTCGTCCGGCACGAACACCTCGTCCAGGAAGAGCTCGGCGAAGGCGGGCTTGCCGTCCAGCCGCCCGATCGGCCGCACCGTCACCCCCGGCGCCGACAGGTCGAACATCAGATACGTCAGCCCGTGGTGCGGTTTCGCGGCCCCCGGGTCCGTGCGGAAGATGCCGAAGGCCCGGTCCGCGAACGCCGCGCGTGAGGACCAGGTCTTCTGCCCCGAGAGCAGCCAGCCGCCCTCCGTGCGCACCGCACGCGACCGCAGCGACGCCAGGTCCGACCCCGCCTCCGGCTCGGACCACGCCTGTGCCCAGATCACCCGCCCGCTCGCCATCGGCGGCAGGATCCGGGCCCGCTGCTCCTCGGTGCCGTGGTCGAAGAGGGTCGGGGCGAGGAGGCTGATGCCGTTCTGCGAGACCCGGCCGGGGGCGCCCGCCGCGTAGTACTCCTCCTCGAAGACCAGCCAGTGGAAGAGGCCGAGGCCCCGTCCGCCGTACGCGCGCGGCCAGGAGACCACCGACCAGCGGTCCGCGTGCAACCGCTCCTCCCACGCCCGGTGCGCGGCGAAGCCCTCGGCGGTCTCCAGCGACGGCAGCGGCTCGGCGGGCACGTGGTCCCGCAGCCATGCCCGCGCCTCGGCCCGGAACGCCTCCTCCTCGGCGGTGTACGACAGGTCCATCAGCCCGCTGCCCGCCCCGCCCGGTCCGCGGTCTTCGCCGTGCTCGCCCGCTTCATCGAG
Source organism: Streptomyces sp. NPDC052042 (assembly GCF_044548345.1). Classification (NCBI taxonomy): domain Bacteria; kingdom Bacillati; phylum Actinomycetota; class Actinomycetes; order Kitasatosporales; family Streptomycetaceae; genus Streptomyces; species Streptomyces sp. NPDC052042. Next base: position 245,701 of record NZ_JBIUBU010000001.1, on the reverse strand, counting down.
GCGACGTCCATGCCGCCGAGCGGGTCCGCCGCCGTTTCCGCGTTGTGCGCGTGCGCGAGGTGGTGCAGCCCGAAGACCGAGTCGAGACCGGTGTGCAGCCCCTGGAGGTCCTCGGCCTGGTTGACGGCGCGCTTGGCGAGCGCCAGTCCCATGCGCGGCATCCGCGCGATGTCCAGGGCCAGCTCCCCGGCCGCGGCGGCGAGTCCGGCGCGCTCCACCACCTTGTTCACCATGCCGATCTCGTAGGCGCGCCGCGCGCTCATCCGGTCGCCGGTGTACAGGAACTCCTTGGCGATCCGGGGCGGCATCACCCACGGGTGGGCGAAGTACTCGACGCCGGGGATGCCCATCCGGACCACCGGATCGGCGAAGAAGGCGTCCTCGCTCGCCACGATCAGGTCGCAGACCCAGGCGAGCATCAGCCCGCCGGCCACGCACGCGCCCTGGACGGCGGCGACGACCGGCTTCGGCAGCTCGCGCCAGCGTCGGCACATGCCGAGGTAGACCTCCGACTCGCGGGCGAAGCGGCTCTCCGCGCCGGCCTTGTCGCAGTGGTCCCACCACAGGCCCGCCCGGCGCTCGAACGGCAGATGGGCGTCACGCCCGGGGGAGCCGATGTCGTGGCCCGCCGAGAAGTGCTCTCCGGCGCCGCCGAGCACGACGACCTTCACCTCGGAGTCCTCGGCGGCCCGGTAGAACGCGGCGTCCAGGGCGTAGGTCATCGCGGAGTTCTGCGCGTTGCGGTAGCGCGGGCGGTTCAGCGTCACGTACGCGACCGGGCCCCGGCGCTCGTACAGCACGACCTCGGCGTCGGAGCGGTCACCGGACGGGGCGTGGGCATCGGGATCGGTGTCGGGACGACCGGCGGACGGGGCGTGGGCATCGGGCATCGGCTCATCCTTCCCTAACAAGTGTTTGGTAGGTTAACGTACGGGGTGAGCAGCGTCGAGAACCCCGCGAACCGGGACAGCCCTTGGGAGGCACGGGCGTGAGCGCACCGCAGTACGTACCCGCGCACGGACTGCTGGCCGGCCGGAGCGCCGTCGTCACCGCCGCCGCGGGCACCGGGATCGGCGGTGCCACCGCCCGCAGGTTCCTGGAAGAGGGCGCCCGCGTCGTCATCGGCGACGCGCACGCCCGCCGCCTGGGGGAGACCGCGCGCGCCCTCGCCGAGGAGTTCGGTGCCGACCGCGTCGCCGCACTGCCCTGCGACGTCACCGACGCATCCCAGGTCCAGGCCCTTCTCACGCTCGCCGAACGCACCCACGGCGCCCTCGATGTCGTCGTCAACAACGCCGGGCTCGGCGGCACCGCCCCCCTCACCGAGATGACCGACGAGCAGTGGACCAAGGTCCTCGACGTCACCCTGAACGGCACCTTCCGCTGCACCCGCGCCGCCCTGCGCTCCTTCCGGGCGGCGGGGCGCGGCGGCGTCGTCGTCAACAACGCCTCCGTCGTCGGCTGGCGCGCCCAGAGCGGCCAGGCCCACTACGCCGCGGCCAAGGCCGGTGTCATGGCTCTCACCCGGTGCGCCGCGATCGAGGCGGCCGAGTACGGCGTGCGCGTCAACGCCGTCGCCCCCAGCCTCGCCATGCACCCCCACCTGGTGAAGGTCACCTCCGCCGGACTCCTCGACGAACTGACGGCGAAGGAGGCGTTCGGCCGGTACGCCGAACCGTGGGAGGTCGCCAACGTCATCGTCTTCCTCGCCAGCGGCTACTCCTCGTACATGACGGGCGAGGTCGTCGCGGTCAGCAGCCAGCGTGCCTGAGCGGACGGACGCCGCGGGGCCCGCGGCGTCCGGGGCCGGGGGCGGCGGACGGAGAATGGGCGGGTGCCTACCAAGAAGAAGCCCCAGGTGACCCCCTCTCCCGCGCGCCGCCGCGAACTGCTCGACACCGCCGCCGAGGTGTTCGCCGCGCAGGGATACAACGCCACCACCGTCCGCAGGATCGCGGATGCGGCGGGGATGCTCGCGGGCAGCCTCTACTACCACTTCGACTCCAAGGAGTCGATGATCGACGAGATCCTCTCGACCTTCCTCACCGAGCTCTGGGAGGGCTACGACGCGGTGCTCGCCGCCGGACTCGGCCCCCGGGAGACCATCGAGGCCCTCGTCACCGAGTCCTTCAGGGAGATCGACCGGCACCGCGCCGCGGTCGCCATCTACCAGAAGGAATCCAAGCACCTGGCGGTCCAGCCGCGCTTCCGGTACCTCGTCGACTCCCAGCGCAAGTTCGAGCAGGCGTGGCTCGGCACGCTGGAGCGCGGCGTCGCCGACAAGTCTTTCCGTGACGACCTCGACATCCGCCTGACCTACCGGTTCGTCCGCGACACCGTCTGGGTCGCGGCGTCCTGGTACCGGCCCGGCGGGCAGCACAGCCCCGAGGAGATCGCCCGTCAGTACCTCTCCATGGTCCTGGACGGCATCGCCCTGGACACCTGACCCCGAGAAGACCACCGTGAAGAAGACCACCGTGAAGGAGTGGCAGTCATGGCCGAGGCATACCTGGTCGAAGCGGTACGCACCCCGGTCGGCAGGCGCGGGGGCGGACTCGGCGGGATCCACCCCGCCGACCTCGGCGCCCACGTCCTCAGGGCCCTTGTCGAACGGGCCGGGGTCGACCCGGCGGCCGTCGACGACGTGGTCTTCGGCTGCCTCGACACCGTGGGGCCGCAGGCCGGCGACATCGCCCGCACCTGCTGGCTGGCGGCCGGACTGCCCGAGGAGGTCCCCGGCGTCACCGTCGACCGACAGTGCGGTTCCTCCCAGCAGGCCGTGCACTTCGCCGCCCAGGGCGTCCTCTCCGGCACCCAGGACCTGGTCGTCGCGGGCGGCGTCCAGAGCATGACGCAGATCCCGATCGCCTTCGCCTCCCGTCGGGCCGCCGAACCGCTCGGCCTGACGGAGGGGCCGTACGCGGGCAGCGAGGGCTGGCGTGCCCGGTACGGCGACGCGCCGGTCAACCAGTTCCACGGTGCCCAGCTCATCGCCGAGAAGTGGGGCATCAGCCGCCTCGACATGGAGGAGTTCGCCCTGCGCTCCCACCGGAGCGCGGTGCGTGCCATCGACGAGGGCCGTTTCGCGCGCGAGACCGTCGCCGTGGGCGACGTCACCACCGACGAGGGCCCGCGCCGCGACACCACCCTGGAGAAGATGGCCGCGCTGAAGCCGGTCATGGCGGGCGGCACGATCACCGCGGCCTGCTCCTCGCAGGTCTCCGACGGGGCCGCGGCCGTGCTCCTCGCCTCCGAACGCGCCGTGGCCGAGCACGGCCTCACCCCGCGCGCCCGCGTCCACCACCTCTCCGTACGCGGCGAGGACCCGATCCGCATGCTGTCGGCGCCGATCCCGGCCACCGCCCACGCGCTGGCGAAGGCCGGCATGACCATCGACGACATGGACCTGATCGAGATCAACGAGGCGTTCGCGCCGGTCGTCCTGGCCTGGCTGAAGGAGACCGGTGCCGGTGCCGACCGGGTGAACGTCAACGGCGGTGCGATCGCCCTGGGGCACCCGCTCGGTGCAACCGGCGCGAAATTGTTGACGACGCTGCTGCACGAACTGGAGCGCACCGGAGGCCGCTACGGGCTCCAGACCATGTGCGAGGGCGGCGGCCAGGCGAACGTGACCATCATCGAACGGCTCTGAGTCCGCCGGCCGAACGGCTCCGGGCCCGCCGCACGGGCCCGGAAGCCCTCCGCCGGGGCCCGGACCCCCGGTCCCGGGCCCGTGGACCGTCCGCGCGGCCCCGGAGATCCGCCGGTCGGCGGTACGGCACGCTCCCACCGCGGCCGACGGAACGTGCTACGGTTTTCGCGTTGCAGTTTTGGTACCCATGGACATGATGTGCGCCTGACGGGAATGCTTCGTCGGGCGCATTACTGTTTTCCGGTCTTTCTCCGGATGGGGCTCAATGCGGCGACTCGGAATCCGTGACCTGCGGATGTCCGGCACTGCACCTGTTGAGGAGATTGGCATGGCCACCGGAACCGTAAAGTGGTTCAACTCGGAAAAGGGATACGGGTTCATCGAGCAGGACGGCGGCGGCGCCGACGTCTTCGCCCACTACTCCAACATCACCTCGAACGGTTTTCGTGAGCTCCACGAGGGCCAGAAGGTCTCGTTCGACGTGACGCAGGGCCAGAAGGGCCCGCAGGCGGAGAACATCGTTCCGGCCTGATCCGTCGGACGCGCGCCCTACGGCCGGGGCCCGTGCCTTCACGGTGCGGGCCCCGGCCCGCGCTGTTTCCATGGCCCCGGGCCGGGCGTCCCGTGCAGCTCCGGGCCGGGCCCGCGACCGGGTCCGGAACCAGGCCCGCGACCGGGCCCGGGCGCCGGGGCGCCGGCCGGTCGCGGCGGCCGACGGGCCGAGCGGCCGTGCCCGCCGCCGTTCCGCCGCCCCTCGACGGCGCTCACCGGGGCGGCACCTCCGGGGACGCGGCCAGGGCGCGTGACACCGTACCCAGGGCCGCCTGTGCCTCCGCCATCACCCGCTCCACCAGCTCCGCACAGCTCGGCAGGTCCTCGATCACCCCGGCCACCTGCCCCGACGCCATCACACCGAGATCGGTGCGGCCGTCGACCATGGAGGCTTTCAGCAGCATCGGGGTGTTGGCGGCCAGCAGGACCTGGCTCCAGGACAGGTCCCTGCCGCGCCGCATCGCGAGACCGTCGCGCACCATCCGGGACCAGCCGAGGCCGGAGACCCGCCGGAAGCCCGCCGCCCGGCGCACAGCCTGGGCCAGGGCCCGCACGCGGCCCGCGCCCTCCAGCGCGGCGACCATCTCGGTGCGCAGCATCCGGTGCGGCAGCCCGTCCACCGCGGTGGTCACCGCGATGTCCCTGACACCCGCCGCCAGATAGCGCGCCTTCACCGCGTCCGGCACCGTCGAGTCCGAGGTCAGCAGGAACCGGGTGCCCATGGCGATGCCCGCCGCCCCGTACGCCAGCGCCGCGACCAGACCCCGCCCGTCGTGGAAGCCGCCCGCCGCGACCACCGGGATGTCCACCGCGTCGACCACCTGCGGCAGCAGCACGGTGGTCGCGACGTCGCCGGTGTGGCCGCCGCCCTCGCCGCCCTGCACGATCACCGCGTCCGCACCCCATGCCGCGACCTTCTCCGCATGGCGCCGGGCGCCGACCGACGGGATGACGACCACCCCCGCGTCCTTCAGCTCGGCGATGAGGTCCTTCGAGGGGGCCAGCGCGAAGGACGCCACCCGCACGCCCTCGTCGATGATGATCCGTACCCGCTCCCGGGCGTCCCCGGCGTCGGCGCGCAGATTGACCCCGAACGGCTCGTCCGTACGGGACCTGACCTCGCGCACCGCCGCCCGCAGCCGCTCCGTGGTCATCGTCGCGGACGCCAGGATGCCGAGCGCCCCGGCACGGGCCGTGGCGGAGACCAGCCGGGGGCCCGCCACCCAGCCCATAGCGGTCTGGACGACGGGGTGACGGACGCCGACGAGGTCGGTGAGCGCGGTCCGCATCAGACCCGCACCTCGCGGTCGCGGGCCCCCTCCGGATCGATGACCTCGCGGATCAGGCGCAGCTCCACGGCGGTGGGCTCCCGGGTGGTCGGGACGCCGCCGTCGGCGACGGCGAGCGCGAAACCGGTGGCCGCGCGGACCTGTTCGACGGTGACCCCGGGATGCAGCGAGGCCAGGCGCATCGAGTGGTCCGGGGTCGCGAAGTCGAGGACGGCGAGATCGGTGACCACGCGCCGGACGCGGTGGTGGCGCAGCGCCGGGGGGCCGGCCGCGGCGGCACGGTCGTACCCCACACCGCAGACCATGTCGACGCGTTCGACGAAGACCCTGGGGGAGTGCCGGGGAACCCAGTAACTGACCGGATTATTGATGGAGTTGACCGGGGCGCCGCGTACCCCGAGCAACTGGCGGTGGGGCCGGTGCCAGTCTCCGATGCAGGAGATGTTCTGGTTGCCGTACCGGTCGAGTTGGCTCGCGCCCATCATCACATGGCGCCTGCCGCCCGTGACCATGGCGAGGTGTTGCCGGTAGGGCAGCCAGCCCTCCGTCACGCCGTCCGGGCCGACGATCAGTGCCTCGCCGTCGGTCAGCAGCAGATCGGGGGCGAAGGTGAGCCGGGCGAGCCGTGCGCCGATGGACGGGACGACCCCCATCGGGCTGGCCAGCACCTCGCCGTCGCCGCGCCAGGTTTCGGCGCAGGCGATCACGCAGTACTCGGCCCGGTCGGCGGGGGAGCCGTCGGCGGCGGTAGGGGCGGTGGCGCGGTCTGCGGCGCGGTGCGCGGTGCGGTCGTTGGTCACTGGTGCTCCTCGTGCCAGGTCCGGACGGCTTCCCGGTAGCTCTTCTCGTCGCCGTGCGCGGGCAGGAAGCGGTGGGTGAACTCGGCCCAGGCGGCGGGATCGGTGGCGGCGGTGGCGTAGGCCTTCTGGAACGCCTCGTCGCGGGGGTGGTCGGGGGCGCAGGAGGTGAAGTGCGCGCCGTGCGGGGTCTCGACGACCCCGGTGACGTAGTGCCGCTTCACGAGCAAGGTCTGCGGGGCGGCCTCCTGCGTCAACTCGGCCGTGTCCACGAGGCGTTCGCAGGAGACATAGGCGGTTTCGGCGGCCTCGCAGAACAGGTCGTCGAAGTACGGGTCGGGGCCCAGGTACTGGCCGTTGCCGAACCGGTCGGCGCGGTTCACGTGGACCAGCGCCGCGTCCATCCGCAGGGCGGGCATCGCGACGAACTCCTCGCCGTCGTCGTACGGCGAAGCGACCGTGCGCAGACCGGGGTTGACCCGCATCACGTCCGAGCCGATACCGGCCCGGACCGGGAGGAACGGCAGCCGGTTCGCGGCGGCGTGCAGCCCCCACATCAGCATGGCCTCGTCGAGCTCCATCAGTTCGAACGCGCCGCGCCGGCGGGCCGCCCCGAAGTGCGGTTCGAGCGGGATCGAGTCGAGCGTCACGAACGCCGTGACCAGCCTGCGGATCCTCCCGGCGGCGGCGAGCAGGCCGACGTCGGGGCCGCCGTACGCGACCACGGTGAGGCCGGTGACCTCGGAGCGCAGCAACTCCCGGACCAGGGCCATGGGTTTGCGGCGCGAGCCCCAGCCGCCGATGCCGATCGTCATTCCGCTGGAGAGGCGGGAGACGACCTCGCGCGCGGTCATGGTCTTGTCGGTTCTCAGGTCGGAGCCGGCGGTGGTCACGGCCTCGGTGCCGGTGTCCGTCCTGATTCCGTCTCCGGTTCCCGTTCCCGCCCTGGCTCCGGTCACGGTGTCGGTTCGGGTGTCGGTCACGGTCGTTCCTCCCTGCCGAAGGTGTCGCGGATCCGGTCGGCGACCCCGCTGAGACCGGCCTCGAAGGTGAAGCCCTGTTCGAAGCGGTAGCTGCGGCGGACGTCGACGGGGTCGATGCCGTTGATGGCGGCCTTGGCCAGCCGGATCAGCCGTCCGTCCTTGGCCGCGATCTCCTGGGCCAAGTCCATCGCCGCGTCCAGCAGTTCGCCGCGCGGGACGACCTTCCATACCGATCCGTGGGCCTGCAACTGGGCGGCGGTGACGGTGCGCGAGGTGTAGTACAGCGCGCGCATCAGATGCTGCGGCACGAGCCGGGCGAGATGGGTCGCCGCGCCCAGAGCACCCCGGTCCAGCTCGGGCAGGCCGAACGTGGCGTCCTCGCTCGCCACGATCGCGTCCGCGTTGCCGACGAGGCCGATGCCGCCGCCGAGGCAGAAGCCGTGCACCGCGGCGACGACCGGGACCTCGCACTCGTACACCGCCGAGAACGCTTCGTAGCAGCCCCGATTGGCGCCGATCAGGGCGCCGTGACCGGGATCGCGCTGCATCTCCTTGATGTCGACCCCCGCGTTGAACCCGCGCCCCCGGGCGGCCAGCACGATACAGCGGGCCCCCGGGTCGCGGCCCGCCGCACGCAGGGCGTCGGCGAGCTCGTACCAGCCGCGCACGGGGAGCGCGTTGACGGGCGGGTGGTCGACCGTGACGAGGCGGACGCCCTCGGCCGGATCCGTGGTGGAGACACCCATGAGCCGATCAGCTACCTTTCCACCAAACATTTGTTAGGTGTGGAAGGTAGCAGCCGACCTCCGCATCGCCAACAGGCAACCGCCGGCAGGGAGATGTGTGATGACCACAAACAGGGGTGGGGACGGGGACGGTGGGGCACGGTCCGGGGGAGCGGGCGGGGGGCTGTGCGCCGGACGGGTGGTGGTCGTGACCGGTGCCGGCCGCGGCCTCGGCCGGGCCCATGCGCTCGCCTTCGCCGCCGAGGGGGCGAAGGTCGTGGTCAACGACCTCGGCGTCGGCGCGGACGGGGCGGGAGGATCGGACGGACCGGCCCGGCGGGTGGCCGACGAGATCACGGCGGCGGGCGGCGTGGCGGTCGCCCACACCGGCGACATCGCCACCACGCACGGTGCCGCCTCACTGGTCGCCACCGCGCTGGACGCCTTCGGGCGGCTGGACACCCTGGTCAACAACGCCGGGTTCCTGCGCGACCGGATGCTGGTCAATCTGGACGAGGACGACTGGGACGCGGTGATGCGGGTCCATCTCAAGGGCCACTTCCTGCCGCTGCGGCGGGCGGCCGCGCACTGGCGGGCGGAGGCGAAGGCGGGCCGCGCGCCGGAGGCCCGGGTGATCAACACCGCTTCGGGCGCGGGGCTGCTCGGCAGCGTGGGTCAGGGCAACTACTCCGCCGCGAAGGCGGGCATCGTGGGGCTGACCCTGGTCGCCGCGGCGGAGTTGGGGCGGTACGGGGTCCAGGTCAACGCGATCGCCCCGGCGGCCCGGACCCGGATGACCGAGCGGACGTTCGCCGAGACCATGGCGGCGCCGCCGGAGGGGGAGTTCGACGCGATGGCGCCCGAGAACGTGTCCCCCCTGGTGGTGTGGCTCGGCTCGGCCGCGAGCGACGGGGTGACCGGGCGGGTCTTCGAGGTGGAGGCCGGGCGCATCACGGTCATGGAGGGCTGGCGGCCCGGCCCCACCGTGGACCTGGGGGTCCGTTGGGCGCCGGTCGAGGCGGGAGGGGCGGCACGCCGGCTCCTCGCCCGGGCGGAGGCGCCGCGTCCGGTGTACGGGGCGAGGTAGGGCCACGGGCCGCACCCGCGGACGCGCGGGGCCGGCGCACCGGTCCGGCCCCGTACGGGCGGTGGCTGGGAGACCGCGGGAGGTGGGGGCGCGGGCCGGGTACGAGCCTCCGTACGGCGGGTGGAGCTCAGGTGTCGCAGTCCAGGACCGTTCGGCACAGCCCGCAGCGGGCTCGCATCCGGCCGCGCACCGGAACACGGATGCGCTGGTGGCAGGCCGGACACGGGAAGGAGACCCGTACGCCCCGCGGATCGTGTTCGAAGGTGTACACGGCGGCGGGGGCCGGCGGTGGGGGCGTCCCCGAGGACTCCAGGGCGTCACGCCGGTCCCTGGCGTAGCGGCGACGGGCCGCCCATGGAGCGGCGGCGAGGGGCGGTTGCCTCAGGTCGCGCAGGGCCTGTGCGCGCCCTTTCACGTAGGCCGTGTACGCCTGCGGGCTGGTGAACCACGGGGAGGGGTCCTCGTCGAAGGCGAACGCCCGTTTGGCGAGGACGTACCCGAACTCCTCCGGGGTGAGGTAGCCGAGCTTCTGGCTGGAGAGGGCGTCCTCGCGGAAGGCGTCCAGCAGCAGCCAGCCGGCGCCCAGGTACGTCGTCACGGTGTCGGTGAGGATCTCGTTGTCCGGCGTCTGCGGGAACTCCAGGCCGAGACGGTGCAGCAGCACATGCGTGATCTCGTGCGCGAGAGCGGCGCCGACATCCCTGCGATGGGTGCGGAAGCGGTCGTTGAGTTCGATGAAGTACTCGGGCCCCGCGGTGAGTTCGACGGTTGCCGCGTGTTCCGTCGTGCGGAAGGCGACGATCATCCGGGCATCCGGCAGGCGCAGGTGCTGGACCACGGCCCGGGCCACCCGCTGGGCCCCGAGGTGCAGGTCGTCGTGGTCGAAGAAGGCGACATCGACCGGGGCCAGACTCGTGGCGTAACTCCGCACCCCGTCGTACGACAGCCTCCGGTACAGCGCCGTGATCGCGGACCGCACGGTGCCGAGATGGGGAAAGCCGTGGACGACCGGGCCGCCGGCCCGGCCACCGCGCCGACCGTTGTCCGCCACGTGCCACCCCCGTCCGCCACGGGTCTGTTTCCCGCCCGCCGTGGGCCCGCCCCGGTCCGGGCGCGTCCGACCGGCCTCCACTGTAACCGCGAGGACACTGCTGATCTTGGCCGAAAAGCGAGCCTTGTGGAGGTCGTGATCGCTTCTCGATAATCCCCAAGCACGCCTTTGTCGGGAGCATGACCATCCGGGTGTCCTCGCCCGTGTGCGCCGGACCCCGGGCGAGGGCGGCACACCCCGCGAGATCCCGGGGAGGTCCCTCACGGACCCCTCGGTGAGAGCACCCCACAGGCACCCCCCACAAGCACCCCCCACGAAAGAAGGCATTCCCTTGAAGCAGCTTCTGCGTGCCCTGAAAAGATGTTCCGTCATGGCCGCCGTGGCCCTCGCGGCCTTCAGCCTCCAGCCCGCCGGAGCCTCGGCGGCGCCCGCGCCCGTCGTCGGCGGGACCCGTGCCGCCCAGGGCGAGTTCCCGTTCATGGTCCGGCTGTCGATGGGCTGCGGCGGCGCTCTCTACGCCAAGGACATCGTGCTCACCGCCGCGCACTGCGTGGACGGATCGGGCAACGACACCTCCATCACCGCCACCGCCGGCGTCGTCGACCTGCAGTCGTCCAGCGCCATCAAGGTCAGGTCCACCAAGGTCCTCCAGGCCCCCGGCTACAACGGCATCGGCAAGGACTGGGCGCTGATCAAGCTGGCCAAGCCGATCGACCTGCCCACTCTCAAGATCGCCACCAGCACCGCGTACAACAACGGCACCTTCACCATCGCGGGCTGGGGCGCGGCCACCGAGGGCGGCGGGCAGCAGCGCTACCTGCTCAAGGCCACCGTGCCGTTCGTCTCCGACGCCCAGTGCCAGGCCGCGTACGGCGGCGACCTCGTCCCCGGCGAGGAGATCTGCGCCGGCCTGGTCGACACCGGCGGCGTGGACACCTGCCAGGGCGACTCCGGCGGCCCCATGTTCCGCAAGGACAACGCCGGGGCCTGGATCCAGGTCGGCATCGTCAGCTGGGGCAACGGCTGCGCCCGGCGCGGCTACCCGGGCGTCTACACCGAGGTCTCGACCTTCGCGTCCGGCATCGCCTCCGCCGCGTCCACGCTCTGACCCGGATCCTGGATCCCGGCTGCCGGAGCACGGTGGCCGGGGCCTGGGGCGCGACGGTCGGAGCCTCCTGACGGGGGTCGGAGCCTCCGGACGGGGGTCGGAGCCTCCTGACCCGGAGCCTGTGACTCCGGGCCGGGAGGCGGGACTCCGATCCGGTCCCGCCGGAACCGGCCCGGACCGGTGCGACCGGTCCGGTGAACCGGCCCCATGCCCCCTCGGGGCCGGTTCACCGTCCGGTCCGGTGCGGCGCCCCGTCCGGTCCGGTTCCGCGTTCCGGACCCGGCTCACACCCGGGCGTCCCCGGGGGTGCCCGCGGTACGGACGGGCACCCCCGGACCCAGTTCCGCGTACGGGGCGCCCGCGTCCTCCAGTTCCAGCACCCACACCTCGTTGGCGCCCTCCCGCAGCACCGGGCCCGGCACATACAGCGTCCGCTGTGGGCCGACCGACCGGTAACGCCCCAGGCCGAAGCCATTCACCCACACGAACCCCCGCGCCCAGCCCGGCAGTTCGAGCCCCGCGTGCCCCGTGCCCGCCGCGTCCGCGACCTCGAACGTTCCCCGGAACAGCCCGGTACGACCCGCCTCCCCGGCGTCCCCGGCCGACCGGACGTCCTGGAAGGCCACCCCGGCCGGCGCGTCCGGCTCCTCGAACGCCTCCAGCCGCAGCGCCCGCGCCCGCACCCCGTGCAGGTACTGCCGCTCGTGCAGCACCCCGCCCGTGATCCCCTTGGGCTCGCCGAGCCGCGGCCCGTAGTTGACGCGGCCCAGCGATTCCACCCACAGCTCGATCTCGGCGGGCCCGGCCACCGGCTCGTCCAGGGCCGTGTTCTCCTCGCTCAGCACCCCCGCCCGGACACCGTCCACGTACACCACGGCCCGGTCCCGGAGCCCCACCGCCGCCAGGGCGTACGGGATGCGCGGACCCGGCACACCGACCCGGTAGCGCACCAGACCCCGGTCGACCCCGAGCTCCTCGAACGTCGGCGGAACCCCCGACGGTGCCGGCTCCTCGTCGCCCAGCGCCTCCAGCACGGCGGAGAGCGGGGCCCATTCGGTCAACTCCGCGCGCACCGGGGCGGCCAGCGGGGTGGGCTCCGGCGGAAGCTCCGGAAGCGGCCCGTCCGCGTACTCGGCCAGCACCTCGCGGAACCGCCAGAACTTCTCGGTGGGGCGGCCGTACTCGTCGATCGGCGCGTCGTAGTCGTACGACGTCACCGTCGGCAGGTAGCCCTGGTCCTGGAACGGACCGGAACGGTTGGCCCCGGCCCACCCGGCGAAGTTCGTCCCGCCGTGCGCCATGTAGATGTTCACCGACGCCCCGCACTCCAGGATCTCCCGCAACGCGCGGGCGGACTCCTCCGGATCGCGCACGACCGGCTCGGCACCCCAGTGATCGAACCACCCGCACCAGAACTCCATGCACATCAGCGGCCCCTTCGGCTGATGGCGGCGCAGCACCTCGAAAGCCTCGCGCGCCCCCGAACCGAAGTTCGCCGTGGCGAGCAGCCCCGGCACGGAACCACCGGTGAGCATGTGGTCCTCGGGCCCGTCGGAGGTGAACAGGGGAACGGCCACCCCGTGCTCGCGCAGCATCCCGGCGATCCGCCGGAGATAGACCTGATCGGTGCCGTAGCTCCCGTACTCGTTCTCCGCCTGAACCATGATCACCGGGCCGCCGCGGTCGATCTGCCGTTGCACCACCTGCGGCAGCAGCATCGAGAACCACCGCTCCACCGCGGCCAGGTACTCCTCGTCACGGGTCCGCACCCGGCGCCCGAACCGCCCGGTCACCCAGACCGGCAGCCCCCCGTTCTCCCACTCCGCGCAGATGTACGGGCCCGGGCGGACGATCGCCCACAGCCCGGCCCGCCGCGCCGCGTCCAGGAACCGGCCCAGCGTCTCCACGTCCCGGTAACGGCCGGGACGCGGCTCGTGGAGGTTCCACGGCACGTACGTCTCGACGCAGTTCAGCCCCATGGCCCGCAGCATGGCCAGCCGGTGGTCCCACTGGGCCTCGTGGACCCGGAAGTAGTGCAGGGCACCCGACAGCAGCCGTACGGGCTTCCCGTCGAGCCGGAAGTGGTCGTCCCCCACGGTGAAGTCAGCCATCGTGCTCGTAGTCTCCTGTGCGTGCGGTCCCGGCGAAGCGCGCCGATCGTCGCACGAGGGCACGCGCCACGGAGCGGGCGAACCCGGGAGGAATGTCGCAGCCCAGCATCGCCCCCTGGTGCGCGGCCGGTCCATGGACAAAGATCAGGGCTGTTTGGACACAATTGTTCGGACCGGTGCTCGACCAGGCAGGATGTCCGACCAGGCACGATGTCCGGACGGGCCCGAAGCCGGACGGGCCGGGACCGGGCCCCGGACCGGAGACGGAAACGGGACCGGCCCCGGACCGGACCGGACAGAACCGGGACCGGGACCGAACGGAAAAGGGACCGGACGGAGGCGGCGGGAACGACCGGACAGGCAGCACGAGAGGGGGAGGAAAGAAAGGCCGATGTACCACACCTGGATGCGCTTCTTCACCCCCAGCCCGCTCCACCACCGGCTGGGGCTCGTCTGCCTGGGCGTGGGGCTCCAGCACGGAGCCCTGCCGACGGTCGGCCCGCGCACCCTGGACCATCATGTGGCCGTCGTCGTCCACTCCGGCAGCGGCTGGTTCGGCGGGCCCGACGGCCGCCGGATACCCGTCGTCGCGCCCAGCCTGATCTGGCTGACCCCCGGCACCCCGCACCACTACGGCGCCGACCCGGGCACCGGCTGGGACGAGAGCTTCGTCGACTTCACCGGCCCCGCCACCGCCACGTACACCGAACTCGGCTACATCGAACCCGAGCGCCCGCTCGTCCCGCTGGCCGACACGGCCGGGCCCCGCGCGGCGGTGGGCCGGATGGTACGGGCCGCCCGGCGCGACAACCCGCTGCTGGAGGTCGAGACCGGCGCCGCCGTCCATGAACTCCTCGTCTCCCTGCGCCGGGCCCGCGCCGACGTCAGCCCCGACGGCGACCCGGTGCTCCAGGCCCTCGCCCGCGACGCCTTCCAGCCGCTGTCCGTGGCCGAGCACGCCGCCCGGCACGGGATGACACCCGCCGAACTGCGCACGGCGGTGCGGCGCGGAGCGGGCTGCAGCCCCAAGGACTACCTCCTCGGCATCCGGCTCGGGCGCGCCAAGGAACTCCTCGTCGCCACGGACCTCCCGGTCGCCGCGGTGGCCCGGCGCGTGGGCTACGACGACCCGGCGTACTTCTCCCGGCTCTTCGCCCGAAGGGTCGGCGTCGCACCGGTCCGGTTCCGCGAACAGCAGGGCCGCAACGTGCCGGGCGGCTGGAGCGACCAGGTGCCGGATCCCGGGAACGTGCCGAGGATCCCCCCGTTCGGTTCGGCGCGCTGAGCCCCGCCGGCCGGCCCGCGGCGCGGTGCCGGGGCGGAGCCGTACGGCTGGTGAGACGGGGCGGTCCGCCCGGGGGAGGCCGGGCTAAGCTCGCTGACCATGACCATGAAGGACATCGACGAGTCCGTGAGCGCGGAACTGAACCGGCTGCGCGAGAGCATCGACAACATCGACGCGGCGGTCGTCCACATGCTCGCCGAGCGCTTCAAGTGCACCCAGCAGGTCGGCCGCCTCAAGGCCGCCCACCAGATGCCCCCGGCCGACCCGGCCCGTGAGAGCCGGCAGATCGCCCGGCTGAGGCAGCTGGCGGAGAGCGCGCGGCTGGACCCCTCCTTCGCGGAGAAACTGCTGAACTTCATCGTCGCGGAGGTCATCCGCCACCACGAGCGGATCGCGGATGAATCGGCGAACCTCGCGGGCGAATCGGCGAACGGCGGCACGCGGGCCTGACGGGCCGCATCCGGTGCGCGGGCCTGACCCGTCCGCACCCGGTGCGCGCGGCGGGTCAGTGCGGCATGTCGTCCAGGGCGGTGGAGACCTCGGTGACCCGCGAAGGCTCCACCACCATCAGGGTCACGGTGCGTTCGCGCAGATCGGCCTCGGCGACCGGACGGAAGTGCCCCGCGGCGTACCGCTCCAGGGCGGGGACGTCGTCGGCGTCCGGGGCCGCCATGACGCGACGGCAGCGCGGATCGGCGCCGAAGAGCGCCCGGGCGAGCGCGTCCAGCAGCGCGGCCGCCTCCGGCTCGGACCGCGCGGAGAGCGGCAGGAGAGAGAGCAGCAGGTCACGGGCGCCCACCGGGTAGCAGCCGCGCAACGGATGGCTCAGCACCCGCTGGACCTCCACCCGGAACGCGGGTGCGGACCCGCCGCGCAGTACGGAGTACGCGCGGGCGGTGGCGGGCAGCGGAAGGCCGCCGTCCACGGGTGTGGACGGTGCGGGCCGCAGCGTCCACCCGCCGACGGCGGCGGGAAGAGCGGGCACCGGCTCCGGGCTGTGACTCGTGCTGTGGGGGAACATCGGCGGCCTTCCGCGGGGGACAGGGAAACGGGGGCGGGCGGGCGTGGAGCGGCGGCGGGCGCACCGGCCGCCGTTCCACCCGACGCGCGGATCAGTCCGGAACGTCCGTGGTCCGGTGGAGGACGAAGTCGCGCACCCGGGGCTTGAGCAGCTTGCCGCCCGCGTTGCGGGGAAGCTCCGGGGCGACCATCAGACGGGTGGGCAGTTTGTACCGGGCCAGCTGACGGCCGGCGAAGTCGCGCACCTCCTCCAACGACGGCTCGACGCCCGCCTCACAGACCAGGACCGCGACGACGGTCTCGCCCCACTTGGGGTCCGGCACCCCCACGACGGCGACTTCGAGGACACCGGGAAAGGCGCTGAGCACCCGCTCGACCTCGGCGGGATAGACGTTCTCCCCACCGCTGATGATCATGTCCTTGAGGCGGTCGACGATGAAGTAGTGGCCGTCCTTGTCCCGGTAACCGATGTCGCCGCTGTGGAACCAGCCCGCGTCGTCGAAGGCCTCACGGGTGGCCGCCTGGTTGTTCCAGTAACCACTGACGACGTTGGGGCCACGCACGCAGATCTCACCGCGCACCTCGGGCTCCTCGATGACTCCGCCCCGCCCCGGAGCCATCAGGCACACCTCCGTGTAAGGCATCGGAAGCCCAGCCGAACCGGTCTTCTCCAGAGTGAGCGCCGCCGGGAGGTAGGTGGCGAACGGTGCGGTCTCGGTCAGGCCCCACGCCTGCTGGAGAAGCACCCCGTGGGCGTGGGCGTAGTCCTTGATGAGCTGCGGCGGTACGGCCGCGCCCGCCACGATGACCGCCCGCAGCGCGGAGAGGTCCGCCTCGGCGAACCCCGGCACGTGGGTCATCGCCGCGAACATGGCGGGCACCGCGAAGATGCTCGTCACCCGGTGCTCCACCAGGTCGGCCAGACACTGCGCGGGGTCGAAGGCACGACGCACGACGACCGTGCCGCCACGGGTGAGGGCGCGCAGCGTGAGGGCGTTCAGCCCGCCGATGTGGAACAGCGGGGCGACGGCCAGGTTCACGTCGTCGGGGCGGGTGTCGACCATGGAGTCCACGTTGACCGCGTTCCACCACAGATTGCCGTGCGTGAGCATGACGCCCTTGGGACGGCCCGTCGTCCCCGACGTGTACATCAGCGCCGCCAGGTCGTCGTCGCACAGTGGCACGGCGGTCGGCCGTCCCGCGTCGGCCGACAGCAGTTCCGACAGCAGCGTCCACACGGCGGGCGGGGCGGGCGCGGCCGGGCACGCGGGGTCCGTGTCGACGAGGACGGGTCGACGCACCGGGATCTCCGCGAGGATCGACTCGGCCAGCGCCCGGTGGCTCTCCTCCACGATCAGCGTGTGGGCACCGGAGTCGGCGAGGATGTGCCGCACCTCGTCGGCCGCGAGACGGTGGTTGACCGGCACGAACACCGCACCGAGATGGCCGGCGGCCAGCAGTGCCTCGAACAGGGTGACGCTGTTGAGCCCCAGATACGCCACCCGGTCACCACGCCGCAGCCCCCGTGCCGCGAGGCCCGCGGCCAGCCGGCTCACGGTGGTGGCGAGAGCGCCCGCGGTGACGTTCCTGCCCTCGTAGACGAGGGCGGTGGCGGCTGCGTCGTACTGGGCTCTGCGTTGCACGGCGGCAGCGGGACTGATGTCGACCATGACCCGAACGGCTCCTTCGGTGGCTGTCGGCAAGGGGGGCGTGAAGGGAGGACGTGAAGAGGGCGCGCAAGCGGTGGGGCGCCTCGGAGCGGGCTCAGAGGTCGCTGCCACCGGCCGCGCTGCGGAATCCGCGCACGGCGATACCGCCGTCGACGGGCACCACGGCACCGGTGATGTTGCCGCTGTCGCGGCGGGAGGCCAGCAGGACGTACGTCCCGGTGAAGTCCTCCGGCTCCACGCTCGCCTCGTACAGCGGCACGTGCGGACGGGCGCCGGCGGCCTCGGCACGGGCGAACGAGTCCTCGATCCTGCGCTCCTCCAGCCCCAGGCTCTCCGGACCGCGCAGCCGGGTGCGCATCCCGCCGCAGGCGACACCGTTGACCCGGACCTTGGGGGCGAGTTCATAGGCGAACTCGCGGACCAGGCCGAGACAGGCGTGCTTGCTCGCGGTGTAGACCGGGCCGCCGCCATTGGTGTGGAAGGACGAATTGGAGAGCGTCATGATGATGCTGCCTCTGGTCTTGATCAGCTCCCGCCAGGCCGCCTCCACGGCGAGGAGATAGCCCTTGACGTTGACGGAGAAGACCTCGTCGAACGCCTCGGCCAGCTCCGCGCCCGAGAGCCGGGTGAGGCTGCGGTGGTAGTCCCAGATCCCGGCGTTGGGCACCAGGACGTCCAGTCTGCCGAACCGCTCGACGGTCCCCGCGACCGCTCCGTGCAGATCCTCCGTCGAGCGTACGTCACCGGAGATCGGCAGCACCCGGTCCGCGTGCTCTCCCGCGGCCTCGACCAGCGCCCCGAGCTGCGCGGCGTCCCGGTCCAGAACGGCCACCGACGCGCCCTCGGCGAGATAGCGCAGCGCGACGGCCCGGCCGAGACCGCTCGCTCCCCCCGTGATCAGCGTGACGTCTCCGGCCAGCCAGCCCCCGGCGGAGGGGCACGCGGTGTTCGGTACGGGCTCGGCCATGACTCAGCGCTCCTGGAGGAAGTCGGTGACGAGACGCTCGAACTCGGCCTGCCGCTCCAACTGCACCCAGTGACCGCAGCCGCCGAAGACGTGCAACTGGACGTCCCGGATCTGCTTGAGCATGAGCTGCGCGCCGTCCAGGGTGATGGTCCGGTCGTCGCGGCCCCACAGCAGCAGGGTCGGGGCCTTGATCCGGTGCACGTCGCGCCAGAGCGGGTCCATGCCGTGCCGCTTGGCGAACGCCGCGTTGTACCGGTGGTAGAACTCGATGTGGCTCGGGTCCAGGGACGCCTCGTAACGGGCCTGGACGGTGTCCTCCCACCGCTTCGGCTCGGCCGTCATGACACGGATGAAGTCCCGCATCTTCTTCACCGTCGGGCCTTCGCCGTTGTAGTAACGGAACATCGCCTTCTGCCCCTCGGTGGGGGTGGGGCCGAACGGCAGCCAACCGCCACCGGGCGCCATCAGCACCAGCTTCTCCACCCGCTCGGGGACGGCGAGGGCGAGAGCGAGCGCTGCCGCGCCACCGAGACTGTTGCCCAGCAGGTGGAAGCGCTCGACCCCGAGGCCGTCCAGGGCCTGCAGCACGGCGTCCACGGTGATCTCGGTGATGGAACGGGCGTCGAGATCCTCCCCGGTCGGGCGGTAACTGCCGCCGAAGCCCGGCTGGTCGGGCAGGACGACCCGGAAGTGCGGGGCGAGCGCGGCGAGGTTGTGCCGGTAGTTGGCCAGACCGTCGGCCCCCGGCCCGCCCCCGTGCAGCATCACGAGCACCGGGCCTTCGCCCGCCTCACTGACCGAGACCGGCCCCAGCGAGGTGTGAACGGTGTGGGTGACGATCTCGGGCCGTACGGCGTCGTCGTCGCGGGCAGGGGCCACGGGGAACTCCAGATGGTGCGAGGTTTCGGGAATGCGGGACGGCGGACCGGGCGCCCGCCGGAACAGGGGCGCCGACCGGTCAGAGGAAGGTGCTGATGTTCTTGGCGAGCAGCACGTTCTGATCGAGCAGGATGTGACGGCGTGCCACCTGCAAGGAGCCGTCGGCGGCCCGGCGCAGCACGTCGGTGCGCCCGCCCGCGTACAGATCGACCTCGCGCTCCAGACGGTTGCGGTACACGAGGAAGGCGGACTCGGCGATGTACGTGCCGTCCTCGTCGCCGGGGCGCACGGCCACGTTGGTGACCAGGTGCCGGGTGCGCGACGGCGGGTCCTCGGCCCAGGCCATGCCGGAGTCGAAGCGCCGGATGCGCCAGGCGAGGCTGTCCTTCGTCTCGTCGAAGATCGCCACCTCGCCGGGGGCACCGTCGGCGAGCGACTGCTGGCGGCGCAGCCGGTTGGTGCGCACGGGCGCCCAGTAGTGCAGGTCGTCGGCCAGCAGCTCCAGCCAGTCGGCGAACCGGTGCTGGTCGAGCAGATGGGCTTCGAGGGTGTAGAAGCGCTGTACCTCGAAGTGGAGCAGCAGATCGTCCAGGGCCGGCCCGCCCGAGAGGGCGGCGGCGGACTCCGTGGTGTGGATGCTCATGGATCCTCCTTGCGTGCCGCGCTGTGTCGGCCATCCCATCGCACGGCGGCGGGTGCGGGGAGCGGGTGTGCCGGTGGGCGGCACACGCCGTTACGGCGCCGGGGGAGAAGGGCGCGGGGGTACGGGGCGGGGCCGGTTCAGCCGCGGAGCAGGGCGCGCAGCTCGGTCGCCGGGTCGGTGAGCCGGTCCGCGGAGACGGGCACGACACGGGCGATCAGACGCTGGGCGGCCTTGATGTCCCTGGGCCGGTCGATCGCGGCGGCGGCGACCAGCACCGAGCCGCGCAGCCCGAACACGGTGAAGGCACCGGAGGCGATGTCACCCCTCACGACGGTCTCCTCGGCGTCGGCCATCGAACCGACCCCCTCCAGCCGGCTGCCGTAGCGGTCGGACCAGAACCACGAGGCACCCCGGGCCGGCGGGGCCGCTCCCAGCAGTCCGGCGGCAGCGGCCCGGCCGCCGTTCTGGGCGGCGTCCCAGTGCTCGTGCCGCACCGGGTCGCCGGCCCGCCGGGCGACGTCGCCGACCGCGTACATCCGCGGGTGCGAGGTGCGCTGGGCCGCGTCGACGACGATGCCGTTGTCGACGGTGAGCCCCGCGGCCTCGGCCAGCGCGGTCGCCGGGCGGATACCGATGCCGACGACCACGGTGTCGGCGCCGACGGCCTCCGGGCGCCCCGTCACGGTGACGGCGACCTCCTCGGCACCGGGCGCGCGGTCGATACGCTCCACGCCCCCGGTGATGACCTCGACACCTTCGGCGCGGTGCCGGGCGTGCAGCGCCCCGGCGACCTCCGGGCCGACGACGGCGGTCAGGGGCACCGGCACCGGGTCGATCAGGGTGACGGCGCAGCCCAGCGCGGTGGCCACCGCCGCGGTCTCGGCACCGATGAGCCCGGCCCCGATGACGGCGATCCGGGCGCCCGGCACCAGCCGGGCCCGCAACCGCTGCGCCTCGTCCCAGGTGCGCAGGGTGTGCACGGCCGGGTCGTCGCCACCGGGCACCGGGAGGGTGCGGGCGGTGCCGCCGGTGGCCAGCACGATGCGGTCGGCGGTCAGTTCGGTGCCGTCGGCCAGTTCCAGCACGCCCTCGTCGGGGCGCAGGGCGGTGACGACGGCGCCCGTCCGGAGCTCGACGCGCCGCTGCTCGTACCAGTCGGCCGGCCGCAGGGCGATGCCGTCCCGCGTGGTCACGGCACCGGTCAGGACGTCCTTGCTCAGCGGAGGACGGTCGTAGGGCAGCCCGTCCTCGCCGCTCAGCAGGACGATCTCGCCGTCGAAGCCGCCCTCGCGCAGGGCGTCGCAGGTCGACAGGGCGGAGACCCCGGCACCGACCACGGCGATCCTCTTCACGACGTCGGCTCCTGACCGGGGTGCAGCCAGATCTCGCCGTCGGCGACCTCGACCCGGTGGGTCCGGGCCGCGAGGGTGGCCGGCATGCACTGCGGCTCACCGGACCTGAGACAGAAGCGGGCGCTGTGCAGGGGGCACTCGACCTCGCCGTCCTCGATCCAGCCGTCGGCCAGGGACGCCTGACCGTGCGAGCAGGTGTCGTCGAGGGCGTAGTACGCCCCGCCGTCGTGGAAGACGGAGATGGCGTCGTGGTGCCCGGTCTGCTCGGCGGGCACCCGGAGGGCTTCGCCCTCCTCGATGCCGCCGACGGCGGCGACGCGCACGGAGGTCAGCGCGGTGTCGGTGGATTCGCTGGGGGTCATCGTTCGTCAGCTGCCTTCTCGTGCCAGGCCGGGGTGTTCATCAGGTCGCGCCAGCGGGTGTAGAAGCCGCGGGCGGCCCCGTCGGAGTACAGGTGTCCGGTGGTGCCGGGGTGGATGCCGTCCTCGGCGCCCGTACCGATGCCCATCTGGTAGTTGAGGGTCATGCCGCCGGACATGAAGCCGTGCGCGGTGGCCTGGCACTCGCTCCAGTTCTCGCCGTCGTCCTGCTCGAAGATGCCGGTCGGCCCGAAGGTGCGCAGGTTGTACAGGCGCTGGGCGTCCTTGACCTCGTCGGGCATCGACTTGTCGACGATGGTCCAGGCCCAGACCTCCATCTTGTCCGGCCCCTTCGGGTGCCAGACCCGGATGCTGCCGTTGACCGGCAGATACGAGAAGTTGGGGAAGATATTGGCGTGCCCGGTCGTCATCGGACCCTCGACCCGGCCGTCGCCCAGACGCTCGCGCAGCTGCTCGTAGTCGTAGTACTGGTGCACCACCCGGTCGTCGAAACGGCTCTTGGGGTGGGTCGGGAAACCGGCGCCGTGACCGTTCGGATCGGTGTACTGGCGTCCCGGGGTCTGCACGATCTCCGCCTTCGGGCCCTTGCCGCTGGGCGACATGACCATCAGCGCGGAGGCGTGCGAGATGTTCACGTGGTACCAGTCGGAGGAGAACTGCTCGGCGGCGAGCTTCCAGTTGCCCTCCAGCACCCACTTGTGGACCCCGCCGATGACCTCCGTGCCTTCCGGGTCACGGTCCAGCATGGCGTCCATGTACCAGGTCATCCCGCCGAGCGCCTCGGTCAGCGGGGGCGCGTCCGGGTTCCAGGTCGCGAAGACCAGGCCCTGGTACGTGTCCAGCTGGGCCACCTCGGTCAGGCCCCAGCGGCTCTGGTCGAAGCTCTCCGGATATCCCTCCCGGTTCGGGACGTTGATCAGCGCGCCGGAGGTGTCGTACGCCCAGCCGTGGTAGCTGCACGTGAACGCCTTGGTCGCACCGGCGTCCGCCCGGCAGACCCGCATGCCGCGGTGACGGCAGGCGTTGAGGAAGGCGCGGATCCGCCGTTCCTTGTCCATGGTCACGATGACCGGGTCCTCACCCATGTACGTGGTGAAGAAGTCGCCCGGCCTGCGGAACTGCGAGGTGTGGGCGAGGAAGAGCCAGCTCGGCGCGAAGACGCGGCGCAACTCCTGCTGGTAGAGGGCGGCGTCGCCGAAGATCGTGCGGTCGACGAGACCGTTGTCGAGGTCGAAGTACCCGGTGACGTCGACCGCGGGGGCGGGGGTGCGGCCCAGCTCGCTCATGCCTTCGTTCCTTCCTTTGCGGCCGGGGCGGCCGGGCGTGCCGTGCGGTGGTGTCCCCACAGGCTGGTGCCGTCGACCCGGGTCGCGGTCCAGGGGTCGTCGACGGTGATGGCTCCGTGCCCGTACTCGACCTCGAAGCCGGACGGCGTGACCGCGTAGAAGGACAGCATCCGGTCGTTGCTGTGCCGCCCGATCGTCAGGGCGAGCGGTGCCGCCCCGTCCAGGCAGCGGTCGTACGCGTAGCCCACCGTGTCGAGCGCGTCGACCTCCAGCATGAAGTGGAAGAGCTCACCCGGCTCCACGTCCTTGCGCGGCTTGCGCTCCGGCTCGATGACGAGCCCGGCGAACGCCAGCGAGTGGTGGCGGGGGTTGGTGTGCAGGAACGCGATCCGCTTGCGGCCGAGGTCGCAGAAGTCGGAGAGCCGGAAGCCGAGCAGCTCGGTGTAGAACCGCAACGTCGCCGCGTAGTCCTCGACGGAGAACACCACATGGCCCAGGCCCTGTTCACCCGTCACGAAGCGGGCGCCGGTCGGCGAGACGAACGGGGTGGTCGCGGTGCGGGCACCGTAGAAGATCTCCACCCGCACCCCGTCGGGGTCCTCGATGTGGAAGAGCCCCAGAACGTCCCGTTCGCGCAGCAGCTCCTCGTCCGCGTGACGGACCTCGACGCCGGCCTCCGCCAGCTCGGCGGCCGCCGCGGCGAGTTCGGCAGGACCCGGAACCTCCCAGCCGACGTAGCCGAACTCCTCGGCATCCGCCTCGTGCAGGGCGATCCGCCAGGCGCGGTCGTCGGCGCGCAGCCGCAGCCCGTCATCGGTGGTCCGCACGGACAGGCCGAGCACGTCCTCGGCGAACGTGCGCCACTCGTCGATACGCCGGGTTCGGAGTCCGAAGTATCCCAGTCCGCTCAGTTGCATGACGGGCCGTCCCTTCAGGTCGGTTCGGGGAGTACGGGCGAGGGCCGGACGGCTCGACGGTCCGTTCGGGCGCTTCACAGCAGACCCCCTCGGGGGGCGGTCGTGCCACGCGCTGTTCCGCCCTGTGGAACACGTCCGCGTCACGTCCCGGCCCCACGCTCCCGCCCGGCGGACCCGGGGTACGGGGCGGCTCAGGCGTGCCGTCCCATGGCACACCCGCTTGTCCCGGAGCGCGACGGGCACGGAGCGTTGCCGTGGTGCGCCGCCGCGCACCGCCCCGTCGAACCCCCACACGCCCGGAGGACCGATGCTCGCCGCCGTCGCCGTACGCCAGGACCCCGCCGACCCGCTCGGCGGGCTCGAACTGCGCGAGGTGCCCGAGCCGGTGGCCCCGCAGGGCTGGGCCGTGGTCAAGGTCGTCGCGGCGGCGCTGAACCACCACGACATCTGGACGCTGCGCGGCGTCGGCCACCCCGCCGACCGGCTGCCGATGGTGCTGGGCTGCGACGCCGCCGGATACGACGAGGACGGCAACGAGGTCGTCATCCACCCGGTGATCGGCGACCCCCAGGCGGGCGGGGGCGACGAGACCCTCGACCCCGGACGGGCCCTGCTGTCGGAGAAGCACGACGGAGCCTTCGCCGAACTGCTGTGCGTGCCGCGCCGCAACCTCGTCCCCAAGCCGGCGTCGCTGTCCTTCGCCGAGGCCGCGTGCCTGCCCGTCGCCTGGCTGACGGCGTACCGGATGCTGTTCACCCAGGCCCGGATCCGGCCGGGCGACCGGGTGCTGGTGCAGGGCGCCGGCGGCGGGGTGGCCTCCGCGGCGATCACCCTGGCCCGTGCAGCCGGGGCCAGGGTCTACGCGACCAGTCGCTCGGAGCGCAAGCGCACGGCGGCCCTGGAGATGGGGGCCCACCTCGCGCAGGCCACGGGGGAGCGGCTGCCGGAGAAGGTCGACGTGGTCGTGGAGACCGTCGGTGAGGCGACCTGGTCGCATTCGCTGCGCTCGCTGCGCCCGGGCGGCACGGTCGTGGTCGCCGGGGCGACCAGCGGGGCCAACCCGCCGGCCGACCTGAACCGGATCTTCTACCTCCAGCAGCGGGTGCTGGGCTCCACCGGCGGGACCCGTCAGGAGTTCGTCGCGCTGCTGCGGTTCATGGAGAGCGCCGGGATACGGCCCCGGATCGACCGGGAGATCCCGCTGTCCGGCATCCACGACGGCTTCCGCGCCATGATCGACGGCGAGGTCACCGGGAAGGTGATCGTCAGGCCGTGACACCCGCGCCGCGCCGGCGGCGCCCCGGGACGCACCGATCGCGGTGCCCCGTACGGAACGACTGGGCCGTATGCCCGATTGTGACGTACGTGGCACCGCGATTTCTGTTTTGCCTGCCCTTGACTGTTCACACACGCCAAACCGTTCTCTACAGTGGACGCACGTCCACTGAAGTGGTCGCCAGGAACGTGCGGAGGCGAACATGCTCGACCGTGTCCCGATCGACGATGTCACCGGTGCCACCGGCCCGGACACCCCTCGTGAGCAGCAGACCGCCGTGGACAAGGCGCTCACCCTGCTGATGTCGCTGGCCGAGGAGGACCGCGAGGTCGGTGTCAGCGAACTCGCCCGCCGCACCCGACTGACCAAATCGACCGCGTTCCGGCTGCTCGGCATCCTCCAGCGCAACGACGTCGTCGAAAGAGTGGGCAGCAGCTACCGCCTGGGCCCCCAGCTCTTCGACATCGGCCGTCGGGTCTACGGCCCCACTCCGCTGATGCTCCAGGAACGGCTGCTGCCCTTCCTCACGGAGCTGTACGTCCTCACCCAGGAGACCGTGCACCTGGCCATCCTGCACCGCACCGACGTCATGTACGTCAACAAACTGCACGGCCACCGCCGCGCCCGCACACCCACCCGGATCGGCTCGCGACTGCCTGCCACCTGCACCGCCGTCGGCAAGGCCCTCCTCGCCTTCGACCACGACGCGGCCGAACAGGCGATCGCCGACGGACTGCCCGCACCGATGCCGAACTCGCTGACCGACCCCGAGGACCTCCGCGCCGAACTCGCCCGGATCCGCCGCGAAGGGATCGCCCACGAGCGCGAGGAGATCCTGCCCGGCGTCTGCTGCGTGGCCGTCCCCGTCATGGGGGCCGGCGGGCGACCCGTGGCCGCCATCTCCGTCTCCGGAGCGACGGGACGCTTCGACCCCACACGCATCGCCCCCGAACTGCGCCGGGTCGCGTTCGAGGCCGCCAGGGAACTCGGAGCGACGACCCGCCCGCGGCCCCGCGGAATGCCCGAAACCAACCGGCAGAAGGCCGCCGCCTGAGCCGTTCCACCGCCGGAACCGTTCCACCGCGGCGGACCGTGCGACCCACCCGACCGGACACCCCGCCCCGCCCCGACCCGCGGACCGTAACGCACCCGGGCGGCGCCTCACGGGGCCGGGGCGCCCCTCCCGGACCCGTGCGTACGGCCCCGCACCCCGCCGGTCCCCGGCTGGACACGGGGCACACTGACCACGACATGCACCACGCTCTCCCTCCCCTCGAGCGAGGCGTACAGGTGCGGACGGTCACCGGGAAACCGAACGAAATCGCCCGCACCCAGCTCCACTGGGGCGTCCTCCGGCCCCACCCTGACCCGCCCACTGATCACATACAGATGCTCCAGCGTGCCCACCGGATGCGGTGCGGACCGACCCTCGCCGCGTACGCGCAGGATGTAGTTCTCGATGACACCCGAACCGTAGACGTGATCCAGACTGCGGCTCTCGTACCCCTCGTGCCGCTGCCAGACGGCCTCGTCCCCCGGACGCACCGTCATCACCTGCTCGCGCTCCGCGACCAACCGCGTCACCGGCACACCCAGCGCCACCGCCACCGCGAACAGCGTCTCCACGGTGGGATTGCCCGTGCCCTGCTCGACCTTGGACAGATTCTGCTTCGACAGACCGGCCTGCCGGGCGAGCTCGGCCAGCGACAAGCCGCGCTGCTCCCTGAGGACGCGAAGGTTCCGCGCGACCACGTCGTTTCCTGTTGACACCGCACCACCATAGGTCACTTGAACCACCCGATCCCGGCCCGGCCATGCCCGTCCCCACCCACCCCACCGCCCGGCCCCGCACCCCGAACCGGCCCCCGAGCCCACCGCCCGGACGCCCCAACCACCGGCCCCCGCGCCCACCCCCGGACCCCACGCCACCCTCCCGCGCACACCCCCGCCCCGCCCCACCACCACGGCGCATCGAGGACGGCCACCGACCCGGCCCGACCCACCCCCGCGCATCCCCACGCCCCGGAGCGCCCCTCAGCCCTGCGAGAACGCGCCCGCGCGCCGTCCACCCCGTGCGGCAGCATGGACGCCATGTCCGTACTGACGCGCGATGAAGCGCAGACCCGAGCCCGGTTCCTCGACGTACACCGGTACACGATCGACCTCGATCTGACCACGGGGGAGGAGACCTTCGACTCCCGCACCGTCATCCAGTTCACCGCAGCCGCGGCCGGAGACACCTTCGTCGAACTCAAACCGGCCACCCTCCGCTCGATCAGCCTCGACGGACACCCCCTCGACCCCGCCGACCTCGTCGAGAACCGCTTCCCCCTCACCGGCCTCACCGCAGGCCCCCACGAACTGCGCGTCGACGCCGCCATGCGCTACTCCCGCACCGGCGAAGGCATGCACCGCTTCACCGACCCAGCCGACGGCGAGACCTACGTCTACACCCAACTCTTCATGGAGGACGTCCAGCGCGTCTTCGCCGCGTTCGACCAGCCGGACCTCAAATCCGTCTTCGCACTCGCCGTCACCGCCCCCGAAGGCTGGACCGTCCTCGGCAACGGCATCGCCGAACACCGAGGCGACGGCCGCTGGACCCTCGCCCCCACCCCCCTCATCTCCACCTACCTCGTCGCCGTCGCCGCCGGCCCCTGGCACTCCATCACCACCGAACACGCCGGACTGCCCTTCGGCATCCACTGCCGCCGCTCCCTGGCCCCCCACCTCGACGCCGACGCCGACGAGATCCTCGACATCACCCGCGCCTGCTTCGACCGCTTCCACGAGAAGTTCGACGAGCCCTACCCCTTCGACTCCTACGACCAGGCATTCGTCCCCGAATTCAACGCCGGCGCCATGGAGAACCCCGGACTCGTCACCTTCCGCGACGAATTCGTCTACCGCTCCGCCGTCACCGACACCGAACGCCAGACCCGCGGCATGGTCATCGCCCACGAAATGGCCCACATGTGGTTCGGCGACCTCGTCACCCTCGCCTGGTGGGACGACATCTGGCTCAACGAGTCCTTCGCCGAGTACATGGGATACCAGACCCTCGCCGAAGCCACCCGCTTCACCGACACCTGGGTCGACTTCGGCGTCGCCCGCAAGGGCTGGGGATACGACGCCGACCAGCGCCCCTCCACCCACCCCGTCGCCCCCGACCCCGCCGCCGTCCCCGACACCGCGTCCGCCCTGCTCAACTTCGACGGCATCTCCTACGCCAAGGGCGCCTCCGCCCTGCGCCAACTCGTCGCCTGGCTCGGCGAGAAGGACTTCCTGGCCGGCATCAACACCCACTTCGCCCGCCACAAGTTCGCCAACGCCACCCTCGCCGACTTCATCGACAGCCTCGCATCGGCCACCGACCGCGACGTCCACGCCTGGGCCGACGCATGGCTCCGCACCACCGGAGTCGACACCCTCACCTCCCGCATCCAGGAGTCCGACGGCACCTGGACCGTCACCGTCGACCACCACGGCAACCGCCCCCACCGCATCGCCATCGGAGCCTACGACCACGCCCCCGACCTCTCCGGAACCGCCACCCACACCGGCCCCGGCCACCTCGTCCTGCGCGACCGCATCGAGATCGACGTCCCCGGCAACGGCACCACCGATCCCCTGCCCGACAACCGCCCCGCCCTTGTCGTCCCCAACGACAGCGACCTCACCTACGCCAAGGTCCGCCTCGACGCCACCTCCTGGCACACCGCCCTCCAACACCTCTCCGGCATCCCCGACGCACTCACCCGCGCCGTCGTCTGGAACGCCGCCCGCGACATGGTCCGCGACGGCGAACTCGCCCCCACCACCTACCTCGACACCGCCCGCACCCACCTCCCCCACGAAACCGACCTCGCCCTCGCCCAAGGCGTACTCGCCTTCGCCGGCACCCACATCGCCGGCCACTACCTCACCCCCGACAACCGCCCCGCCGCCCTCGCCACCCTCACCGCACTCTGCCGCGACCTCATCCGCCGCACCGAGGACGGCCACAACCCCGGCCTCCGCCTCATCGCCGTACGCCACCTCATCGACGCCGCCACCCAACCCGACACCATCCAGGACTGGCTCACCAACGGCACCGTCCCCGGCGGCCCCGAACTCGACCCCGCACTGCGCTGGCGCATCCTCACCCGCCTCGCCGTCCTCGGCGCCACCGACGAAGCCCGCATCGCCGCCGAACTCGAACAGGACCCCAGCGCCACCGGACAGGAAGGCGCCGCCCGCTGCCGCGCCGCCCTCCCCACCCCCGAAGCCAAAGCCACCGCCTGGCACGCCCTGTTCAACGACGACAGCCTCTCCAACTACCTGTTCACCGCCACCGCCCAAGGCTTCTGGCAGCCCGAACAGACCGACCTCGTACAGGACTACGTGTCCCGCTACTACCCCGAAGCGATCCGCCTCGCCGCCCGCCGCGGCCCCGCCATCGCCGAAGCTACCGGCCGCTACGCCTTCCCCGCATACGCCGTCGACACCGACAACCTCCACCTCGGCCGACAGGCCCTGACCGACAAGGACCTCACCCCCGCGCTGCGCCGCAAACTCATCGACCAACTCGACGACCTCCGCCGCGCCCTCGCCATACGCGAAGCCCACTGACCCACCCACCACCGGGCCCGTCGGCCGGCACCGAACCCCCACCGACGTCCGCCGACGGGCCCCGCCCCACCATCCGCACCCACCAGCCCCACCGCCCCCCGCCACCACCCAACCCCCGTACCACCACCTGTGCCCGGCGCACCCCACCACCCAGGGAGGCGCCGGGCACACCCATGACCAGCCCCCACTACCACCCCAACAACCCCACACGCATCCCACATCCCCCTTTCGAGTTCAGATCACCCCAACCCCCCGGCCACGCCCCCAAAAACCGGAAAAGCTGGCATGCCCACCCATGCCCGCACACCGCACCCGAAGGGCCCCGCCGCCATGCCCACCCCACCCCTCGCCGGCTCCACCACCGGCCCCGCCGCACTCCGCCCCCTCCTCGACACCGTCCTCACCGCACTCCACGACGGCGCCCGCCGACGCGACGGCCCCCTCCCCACCGGCGGACCCGACACCGTCACCCACCACACACGCACCACCACCCACCCCCTCATCCCCGACCACGGCACCGGCCCCCACAAAGCCCTCCGCACCCTCATCACCGCCCTCGCCGAAGGCGCCGCAGACCCCGCACACCCCCTCTGCGCCGCACACCTCCACACCCCACCCCTCGCCCTCGCCACCGCCGCCGACCTCGCCGCCTCCGCCCTCAACCCCTCCATGGACTCCTGGGACCAGGCACCCGCCGCCTCCACCCTCGAAGCCGACACCACCACCGCCCTCGCCACCGAGATTTACCCCCACCACCCCTCACCCGACGCACTCATCACCACCGGCGGCACCGAAGCCAACCAACTCGCCCTCCTCCTCGCCCGCGAACGCCACGGCCCCATCCAGACCATCCACGCCGCCAACGCCCACCACAGCATCACCCGCGCCGCCTGGCTCCTCGGCCTCCCCGAACCCGAAGTCATCCCCGCCCCCACCGGCACCATGGACCTCACCGCACTCCAACAAACCCTCACCCGCCACCACCACCGCCCCCCGTTCGTCATCGCCACCGCAGGCACCACCGACACCGGCCGAATCGACCCCCTCACCGACATCGCCGACCTCTGCACCACCCACGGCGCCGAACTCCACATCGACGCAGCCTACGGCGGACCCCTCCTCTTCAGCCCCACCCACCGCGGCAAACTCCACGGCCTCGACCGCGCCCACAGCGTCACCCTCGACCTCCACAAACTCGGCTGGCAACCCGCACCCGCCGGCATCCTCGCCGTCCCCCACCACACCCACCTCCACCCCCTCCACCACCACGCCCCCTACCTCAACGCCGACGACGACACCGAAGCCGGCCTCCCCGACCTCCTCGGCCGCTCCCTGCGCACCACCCGCCGCCCCGACACCCTCAAAATCGCCGTCACCCTCAAAGCCCTCGGCCGCGACGGACTCGCCGACCTCATCGACCGCACCATCACCACCGCCCACCACCTCGCCGACCTCATCACCAAAACCCCCACCCTCGACCTCTACGACCGCCCCACCATCACCACCGTCCTCTTCCGCCCCACCGACGCCGACGACCACACCGTCGCCACCATTCGCCGCACCCTCCTCACCCGAGGCCACGCCGTCCTCGGCCGCGCCCACACCGGCAACCGCCTCTGGCTCAAAGCCACCCTCCTCAACCCCCACACCACCCCCGACGACCTCCACACCCTCCTCGACCTCGTCAACGACCTCACCCACGAACTCACGAAAGGCAACACCCCCCGATGACCGACCGGCCCACCCCACGCCCCGACCGGCCCCACGACCTCGTCGGCATCGGCATCGGCCCCTTCAACCTCTCCCTCGCCGCACTCGCCCACGGCATCCCCACCACCCACCACCCCCTCACCACCGCCTTCTACGAACAACGCCCCGCCTTCCACTGGCACCCCGGCCTCCTCATCGACGGAGCCAGCCTCCAAGTCCCCTTCCTCGCCGACCTCGTCACCCTCGCCGACCCCACCAGCCCCTGGACCTTCCTCAACTACCTCCGCGCCCGCGACCGGCTCTTCCCCTTCTACTTCGCCGAACGCTTCCACATCCAACGAGCCGAATACGACGCCTACTGCCGCTGGGTCACCCACCAACTCCCCGGACTCCACTTCAACCACCACGTCGACGCCATCCGCTGGAACGACCGGAACGACTACTTCGAAGTCGACTACACCCAACTCGACACCAGCGGCGAAGCCCAAGCACTCGGCCGCACCCACACCCGCAACATCGTCCTCGGCATCGGCACCGAACCCCACGTCCCCGACCCCCTCAAACCCCTCGCCGAAGCCCCCTCAACCCCCGTCTTCCACTCCGGCGACTACCTCCACCACCGCCAAGCCCTCCTCGACGCGGAACACATCACCATCATCGGCTCCGGACAATCCGGCGCCGAGATCTTCCTCGACCTCATCCGCGCCCGCCCCACAGGCCGCGAAAACCTCCACTGGCTCGCCCGCACACCGGCCTTCGCCCCGATGGAGTACTCCAAACTCGGCCTCGAACACTTCACCCCCGACTACAGCCACTACTTCCACGCCCTCCCCGAAGCCACACGCGACGCACTCGTCCCCCACCAATGGCAGCTCTACAAAGGCATCGACGCCGACACCATCGCCGCCATCCACGACGAGCTCTACCGCCGCACCCTCCACGGCGGCTGGCCCCACACCACCCTCACCCCCGGCGTCACCGTACGCACCGCAGGACACACCGAAGGCGCCCGCATCGAACTCCACCTCGAACACACTCAACAACACACCCGCACCACCCTCACCACCGACGCCGTCATCCTCGCCACCGGCTACCACGAACGCCCCCTCGACAGCATCCTCAGCAGCCTCGAACCCCACCTCCACCGCGACAACTCCACCCGCCCCCGCATCGACCCCCACTTCCGCCTCGTCCTCGACCCCGCCATCACCGGAAACATCTACGTACAGAACGCCGGACGCCACACCCACGGCGTCGGAACCCCCGACCTCGGACTGGCCGCCTGGCGCAGCGCCACCATCCTCAACCACCTCACCGGCACCACCCCCTACCCCCTCCCACAACGCACCGCCTTCACCACCTTCGGCCTCACCCCCACCACGCCTCCCGCCCCCACCTCACCCGTCCCCACCCAGAACCCCGAACGCACCCCACTCACCCGCAACCACTGACCCCCCACCACACACGAGGCAGCCGCCCCCTCCCGAACGACCGCCCCGCCAAACCGAGGCAGAGCGGCACACGACACCGGATGCCGCGCATCGCAAGACCGAGCGGCACCCACACACCGCATGCACGCGGGCGCCCCGACAACGCGGAAAGGCACCGCAGCCGTCGGAGCGCCCGCCAGGGACCACGGCCCAACCCCCAGGAGAAGACAGCCGCCCCACACCGGCCGGCCGAACGAGCACCGGCCGGCCCAACGACAACCCTCAGAACACCGGCACACCGTCCCGCGTCAGACGCCAGTCCACCGAAGCGAACTGCGCGGCATCCACCGAACCCTTCGCCTGCACCCAGGAGATGATCGTGTTACGGATCTCCTCCGAATTCGCCCACACCTGCTTGGCACCCGCCACATGCGGAAAATTACCCCCACCACTCGCCCGATAGTTGTTCACCGCCAACACGAACTCCGCCGCAGGATCGACGGGCTTCCCCTCGAACGAAAGATTCACGATCCGCGAACCACTCGGCTTCGCGATATCGATCTCATACGCCACCCCCGACACCGCGTCATAGTTGTAATCCGGGATGTTCTCCGCATTCGTCAACTTCGACGTGTCCACCGGAGCACCCGCAGGCGTCTGCACATAATAACGAGCCGAGAACTCCAGATACTCACGAATCTGCCCACCCGTCATCACCCGCGCCTCCAAGGTGTTCTCGAACGGATACAGACCCGCCGCATCCCTGATCGTCACATCCCCGGCCGGAATCCGCGCCGTACGCGAGAAACACGACGCCTGCGACAGCACCGGAAGCGACGCGTACGCACCACCCGCCAGCGCCTCCCTCACCATCTCCGTCTGGACGACATTGATCAGATCGATGATCGGCTCGTCCTTCCACGCCGCCTCCACTGTCGACATCGCCGCCGTCGACGTACCGATGACCTGATTGACGTACGCCACCACCTTCCGGTGCTCGTCCGCCAACAACCCCGTGATCTTCGGATCCTCCGCCACGGAATTCGAGTTCAGCACCCGCGAACCCGCCCGCTCCACCACCCAGCGACCCTTCTCCCACACCAGATCAAAATCGAACAGCGTCAGCCGCTGCCCCCACTTCAACGGCTCGGACAACACCACCCTCCTGCCCGTCCGCTCGTTCTCCACGAAATACTCGGGAATCTCCAGATGCGCGTGCCCCACCAGAATCGCATCGATACCCGGCACCTGCTCGGCCACCAGAGCCGCCGCATTCTCGACATACGGCACCTGATCACCGTACGACGACGTACCACTCGTCCCCGAATGAGCCGAGACGATCACGACATCCGCACCCATGGAACGCAACTTCGGCACGAACTTCGCCGCCTGCTCCTCCAGACCGGGAAACACCATCTTCCCGCCCACATTCGCCTTGTCCCAGATCGCCACACCCGGATTCGTCAACCCCAGAACCGCCACCCGCACATCCCGGCCGAACGGCGTACGCAACCGCTTCATCACATAAGGAGCGAACGCCGGCCGCAACGACTTCGCATCCAACGCATTCGCACCCAGCAACGGGAAATCACACTGCTCCTCGAACTTCCGCAACAACGGAATCCCGTAATTGAACTCGTGATTGCCCAGAGCCGCCGCGTCATAGCCGATCGCGTTCATCGCCTGCGCCATCGGATGCACCGGACCACGCCTCGCCGTGATCGGATCGACCTTCGCGTAGTAATACGACAACTGAGTGCCCTGGATCGTGTCACCCGCATCGATCAACAAGGTGTTGTGCCGCCCCTTCTCACGGCGCACCTGCTCCACCAACGTGGAGATCTTCGCCAGACCCACATCGTTGTGGTCCTTGTCGTCGAACTCCTGGTCCGTGAAGTAGTCCCAGTTGAAGACATTCCCGTGCAGATCGGTGGTCCCCATCACGGTGAACGAGTACCGCTTCGGCGGACGCCCACGACCACGGCCCCGCCCATGACCATCGGCCGCGGCCGGAACAGCGGAACCACCCGCCATCGCCGCCCCGGCACCGACGGCCGCCGACGTGCCCAGGAACGTCCTACGGTTCAGCGGCATTTCGTCTCCCACAGCTCGGTTCTCGCACAGCTCGGTCCGGATACAGCTCGGTTCTGGCGCAGCTCGGTTCACGTACAGCTCGGTTCACGTACAGCTCGGCTCCCGCGCCACGCCACCCCCTGGCACAGCCGGGACGGCCCGGACGAGGAACGGCACAACCGCACCACCCGCCACACCGCACCCCACCAGGGCGCACAACGCGCGTAGATAATGGCGCAGAAACCGCACGCCGCAACACCCCTCACAGGTTTCAATCCGATGACCAACCGCTGTCAGACCCGGATGTCACAGTGGACCCATGACCGACACCCCGGCGTCCTACGGCACCCCCGACCACCCCCGCGTCGCCGTCCGAGGCGAAGCCCGCCTCGAAGTCGACCCCGAAGTCGCCCACATCAGCGTCACCGTCACCGCCCGCGGCAAGGACCGCCGCACCGCCCTCGAAGACCTCACCCGCCGCAACGACACCGTCCTCGAACTCATCCGCTCCTACGGACCCGCCGTCGAGAAACTCGAAACCGGCGCCCTCTCCATCACCCCCGAACTCACCAAGAACGGCCGCGACGAAAAGATCCGCGCCTACCACGGGCACGTCCACATCACCGC
This sequence comes from Streptomyces sp. NPDC052042, assembly GCF_044548345.1. Lineage (NCBI taxonomy): Bacteria > Bacillati > Actinomycetota > Actinomycetes > Kitasatosporales > Streptomycetaceae > Streptomyces > Streptomyces sp. NPDC052042. The sequence goes on along the minus strand of NZ_JBIUBU010000001.1, from coordinate 210,220 downwards.
CACCCTCAACGACTTCACCGCCCTCGGCGAGCTCATCACCCGCGTCGCCGACCTCGACATGACCCGCGTCAACGGCCCCTGGTGGGCCCTGCGCCCCACCTCACCCGCCCACGCGAACGCCCGCCGCGAAGCCGTCCACGAAGCCGTCCAGCGCGCCCGCGAATACGCCGACGCCCTCGGCTCCCACCTCACAGCCCTCATCGAACTCGCCGACCTCGGCGCCGAGAACACCGTCCCGGCCCTGCCCGCCCCCGCCGCAGGCTTCCGGGCACGCGCCGGATACGACGCCACCCCCGAACCGCCCCCCACCATCGACCTCGAACCACGACGCCAGACCGTCTACGCCCAGGTGAACGCCCGCTTCATCATGTCGCCGCCCGAACTATGAGCCACCCACCCCCGAAGAGTCACACCGAAAGGAGAAATGCTCATCCGAGCACCCCGCCGCCCAATTCAACACTTGTCAACAACCCTTCATTCAAAGGTTGTTGGCTAGTCACGCACGGCCAATTAACTACCCGTAGGTAAGGTCTAGGGTCGAACCATGCGCCGAGCAAAAATCGTCTGCACCCTGGGCCCCGCCACCACCTCGTACGAACAGATCAAGGCCCTCGTCGAGGCCGGAATGGACATCGCCCGCCTCAACCTCAGCCACAGCACCTACAACGACCACGAAGAGCGGTACCGCCGCGTACGCAAGGCCTCCGACGAGACCGGCCACAGCGTCGGCATCCTCGCGGACCTTCAAGGCCCGAAGATCCGGCTCGGACGCTTCCGCGAAGGCCCCGTACTCCTTGAACGCGGCGACACCTTCACCATCACCGTCGAACCCACCGAAGGCGACCGCCACACCTGCGGCACCACCTACGACGGCCTCGCCGCGGACGTCACCGCCGGCGAACGCATCCTCGTCGACGACGGCCGCGTCACCCTCGAAGTCACCGAAGTCGACGGCCCCCGCGTCCACACCACCGTCCTCGAAGGCGGCATGGTCTCCGACCACAAGGGCCTCAACCTCCCCGGCGTCGCCGTCTCCGTACCCGCCCTCTCCGACAAGGACATCGAAGACCTCCGCTGGGCCCTGCGCACCGGCGTCGACGTCATCGCCCTCTCCTTCGTACGCAGCGGACGCGACATCGAGGACGTCCACCGCATCATGGACGAGGAAGGCCGCCGCCTCCCCGTCATCGCCAAGATCGAGAAGCCCCAGGCCGTCGAGAACATCGACAGCATCGTCGCCGCCTTCGACGGCATCATGGTCGCCCGCGGCGACCTCGGCGTCGAAATGCCCCTGGAACAGGTGCCGATCGTCCAGAAGCGCGCGATCAACCTCGCCAAGCGCAACGCCAAGCCGGTCATCGTCGCCACCCAGATGCTCGACTCGATGATCGAGAACTCCCGCCCCACCCGCGCCGAGGCGTCCGACGTCGCGAACGCGGTCATCGACGGCACCGACGCGGTCATGCTCTCCGGCGAGACCAGCGTCGGACGGTACGCCGTCGAGACGGTCCGCACGATGGCCCGCATCGTCGAGGCCGCCGAGGAGGACATCCTCGCCAAGGGCCTCAAACCCCTCACCGAACGCAACAAGCCCCGCACCCAGGGCGGCGCGGTGGCTCGCGCGGCGGCCGAGATCGGCGACTTCCTGGGCGCCAAGTTCCTCGTCGCCTTCACCCAGAGCGGCGACACCGTCAGGCGCCTCTCCCGCTACCGCTCACCCATCCCGCTGCTGGCCTTCACCCCGGACCCGGCCACCCGCTCCCAGCTCAACCTGACCTGGGGCGTCGAGACCTTCCTCGGCCCGCACGTCGACTCGACGGACGCGATGGTCGCCCAGGTGGACGAGGAACTGCTGAAGATCGGCCGTTGCCAGGAGGGCGACGTCGTCGTGATCACGGCAGGCTCCCCGCCGGGGGTTCCGGGCTCGACGAACCTGGTCAGGGTGCATCGCATCGGCGAGGACGACGGCGGGAAGTAGCCGATCGCCGTCAGTGCTTCGGCCCGACGTGGGCGTCCATGAGAGCGACGGACGCCCGTCGGGCGACGGAGATGTTGTACGGCTTGCCCGCGCGGGTGCAGTGCGTCCACTCGACGCCGAGCCTGTCGAGGGTGCCGGAGAAGAGCTCGCGGATGTCGTCGGACTTGTTGGTGAAGAAGTACCGCGGATACTCGTAGCGCTTTTGCTGCCCGTCGATGACGCGGGTGGTCCAGTTGATGACACGGCATCCGTCGGAGTGGATCAGGCCGCGGACGAAGTCCCACGGGTGCGCGTCCACGACCTCCTGCTGCCAGGAGGCGAGGACGATCCGGCGCTCGTGCTTCTTGCCGGGGCCGTGCTGCGGGAAGAGGCAAGGCCAGTGTTTGCTGCAGCAGGTGACGTACTGACAACCCGGCCGTCGCACCCGGCAGACCTTGTTGTCCGGTCGTGCGAGCTGCACGGCCTCGACGCAGGCGTCGATGAGCCCCGGCCAGGAGTCGGCGCAGGCGATGCGCAGGGAGTACACACCTCGACCGGACGGGCTGATGCAGCCGTCTCCGAGGTAGAGGCCGAGCAAGTAGGAGTACGAGGCGCGATTCTCGATCCGGGTGGGTGTGTCGCCACACCTGGGGCACGGGGCGGTCCGGTTCCGGGTAAAGGGCTCGATGCGGGTCTGCCAGGAGCGGAGAGCGGCGCGAGATATGCCTGTTTCCTTGCTCACGGAATTGAGACTGCGCCCTTGCTCGACCAGTGCGAGCGCTCGCGCTCTGGTGCCGATGTCGTACATAGAACCGAGCCTTGCGCGGCCACGGGCATCTGGCGCGGGAATGGCCCCCGCGTACCCAGATCAGGTGAAGCCTGCAGATTCCGCTGAAACCTTGGAATTGAAGGAAAAGTGCCCCAGGTGGGATTCGAACCCACACTGTCCGCTGTTTGAGAGCGGCCTCTCTAACCAGTTGGAGTACTGGGGCCTTAGAAAGCAAGGGATTTAGCTCCCCTGTGCGTCACCACCTTACAGGAGCTAGGTAGGGTCGTGGGAGCTGTACCTGTCCTGGAACAAGGAGCCCCCGTGACCACGCCCGAGTCGCCCCCGCCCGCCGACGACGACAAGTCGCACGTTCCGCCGCTGACGACCCGTGTCGTCATCGCCGAGGACGAGGCGCTGATCCGTCTCGACCTCAAAGAGATGCTGGAGGAAGAGGGCTACGCGGTCGTCGGCGAGGCCGGGGACGGCCAGCGGGCCGTCGAGCTGGCGCGGGAGCACCGCCCCGATCTGGTGATCCTCGATGTGAAGATGCCCGTCCTGGACGGTATCTCCGCGGCGGAGAAGATCGCCGAGGAGTCCATCGCGCCCGTTCTGATGTTGACGGCGTTCTCGCAGCGTGATCTTGTCGAGCGGGCCCGGGACGCCGGGGCGATGGCGTATCTGGTGAAGCCGTTCAGCAAGAGCGACGTGGTGCCGGCCATCGAGATGGCGGTGTCGCGGTTCGCGGAGCTGAAGGCGTTGGAGAGCGAGGTCGCGGATCTCGCGCAGCGGCTGGAGACGCGCAAGCTGGTGGAACGGGCGAAGAGCATCCTGCAGATGGATTACGGTCTGTCGGAGCCCGCCGCGTTCCGGTGGATCCAGAAGACGTCGATGGATCGTCGGATGTCGATGCAGCAGCTCGCGCAGGCGTTGATCGAGGACGCGGCGGAGAAGAAGGCCGCGGAGCAGAAGGCCGCCGAGGAGAAGCAGGCGGGCGAGTAGTCCCGAGTGGTTCGCTTGGGCGTACGGGGGAGGCCCGCACCGGTTGGACCTGGTGCGGGCCTCGTCCGTGTGTGCCTCCGGGTGTTCCGGGGGTTCCTGGTGGGTCGGAGGGGTCAGTCCTCGCCGAGGTAGGCCTTGCGGACGGATTCGTCGTGCAGGAGGTCCGAGCCGCTGCCGGAGAGGACGATCTTGCCGACTTCCATGACGTGGCCCTGGTCGGCGAGGGAGAGTGCTGCCTGGGCGTTCTGCTCGACGAGCAGGATGGTGGTGCCCTGGGCCTTGAGCTCGGCGATGGTCTCCATGATCTTCTGCATCATGATCGGGGAGAGACCCATGGAGGGTTCGTCGAGCATGAGGAGCTTGGGCTGGCACATGAGGGCCCTGCCCATGGCGAGCATCTGCTGTTCGCCGCCCGAGAGGGTTCCGGCGGCCTGTTTCCGGCGTTCCCCGAGGATGGGGAAGAGGTCGTAGGCGCGTTGGATGTCCCTTTCGATTCCCGCCTTGTCGGTGCGGAGGTAGGCGCCGAGCTGGAGGTTCTCGGTGATCGTCAGCCTGGGGAAGATGTGGCGTCCCTCGGGGGAGTGGGCGAGGCCGAGGGAGACGATCTTGTGGGCGGGGATGTTGCCGATGGGCCGGCCGTCGAAGACGATGCTGCCGCCGGCCGGTTTGAGCAGCCCGGAGAGGGTGCGCAGGGTGGTGGTCTTGCCGGCGCCGTTGGTGCCGATGAGGGTGACGATCTGGCCGACTTCGACGGTGAAGGAGATGCCCTTGACGGCTTCGATCTTGCCGTAGGCGACGCGGAGGTCCTGGACTTCCAGCAGTGCGGTCATCGGGTGTCCTCCTCGGTGCCGTCGGCGCCGGTGGTGCTGGTTGTGCCGGTGGTGCCGGCCGTCTTGTGGGCTTCGGCCTCGGCGGCTTCGACCTCGGCGACTTCTTCGGCGCCGGGGGCGCCTTCGAAGGGGGTGCCGAGGTAGGCGGCGACGACGCGTTCGTCGCTCTGGACGACGTCGGCGGTGCCTTCGACGAGTTTCTCGCCCTGGACGAGGACGGCGACGCGGTCGCAGAGGTTGAAGATGAACCGCATGTCGTGCTCGATGACGAGGATGGCGATGCCCTGGTCGCGGATGGCGAAGATGAGTTCTTCGGTGACGCGGGTCTCCTGCGGGTTCATGCCGGCGGTGGGTTCGTCGAGGAGCAGGAGGCCGGGTTCGCTGGCCAGTGCGCGGGCGATCTCCAGTTTGCGCTGGTCTCCGTAGGGGAGGTTGCGCGCGAGGTGGTCGGCCTTGTCCGCCAGGCCGATGAATTCCAGGAGTTCCATGGCTCGTTCGCGGCTGGCGTCCTCGGCCTTGGTGAAGCCGGGGAGGCGCAGGAGGGCGGACCAGAGGCCCTCCTTGGTCCGGGTGTGGCGTCCGACGAGGACGTTTTCCAGGACGGTCATGTTGGCGAAGAGCCGGATGTTCTGGAAGGTGCGGGCGATGCCGGCCTGGGTGACGAGGTGGGGTTTGGGCGGTAGGACGGTGCCCTTGTAGCTGACCTTGCCCTCGGTGGGGACGTAGAGGCCGGTGAGGCAGTTGAAGAAGGTGGTTTTGCCTGCGCCGTTGGGGCCGATGAGGCCGACGATTTCGCCTGTGTTGACGGTGAAGTCGACTCCGCGTACGGCGGTGAGGCCGCCGAAGCGCATGGTGACGCCGCTGGCGTCGAGGATGGTGGTGGCGGTTTTCGTGGTGGTCATGGTGGTCACGCCCCCGCCTTGGCGATGCCGGTGCCGGTGTCGGCGGGTTGCCGTGGTTCCGGTACGTCGGGCTGGTCGGTCTCGTGGAATTCGAGCTGTTTCCTGCGGTCGGCGACCAGGCCCTCGGGGCGCAGGCGCATCAGGAGGATGAGGGCGACGCCGAAGAGGAAGAGCTGGTAGTCCTGCATGAATTGCAGCTTGGCCGGGATGAGGTAGAGGAGTGCGGCGCCGACGAGGGGTCCGCTGAGGGTTCCCATTCCGCCGAGGATGACGGCGGCGAGGAGGAAGGCGGAGTTGGGTGGGACGGAGCCGGCGAACTGGTATTGCTCGGGGGTCACGGTGTAGTTGACGTGGGCCTGGACGGTTCCGGCGAGTCCGGCGAGGACGGCGCCGAGTGCGAAGGCGAGGAGTTTGAGCCGGAAGGCGTTGATGCCCATGGCGGAGGCTGCGGTTTCGTCTTCGCGGATGGCGACCCAGGCGCGGCCGATGCGGGATTCTCCGGAGCGGCGGAAGACGAGGACGACGACGGCGGTGACGATGAGCATCAGCAGGTAGTAGTTGGCGGACCTGCCGAGGGTGAAGCCGAGGACGTCGTGCTTTTGGCCGAAGTCGAATCCGAGGAAGTTGAGGTCGGGGATGCTGGGGATGCCCTGGGAGCCGTTGGTGACGTCGGGGCCGCTGGTGCCGTTGAGGTTGATCAGGCTGAGGCGGAAGATCTCGCCGAATCCGAGGGTGACGATGGCGAGGTAGTCGCCGCGTAGGCGCAGGGTGGGGGCGCCGATGAGGACGCCGAAGATGAGTGAGACGACGGCGCCGGTGAGTACGGCGGCCCAGAAGGGGAATTCGACGCCGATGGACGACATGGGGGAGCCGGAGACCAGGGCGGCGGCGTAGGCGCCGACGCCGAGGAATGCGACGTATCCGAGGTCGAGGAGGCCGGCGAGGCCGACGACGACGTTGAGGCCGAGGGCGACGGTGCCGAAGATGAGGATGTTGGCGCCGATGAGCGCGTATTGCTCCTTCTGCTGCATGAAGGGGAAGCAGAAGGCTGCGACGAGGGCCGCGGTGAGGGTGATGTTGCGGTGTTTGGTGGTGAGTGTGGTGAGGCGGGAGATGAGTCCGGCGCGGTGGAGTGCGGTGAAGGCGAAGCCGGTGGTGAGGAGGAAGCCGATGAAGAGTTCGGCGTAGTCGGTGTCGATGCCGTAGCCGAAGAGGTAGAGGCCGGTGCCGAACGAGGCGACGATGATGAGGATTTCGGCCCAGTCGGGGAGGGTTTTGGCCCGGGGTGCGGTGGGGGCGCGGAGGCTGTTGCGGAAGCGTTCCCAGGCGGTGTTTTCGGTGGTGGTGTTGGGTGTTCGGTCGCCGGGGAGTCCGAGTGCGGCGAGTGCGGCTATGAGTGCGCCGGTGCCGCTGATCCAGGCGCCGGGTTCGAGGTTGACGATGCCGCCCAGGGCGTAGGAGATGGCGCCGAGGGCGTAGCCGGTGGTGCCGAGGGTGCCGAGGGCGAGGAGGCGGACGGGGCTGTGGGTGCCGCCGGGGGTGAGCCAGCGGAGGCCGCGGATGCCGTGTCCGGAGAGGGTGAAGAGGAGGATGAGTGCGGAGCTGATGAGGGTGAGGACTTGGAGGCCGCCGGGGTAGCCGGTGACGGTGAGGTCGCCGGGGAATTCCTTGGTCCAGGTCCAGGGGAGGAAGGTGCCGGCGAGGGCGAGGGCGGCGCCTGCGAGGGTGGTGGTGCGGGCCGCGGCCGGGGGGATGGGGAGGAGGGGGGCGGTGGTGTGGTTGGTGGTCATGTGTATCACGCCCGATCCGCGACGCGTTCGCCGAGCAGGCCTTGGGGCCGGATCAGCAGGACGACGATGAGGAGGACGAAGGCCCATACGTCCTTCCAGGCGCCGCCGCCGAAGAGGTTCATGCCGGGGACCTCGCTCATGTAGCCGATGGCGAGGGATTCGGCGATGCCGAGGACGATGCCGCCGAGCATGGCGCCGTAGATGTTGCCGATGCCGCCGAGTACGGCTGCGGTGAATGCCTTGAGGCCCATGAGGAAGCCCATTTTGAAGCCGATCTGGCCTTGTTTGAGTCCGTAGGCGACGGCGGCGATGGCGGCGAACGCGGCACCGATGGCGAAGGCCATGACGATGATGCGGTCGGTGTTGATGCCCATGAGCTTGGCGGTGTCGGGGTCCTGGCTGGTGGCTTGCATGCCGCGGCCGAGGCGGGTTTTGGAGACGAAGAGGCCGAGGGCGAGCATGCAGATGGGGGCGGTGATGAGGACGAAGAGGTCGCCGCGCTGGATGTGGGCGCCGAGGATGTCGAGGGCTTCGCCCTTGAACTGGGGGAAGGAGCGGTCCTTCTTGGCGTTGGGGTACCACATCCAGATGGCTTGCTGGAGGGCGAGGGAGAGTCCGATGGCGGTGATGAGGGGGGCGAGGCGGGGTGCGCCTCTGAGGGGCCGGTAGGCGAAGCGTTCGGCGGCGGTTCCGATGGCGACGGAGCACAGGACGCCGCCGGCGATCATGAGCGGGATGATGGCGAGGAGGGAGACACCGGCTGGCATCCAGAGGTACACGGTGAGAGCTCCGAAGCCTCCGATCATGAAGATCTCGCCGTGGGCGAAGTTGATGAGCTGGATGATTCCGTAGACCATCGTGTAGCCGACCGCGATGAGTCCGTACATCGCGCCGAGGATGAGTCCATTGGCCAGCTGTTGCGGCAGTTCGTTCACCGCAGGGCCTCCGTGGAGTGGTTCGGATATGGCACCGCGCGGGGCGCTGGTGGCGCTCCCGCGCGGTCTGGGTCACGTCAGGTCGCCCGGGAGGGCGGTGGTGCTCAGGGCTTGTAGATCTCGCTGAACTTGGAGATCCACTTGCCGCCGTCGACCTGGTAGGCGGTCATCATGGTGTTGGTGGTGTCGCCGTACTCGTCGAAGGAGACGGTGCCGGTGACGCCGTCGAACTTGACCTTGGTCATGGCGTCGAGGACCTTGGCGCGGAGGTCGTCGGGGGCCTTGCCGTTGTTGTCGGCGACGGCGATCTTGACGGCTTCGATGATCGACCAGGTGGCGTCGTAGGTGCCGCCGCCGTAGGCCTCGTAGGCGTCCTTGTATCCGGCGGCTTCGTAGTCGGCGATGAACTTCTTGGCGGAGTCGAGTTCTTCGACGGGCTTGCCGACGGAGGTGACGATGTCGCCCTGGGCCTTCTTGTTGAGCTTGATGAAGTCGGCGCTGTACATGCCGTCGCCGCCCATGAGGGGGATCTGGACGCTGTCCTTGAGTTGCTGGCTCAGGGGGGCGCCGGCGGGGTATTCGCCGCCGTAGTAGACGGCCTTGGCGCCGGACCTCTTGACCTTGGTGACGACGGCGTTGAAGTCGCGGTCGTCGGGGTTGACGTGGTCGGAGCCGACGATCTTGCCGCCGAGGGAGGTGAAGGTGTTCTTGAAGGAGGCGGCGAGGCCGGCGCCGTAGGGCTTCTGGTCGTCGATGAGGTAGACCTGTTTGATCTTGGCGTTGTTGTAGAGGTACTTCGCGGCGAAGGCGCCCTGGACCTGGTCGGTGGTGGCGGTGCGGAAGTAGGTCTTGTAGAGGCGCTTCTTGTCGCCGGTCTTCCAGTTCTCGCCCTGGGTGAGTTCGGTGCCGGTGTTGGTGGGGGAGATCTGGGTGAGGCCGGCGTCGTTGAGGGGCTTCTGCATCGACTGGGCGACGCCGGAGTTGAGCGGGCCGATGACGCCGACGACGTTGTCGTCGTCGATGAACTTCTGGGCGTTCTGCTGGCCGACGGAGGGCTGTGCCTGGTCGTCGAGGGGCCTGACCTCGAACTTGATGCCGGGGACGGTCTTTTCCTTGTTGGCCGTCTTGGCGGCGAGGTCGGCGGAGTTCTTGATGCCGAGGCCGAGGGCGGAGAGATCGCCGGTGATGGGTGCGTCGACGCCGATGACGACGGTCTTGGTGCCGTTTTCGCCGCCGCTGCTGTTGTTGCTGTCGTCGCGCGACCCGCAGGCGGTGAGTGTCAGTGCTCCGGTGGTGAGCACTGTGGTGAGGATGAGCAAAGAACGGTGTCGCACGAATGGTCCTTTCCCTGGCGCGGCCTCCTCTGCTTGAGGTGCCGTGTCGTTCGCCGGGCCGTACGGGTGGTACAGGGCCGTGCTGTGTGACGCGCCCGGCGGCGCGGTGACTGGCCGTGACTCTAGGCGCAGGCGTGGTGGTGCGGGATGGGTCCGCGGCAGGATGTGACTTTCTTGTTATTCCCTTGAGGAAGGCTTGAGGTGGCTGTGCGGACATGTACGGCTTTTACCGGCTGGTGAAAGTGACCGGATGGTGAGAACCCGCAGCTCTGCTAAGGGGCTTGAGCAGATCTTGGTGCTGTCGCGGGGTGGTGGCGGGGTGGTGCCGTTATGGGGGTGGTGGGGGTGTTCGGTGTGCGCGGGCGGGGTGGGGTGGTGGTGTGCGGGTGGCCTGCGCCCATCGCGTGTTCGTCACTCAGTGTGATATTCGCGGTGGTGTGGTTGACGCGGTGTCGCGTGTGGGGTGGGGTGCTCCGGTGTGGTCGGAGTGTTTATTGGGGTGCGCAACGTACCGTGGGGTCAATGGGGTTGGCCATGGTTCGTGCTCAACTTGCTTGTGATGGCGTTGAGTTGTGTGGCGAATGCGAACGCCCGGCCGGACGGGGTCCGGCCGGGCGGTGGTGCCGGCGGGTGGTGCGGGGTGGTGGTGTGCGGGGTGTGGAGCGGGGTTGGGTTTCGGTCAGGCCGCGTCGGGGCGCGGGGCGTCGCGGAGCAGGCAGGTGAGGCGGGCGGTGCAGACCCGCTTGTCGTGCTCGTCGGTGATGACGATCTCGTAGGTGGCGGTGGACCGGCCGCGGTGTACGGGGGTGGCGACGCCCGTGACGAGTCCGTTGCGTACGCCCCGGTGGTGGGTGCAGTTGAGGTCGACGCCGACGGCGATCTTCGTGGCGCCGCCGTGGAGCATGGAGCCGACTGAGCCGAGGGTCTCGGCGAGGACGGCGGAGGCGCCGCCGTGGAGCAGTCCGTACGGCTGGGTGTTGCCCTCGACGGGCATGGTGCCGACGACCCGGTCGGCGGATGCCTCCAGGATGGTGACGCCCATGCGTTCGCCGAGGTGGCCGGCGGAGAAGAGGGCGGGGAGGTCGACGCCGAGGGCGGCGTACTCGTCGATGATCTCCTGGGGGAACTTGGGTGTGGTGTGCTCGCCCATGGCGTCCGGCTCCGATCGTCTGCGATGCCTGGTGGCTTCGGTGCTGTCTGCGTCGTTCATATCAGACGGCTGAGCGGGCGCTTAGGCCGTGTTCCGTTGCGGGCAGGGCAGGGCAGGGCAAGGCAGGGCGGGGCCGGTGGTCCCGGCCCGGCCCTGGGCGTGCGGGAGGGCCGTGCCCGGGGTCGCGCCCTCGCGGGCGGGGTGCCCCGGGCCGGGTTTCAGTGCCGGGTGTTCTCGAAGCGCACGACGACGGACTTGCTGGCGGGGGTGTTGCTGGTATCGGCCGTGGAGTCGAGGGGGACCAGCACGTTGGTCTCCGGGTAGTAGGCGGCGGCGCAGCCGCGGGCGGTGGGGTAGTGCACGACGCGGAAGCCGGGGGCGCGTCGTTCCACGCCGTCCTTCCATTCGCTGACGAGGTCGGTGTACGCGCCGTCGGCCAGTCCGAGGTCCTGGGCGTCGTCGGGGTTGACGAGGACGACGCGGCGTCCGCCCTTGATGCCGCGGTAGCGGTCGTCGAGGCCGTAGATGGTGGTGTTGTACTGGTCGTGTGAGCGCAGGGTCTGCAACAGGAGTCTGCCGTCGGGGAGTTCGGGGTGTTCGACGGGTGCGGCGGTGAAGTTGGCGCGGCCGGTGGTGGTGGGGAAGCGGCGTTCGTCGCGTGGGGCGTGGGGGAGGGTGAAGCCGCCGGGGTGTGCGATGCGGGCGTTGAAGTCCTCGAAGCCGGGGACGACGCGGGAGATGCGGTCGCGGATGGTCGCGTAGTCCTTTTCGAACTCCTCCCACGGGGTGGCCGAGCCGGGGCCGAGGACGGCGCGGGCGAGGCGGGCGATGATGGCGGGTTCGGAGAGCAGGTGCGGGCCGGCGGGGGTGAGGTTGCCGCGTGAGGCGTGGACCATGCTCATGGAGTCCTCGACCGTGACGAACTGCCTGCCGCTCGCCTGGACGTCCTTGTCGGTGCGGCCGAGGGTGGGCAGGATCAGGGCCCGGGTGCCGGTGACCGCGTGGGAGCGGTTGAGTTTGGTGGAGACGTGGACGGTGAGGCGGGCCCGTCGCATCGCGGCCTCGGTGACCTCGGTGTCGGGGGTGGCGGCGATGAAGTTGCCGCCCATGGCGAAGAAGACCTTGGCGTCGCCGTCGCGCAGGGCCCGGATGGAGCGGACGACGTCGTAGCCGTGGTGGCGGGGCGAGGTGATCGAGAATTCCTTGTCGAGGGCGTCGAGGAACGCGGCCGGGGGCCTTTCGAAGATGCCCATGGTGCGGTCGCCCTGGACGTTGGAGTGTCCGCGCACGGGGCAGACGCCGGCGCCGGGGCGGCCGATGTTGCCGCGCAGCAGCAGGAAGTTGACGATCTCGCGGATGGTCGGCACGGAGTGCTTGTGCTGGGTGAGGCCCATGGCCCAGCACACGATGGTGCGTTTCGAGGCGAGGACCATGGCGAGGGCTTGTTCGATGGCGGCGCGGTCGAGGCCGGTGGCGGTGAGGGTCCGTTCCCAGTCGGCTTCGCGGGCCGCGGTGGCGAACTCCTCGTAGCCGTGGGTGTGTTCCCGGACGAAGGTTTCGTCGACGGCGCCGTCGGTCTGGAGGATCAGCTTGTTGAGGAGGCGGAAGAGGGCCTGGTCGCCGCCGATGCGGATCTGCAGGAAGAGGTCGGTGAGTGGGGTTCCCCTGAGCATGCCGTGGGGGGTCTGGGGGTTCTTGAAGCGTTCCAGTCCGGCTTCGGGCAGCGGGTTCACCGAAATGATCTTCGCGCCGGCGGATTTGGCCTTCTCCAGGGCGGAGAGCATCCGGGGGTGGTTGGTGCCGGGGTTCTGTCCGGCGATGATGATCAGGTCGGCCTGGTGGAGGTCCTCCAGGGAGACGCTGCCCTTGCCGATGCCGATGGTCTCCGTGAGTGCCGAGCCGGAGGACTCGTGGCACATGTTGGAGCAGTCGGGGAGGTTGTTGGTGCCGAATTCACGGGCGAAGAGCTGGAGGAGGAACGCGGCCTCGTTGCTGGTGCGGCCCGACGTGTAGAAGACGGCCTCGTCGGGGGAGGAGAGGGCGCGTATGTCCTCGGCGATGATGGCGAAGGCGCGTTCCCAGGTCACCGGCTCGTAGTGCTCGGCGCCCTCGGGGAGGTACATCGGGTGGGTGATCCGTCCCTGTTGGCCGAGCCAGTATCCGCTGCGGGCGGCGAGGTCGGGGACGGAGTGTGTGGCGAAGAATTCGGGGGTGACGCGGCGCAGCGTCGCCTCCTCGGCGACGGCCTTGGCGCCGTTCTCGCAGAATTCCGCCGTGTGCCGGTGGTCGCCTTCGGGCCAGGCGCAGCCGGGGCAGTCGAAGCCGTTCTTCTGGTTGACCTTGAGGAGGGTCTGCGCGGTGCGCCGGACGCCCATCTGCTGCCGGGCGATGGCCAGGCTGTGGGCGACGGCGGGCAGGCCGGCGGCGGAGTGCTGTGCCGGTTTGACCCGGGGCGCGTCCTGGACCGGGTCACCTGAGGGGGGCTTCGTGGCCATGGTGCGCTTCCTTTCGGGCCGGATACGGACCGTGTCGTGCCGTGCGCGTGGTGTGGAGGTCGTGCTGCCGGTTCTCCCCCGATCCTGTCACGCGGGGCGGTTGTGCGGGGTGGTCGTGCGGGGCCGGGGTCGTCGAGCGGTGTGCGGTCGGGATTGTCGGTGGTCCGTGGCAGGATCGGAGGCGTGGCTGAGACGGCATCGAAGAAGACGGCAGACAACCGACCGCGCCTGCTCCTGATGGACGGGCATTCCCTGGCGTACCGGGCGTTCTTTGCGTTGCCTGCGGAGAATTTCTCGACGGGGTCGGGGCAGACGACGAACGCGGTGTACGGCTTCGCGTCGATGCTGGCGAACACGTTGCGTGATGAGGCGCCGACGCATTTCGCGGTGGCGTTCGACGTCTCGCGCAAGACGTGGCGCTCGGAGGAGTTCTCGGAGTACAAGGCGAACCGGTCGAAGACCCCGGACGAGTTCAAGGGGCAGGTCGAGCTGATCGGTGAGCTGCTGGACGCGATGCGTGCGGACCGTTTCGCGGTCGAGGGTTTCGAGGCGGACGACGTCATCGCCACGCTGGCGACGCAGGCCGAGGCGGCCGGTTTCGAGGTGCTGATCGTCACGGGTGACCGGGATTCGTTCCAGCTGGTCACGGACGGCATCACGGTGCTGTATCCGACGAAGGGCGTGTCGGAGCTCACGCGGTTCACCCCGGAGAAGGTCGAGGAGAAGTACGGGCTCACGCCGCAGCAGTATCCGGACTTCGCGGCGCTGCGCGGTGACCCGTCGGACAACCTTCCGGGTATTCCGGGTGTGGGGGAGAAGACCGCCGCGAAGTGGATCAAGCAGTTCGGTTCGTTCGCCGAGCTGGTGGAGCGCGCGGAGGAGGTCAAGGGAAAGGCCGGGCAGAATTTCCGGGATCATCTGGACGCGGTGCGGCTGAACCGCCGGCTGACGGAGCTGGTGCGTGATGTGGAGCTGCCGAAGGGGCCGCGGGATCTGGAGCGTGCGCCGTACGACCGCACGGCGGTGACGGGTGTGCTGGACGTCCTGGAGATCCGCAACCCGAGCCTGCGGGAGCGGCTGCTGGCCGTCGACCCGGGCGGGGCGCAGGAGGCGGCTGCGGCGCCCGCGGCGGGTGTGGAGCTGGACGGTGCGGTGCTGGGTGCGGGTGAGCTGGTGCCGTGGCTGGCGGAGCACGGCGGGGAGCCGCTGGGTGTCGCCACCGCGGACACCTGGTCGCTGGGCGTGGGCACGGTCACCGAGGTGGCGCTCGCCGCAGCGGGCGGTGCGGCGGCCTGGTTCGATCCCGCGGGGCTCGACGAGGGTGACGAGCGGGCGTTCGCCGCCTGGATCGCCGACCCGGAGCGGCCGAAGGTGATGCACAACGCGAAGAGCGCCATGCGGGTCTTCCCGGAGCACGGCTGGCGGGTCGAGGGCGTGACGATGGACACGGCGCTGGCGGCCTATCTGGTCAAGCCGGGCCGCCGTTCGTTCGCGCTCGACGCGCTGGCGGTGGAGTACCTGGGCCGGGAGCTGGCGCCGGCGGCGGCTCCGGACGGGCAGTTGGCCTTCGGTGCGGACGACCGGGCCGAGGCCGACGCGCTGATGGCGCAGGCCCGCGCGGTCCTGGACCTGGGGGAGGCGTTCACCGCCCGGCTGGCGGAGGTCGGCGCGGCCGAGTTGCTGCACGACATGGAGCTGCCGACGTCCGCTCTGCTGGCCCGGCTGGAGCGGCACGGCATCGCGGCGGACCGGGCCCATCTGGAGGGTATGGAGCAGCAGTTCGCCGGTGCGGTGCAGCAGGCGGTGAAGGAGGCGCACGCGGCGGTCTGCCGGGAGTTCAACCTGGGGTCGCCCAAGCAGCTCCAGGAGGTTCTCTTCGGGGAGCTGGGCCTGCCGAAGACGAAGAAGACGAAGACCGGGTACACGACGGACGCCGACGCCCTGGCCTGGCTGGCCGCGCAGACGGAGCACGAGCTGCCGGTGATCATGCTGCGCCATCGTGAGCAGGCGAAGCTGCGGGTCACGGTCGAGGGTCTGATCAAGACGATCGCGGCGGACGGCCGTATCCACACCACGTTCAACCAGACGGTGGCGGCGACGGGCCGGCTCTCGTCCACGGACCCCAATCTGCAGAACATCCCGGTGCGTACGGACGAGGGCCGGGCCATCCGCCGGGGTTTCGTCGTCGGTGCGGGCTTCGAGTCGCTGATGACGGCCGACTACAGCCAGATCGAGCTGCGGGTGATGGCGCACCTCTCGAACGACGCGGGTCTGATCGAGGCGTTCACCTCCGGCGAGGATCTGCACACGACGGTCGCCTCGCAGGTGTTCGGCGTCGCCAAGTCGGCCGTGGACCCGGAGATGCGCCGCAAGATCAAGGCCATGAGCTACGGCCTGGCGTACGGGCTGTCCGCGTTCGGTCTCTCCCAGCAGCTGAACATCGAGGCGGGTGAGGCGCGCGGTCTGATGGACACCTACTTCGAGCGGTTCGGCGGGGTGCGCGACTATCTGCACCGTGTGGTGGAGGAGGCCAGGGCGACCGGGTACACGGAGACGGTCTTCGGCCGCCGCCGCTACCTTCCGGATCTCAACAGCGACAACCGCCAGCGTCGTGAGATGGCCGAGCGCATGGCGCTCAACGCGCCGATCCAGGGCACGGCGGCGGACATCGTCAAGGTCGCCATGATCAAGGTCGACCGGGCGTTGTGCGAGGCGAAGCTGACGTCGCGGATGCTGCTCCAGGTCCATGACGAGATCGTCCTGGAGATCGCGGCGGGCGAGCGTGCGCGGGTGGAGGAGATCGTGCGCCACGAGATGTCGACGGCGGTGCGGCTGCGGGCTCCGCTGGACGTGTCGGTCGGTGTGGGTACGGACTGGGAGTCGGCGGCCCACTGATCCGGTGGTGCCGGATGGTGCCGGGGCCGTCGGGCGGCTGCGGGCCGTCCGGCCGCCGTGGCCGGGGCGGCGCGGTGGCGGCGTCCGTCCGGTCAGCGGGGCGACCGGTGCCGTTCGGCGGCGGGGGCGGCGGGTGCGGGTGGGCGCGGTCTTCGCAGCCGCGCCCACGCCGCGTACAGCACCATGGCCGCCGCCAGGCCCGCCCCGGCGCCGAAGCAGGCCGTCGGGACGATGTCCAACGGGTCGGCGACGCGGCCGTGGTACGCGTACCAGCGTGCGCACCGGTGGGCGATACCGAGCAGGGCGCCCCCGCCCAGCAGCGCCCCCGCTGCCCATCGCCCCTGGCGGCCGGGCAGCGGCAGGGACGGCGGGGCGGGCCGTGTCCCGGCCCGTCGCAGTGCGGACGCCGTGAACCACACGAGTACGGCCAGTGCCACCGCCGAACTCCCGTACTGCAGCAGCTGGTACGCGGGACGCCCGCCGATGCTCCCGTCGAGCCCCGGGACCAGCCGCACCCCCCACCGGTCGTGATGGGTGAAGGCGTCCCAGACGACGTGCGTGGCTGCCCCGATGACCGCCGACAGGGCGAACCACGCACCGTCCCGGAGGAGTCGGACCTTCGTTCCCGATGCGCGCCGCCCTCGTAGGAACGCGTGCGCCCGCCCCCGCCAGGCCCCCGGAAGCAGTGCCACCAGCGGGTCGCGCAGCAGCAGCCACAGCCCCACCGCCGCGGCGGTGAACAGCACGTCGATCGTGACCACGCCTCCTGCCGAGTGCGTGACCTCGCCGAACTCCATGGCACCGGGCACCGCGCTGTCGGCGAAGTACGTCAGGTCGGGGGCGAACGAACCCGCGACCAGGGCCGAGGGGAACAGCGGGCCGCGCCCCGTGCCGTCGCGCCGTATACCCGGCAGCACGGCAGCGGCATGACTGAGTGTGAACGGCATGGCGGCAAGTATGCGTGAGTTGGTGTCGCCGATTGGTCGGCCCGTTTCCACCTGTTGAGCGGAAAGTGAAAAACAGGTGATAATCGGTCAGGAGCTGCTGCCTCGGTTGCGTGGGTTGCCGTAGGGTCGCCTGAGTCCTGACGCAGGGGAGCGCGGACAGCCGACGACGGGAGGGCCACAGGTTATGGCAGCGCAGTTCGGTCGCCGACTTCGCAGAGGGGCGACCAGCACCGCCGTGGCCGCCGTCGCCGTGGCGGCGCTCTCCGCCTCGGGCGCCCCCGGCGTACCACTGGCCGGTTCGAGCGGTGACGCCCGGAACACGGGCACGACACCGCAGCCGGATGAGGGGGCGGCCACCGGAAACTCGCCCTACTACACCCAACTGCCGCCGCTGAACACGCCGCACAAGCCGGGAAAGGCCACCCGGTCGCCGCTCACCGGAGGTTCGGAATCGGGCATACCGGCTTCGGTCCTGGCCGCGTACAAGAAGGCCGAACGAACCGTCGCCGACAGCGACGCCGCCTGCCGTCTGCCGTGGCAACTGCTCGCGGCCATCGGCAAGGTCGAGTCCGGCCACGCCCGCGGCGGCCGGGTCGACGCGAACGGCACCACCTTCTCCCCGATCCTCGGCCCGGTCCTCGACGGACGGGGCTTCGCCCTGATCAAGGACACCGACAACGGCCTGTACGACGGGGACACGACGCACGACCGTGCCGTCGGCCCGATGCAGTTCATCCCGTCCACCTGGGCGGTCTGGGGTCAGGACGGCAACGGGGACGGCCGCAAGGACCCCAACAACGTGTACGACGCCGCGCTGGCCGCGGCGCGTTACCTCTGCGCGGGCTCGCGCGACCTGTCCGTCGCCGCCGATCTCGACCGGGCGGTCCTGAGCTACAACCACTCGAACGCCTATCTGCGCACGGTCCGCTCCTGGTTCGAGTACTACAAGCGCGGCACCCATGAGATCCCCGACGGCTCCGGGACCGTCCCGTCCGACCTCGGCGGCGGCACGGGCCCGCGCGCGGGCGGCGACACCGTGAGCCCGTCCCCCTCGGCGTCCGGAAGCGCCGACCCGAAGCCGGGGGCCAAGCCGAAGCCGAAGCCGAAGCCGAAGCCGTCCACCACGCCGGAGCCGGGCGGCGGTTCGAACGGGCCGAACCCGACCCCCACCCCGACGCCCACCCCGACTCCGACCCCGACGCCCACGCCGTCCCAGGGCCCCGCACGGCTGGAGAACGCCGGGACCGGCCCCCTGACCGCCGCGACGGGCGACGCGTTCGCCGAGCGGATCAAGGTACGGGCCCGGGACGCCCACGGGGATGCGTTCGCCGAGGCGTCCGTCACCTTCACCGTCACCGGAGACACGGACGCCGCGTTCGCCGGAGGGAAGAAGTCGGTCACCCTCCGCACCGGAGCCGACGGCACCGTCACCGCCCCGGTGCTCAAGGCGGGCGAGAAGACGGGCGAGTTCACCGTGCGGGCCGCCGTGACCGGCAGTTCGCTGCCCGCCGTCGGCTACACCGCGACCGTCACCACCCGGCAGGCCGACGAGCTCACCAGGATCGGTGACGAGGCCCTGACCGCGGCGCCCGGCACGGAGTTCGCCGAGACCGTCCGGATCGTGGCCGCCCTCAAGGGCGCGGTCGCCTCCGGCGTCGCCGTCACCGCCACCCTGATCACCGACGAGGGCGAGCCGGCCGAGAACGACAAGGGACCGTACTTCAAGGGCGAGGACGACAAGGCGGTCCGCACCCTCACGGGCCTGAGGACGGGCCCGGACGGCCGGCTGGCGCTCCCGAAGCTCTACGCGGACGGCACCCCGGGCACGTACAAGCTGCGTCTCACCGCCGAGGGCGGCGCCACGCTCGTCATCGACCTCACGATCGAGGCGCCCGCGACCTGATCCCCGTCCGCGGACCCGCGGCCCGGCAGCTCCTTCGCCACCGACCGGCGCAGGGGCTGTCCGACGTGTTCCCCTCTCGCGCCCGTATTGCTACGGTGCCCCAACCCTGACGGCCCGTCAGGTCTTTGGGGGCGTCGGCTCCACCGGATCCGTCGCCGTCGGAATCCGTGCTCACCGGGAGGACCGGCATGCGTGCCCTCGTCGCCGCCGCCATCGGACTCGCCGCGGCCCTCGCGCTCGTCCTCACCGTCACCGCCGTCGGCGCCCCGCCCGGCGAGACCTCCCCAAAACCGCTGCTGACCACCGTCCCGAGCCCCAGGAACCAGTGACCTCCCGGGCCCGGGAACCAGTCACCTCCCGGGCCCCGGGCACCCGCGATGTCCCGGACCCCGAACCAGAGGCGCCCCCCCCGGGGCGCGCGGAACCAGTGACCGGAAGCGGCCACGCACGCCGAGGGAGGGCACCACCATGCACCGCCGGGCAAGCCTCGTACTGCTGGCCTTCGCCGTCTTCTTCGCCACCATGGCGCCCCTGTTGCGCTGGTACGCCTTCCCGAGGCTGGCGAAGATCCCGCCCGGCCAGTACCAGGAGATGGTGCTGGAGGCGAAGCCCGCCACCCTCCTCGACTACAACGACGGCATGAAGGTCAAGCGGGTCCCGAAGGTCACCATCGTGCAGACCCTCAAGGGCAACGTGGAGGAATCCGAACGGATCGAACGCGACGCGGGCCGCGACGTCGTCGTCTGGGACGCGCTCAGTTTCGTCGCCGGTCCCGACGGCAGGATGGTCTCCGAGATCCCCGAGCGCTACATCTTCGACGCCCACAGCCAGGAACCGGTCCACGCCACCGGCGAGATGGTCGACGGCGACCCGGTCAGGCGCGAGGGCATCGAGTTCAAATGGCCCTTCCTCACCGAGAAACGCGACTACGCGTACTTCGACGCCCAGACCCGCACCAGCTCGCCCATCCACTACCGGGGCACCCGCACCTTCCGCGGCATGACCGTCTACTACTTCGAGCAGACCGTCCCGTGGACCGAGGTCCCGATGCCGAAGAAAATGCCCGTCCAGGGCATCACCCCGGAACAGATCGCGAAGACCGGTATGACCCGCTGGTACACCACCAAGCGGATGTTCTGGGTCGACCCGGTCACCGGGGCGCCGGTCAACGGCGAGGAGATCCACCGGGAGGAACTGCGCAACGCGAAGGCCATGGGCCTGCCGCAGGACACCGTCACCGTGTTCGCCGGACACGTGAAGATGCGCGAGGACTACGTCCGGTCCACCGTCGACCTGGTCTCCTCGCAGCGCCTGCCGGTCCTGCTGCTCACCTCGTACCTGCCGTGGGGATTCCTGGCCCTCGGCGCCGCGCTGCTCGCCCTCGCGCTGTGGCTGGAGGCGCGCTCGCGGCGCCCGGACGGCGGACGGCCCGGAGAAGCGGCCGCGCCCGCCCCGGACCGAGCCCCTACCCCTGCTGCCTGAGCCGGGCGTTGGTGAGCCGGGTCGCCGTCGCCGCGGCAGGGTCCTCCGGCCACGGGTGCTTCGGGTAGCGGCCCCGAAGCTCCGCCCGCACCGCCCGGTAGCCGTCCCGCCAGAACGACGCCAGATCCGCCGTGACCGCGGCGGGCCGCCCGGCCGGGGAGAGGAGATGGACCAGCACCGGTACCCCGGCCACGCTCGGCGTCTGTGCCAGCCCGAACAACTCCTGGAGCTTGACCGCGAGCACGGGCTGCTCCGTGCCGTACTCCACCCTGACCCGGGAGCCGCTCGGCACCTCGATCCGCTCCGGCGCCAGCTCGTCCAGCCGCGCCGCCTCACCCGTCGCCCACGGCAGCAGCCGCCGCAACGCCTGCTCCGCGTCGATCCGCGCCAGATCGGAGCGCCGCCGGGCCCGCGACAGCTCGGGCTCCAGCCACTCCCCGGCACGCGCCGTCAGCGACTCGTCCGACACGTCCGGCCAGGGCTCACCCACCGTCCGGCGCAAAAACGCGAGCCGTTCCCGCAACCGCCCGGCCTCCCGCGTCCAGCGCAGCAACCCGAACCCCTCGCGCCGCAGACCCTCGACCAGCGCCTCGCGCACCGCCCCCGCGTCGGGTTCCGCCAGCGGGCGCACCGACAGCTCGACGGCGCCCAGCCGCTCCACCCGGCGGGCCACCACGTCGCCGTCCGCCCAGCCCACCTCCTCGCCCGAGAGCCGCAGCCGCCCGGCGGCGGCCCGTGCCGTGTCCTCGCCGATCACGGCGGCCAGCCGCACCCGCGCGGACGCCGCGTGCGCGGGCCGGTCGGCGACCGCGACCGCCAGCCACGGCGCGTTCCGCAGCCCCGACCCCTCGCGCGTCTCCGCACCCGTGCCCGACACCATCAGGAACGATCCCTCGCCCCGCGCCCGCGCCACCCGCTCGGGGAACGCCAGCGCCGCCACCAGACCGACGGCGGCGTCGTCGGCCACGGAGCTCCCCGGGGCCCCGCCGACCGACGCGGACAGCCGCCGGACCTCCTGCCGCCAGCGTGCCGCGTACCCGTCCCCGCCCCGCCGGGCGCCTCGCAGCGCCGCCGCCAGGTCGTCGCCGTACTCCCGGGGCGGTTCCTCGCTCAGCAGCGCCACCACCTCGGCCGCCCGCCGCCCGCCCACCTCGGCGGCCCCGTCCAGCAGCGCCCGCGCCAGCCGGGGATGAAGGCCCAGCCGGGACATCCGCACGCCCCGGTCCGTGGCCCGCCCCTCGGCGTCCACGGCACCGATCGCCGTCAGCGTCTCGCGCGCCGCGCCCATCGCGCCCGCCGGCGGCGGATCGAGCAGTGCCAGGCGCGACGCGCCCGGATCGCCCCAGCACGCCGCCTGCAACGCGAATGCCGCCAGGTCCGCCACCGCGATCTCCGGGGACGGGAACCGTGCGAGCCGCCCGTCCTCCGCCCGGTCCCAGCACCGGTACACCACGCCCGGCGCCTCCCGTCCGGCCCGGCCCGCCCGCTGCGTCCCGGTCGCCCGCGAGGCCCGTACGGTGGTCAGCGCGCTCAGCCCCCGCGCGTGATCGGTCCGGGGTTCCCTGGCCAGCCCCGAATCGACGACGACCCGCACGCCCGGCACGGTCAGCGACGACTCCGCGACCGAGGTCGCCAGCACCACGCGCCGGCCGTCCGACGAGCCGGCCAGCACCGCGTCCTGCACCGCCGCCGGGGCCCGTCCGTGCACCTGGAGCACCTCGGCGTCCACCCCGGCGAGCTGCCCCGCCACCCGCCCGATCTCACCGACACCGGGCAGGAAGCACAGCACGTCGCCGTCCCGTTCGGCGAGCGCCCGGCGCACCGTCGCGGCGACATGCGCCAGCAGCGCCGGGTCGACACGCATCCCGTGCGGTGGCCGCACCGGTCCGGCGGGCGGCGCCCACACCACCTCCACCGGATGCGAGACCCCCCGCGCCTCGACCACCGGGGCGTCGCCCAGCAGCCGCGCCCAGCCCGCCGCGTCGGTCGTGGCGGACGCGGCGACCAGGCGCAGATCGGGCCGCAGCGTCTCGCGCACGTCGAGGAGGAACGCGGCGACCGTGTCCGCGTCCAGATGCCGCTCGTGGCACTCGTCGACGATCACGGCGTCGGTCCCGGCCAGCTCCTGATCGCGCTGGAGCCGCTGGAGCAGCACCCCCGTGGTCACCACCTCCACCACGGTGTCGGGCCCCGCCACCCGTTCCCCGCGGACCGTGAAGCCGACCCGACCGCCGACGCGCTCCCCGAGCAGCCAGGCCATCCGCCGTGCCGCCGCCCGTGCCGCGATCCGGCGCGGCTCTGCGACGACCACCCGGCGCACCGGCCGCCCGTCACCGGTCAGACCGGCCAGGACCAGCGGCACGAGGGTCGTCTTGCCGGTGCCGGGCGGTGCGCAGAGCACCGCGACACCGCGGTCGTCGAGCGCCCGCTCCAGGGCGGGCACGGCGGTGCGGACGGGCAGCTGTTCCAGGGCATCGGTACGGATCACGCCCCCAGTCTCGTACGTGGGCGGAAGCCGGTACGAGGCCGGAGCCCCGCGCTCCGGCCCGCACGTGCGGGTACGGGGCAGGGGCGCACTGTGCCGGGGCGGCGGAGGCGGCCCCGCGTCCCGTACGGGCCCGGACGACCGGTGTCCGGGGCGGGACCCGGGGGATCAGGGCGCGGGGACGAAAGCGCGGGGACCGGGCTCAGTCCCGTTCGCAGACGAAGACCGCCGTGCCGGGGATCAGATGGCCGCGCAGCGGGGACCAGCCGCCCCACTCCTGCCGGTTCCAGGCGGGCCACTCCGGTTCGACCAGGTCGACCAGCCGGAATCCGCCGGCCACCACGTCCCGCACCCGGTCGCCCAGCGTCCGGTGGTGCTCGACGTAAACGGCGTCGCCCCGCTCGTCCTGCTCGACGTAGGGCGTGCGGTCGAAGTAGGAGGCGGCGACCGACAGGCCCTCGGGCCCCGGCTCGTCCGGGAACGCCCAGCGCACCGGATGCGTCACGGAGAACACCCAGCGCCCGCCGGGCCGCAGCACCCGGTGCACCTCGCGGAACACCCGCACGGGATCGGCGACGAACGGAACCGCGCCGTACGCCGAGCACGCCAGGTCGAACGAGCCGTCGCGGAACGGCAGCACCCCGGCGTCCGCCTCCACCAGCGGCACCTCGCCGCCGATCCGCAGCGCGTGCTGCAACTGCCGGTGCGACAGGTCGAGGGCGACCGGGCGTGCCCCCTGGGAGGCGAGCCAGCGCGAGCACTGCGCGGCGCCGGCGCCGATCTCCAGGACGTCCAGGCCCTTCAGCGAGCCGGCCGGGCCGAGCAGACCGGCCTCGGCCTCATCGAGCCCCTCGGGCCCCCAGACGAAGCGGTCGTCGCCGAGGAAGGCGCCGTGCTCGCTCTGGTACTCGTCGGCGTTCCGGTCCCACCAGCCGCGGCTGGCCCGGCTGCTCTCCGTCTCCGAGGCCGTGCGGCGGGTCGCCTCCGGCTCGGTCCGGTACATCTCTTGGCTCATCGTGTCCGTCGTTGTAGTTTGCCTTCAACCCGACGCACGCGGTACGCACGCCGTCCGTCAGCGGGGCTCGGTGGTCAGGGGCCGTTCCCGTGGCCGGCGCGGCCTCGCGGAACACGAAATGTGCCGGAATTAGGCCGATGGGCCGCGGGTGTGCGCCTTCGTGCATTGACCGTGCCCGGCTGCCCCCGTATGCTACAAGTTGCGCTGCGAGCCTGCGCGCCTCAGACCTAGCAGGTCGCGCTCGCATCTGTTGTATGTCCCCTCGGTTCACGAGGTGCCTCCCGCACGGTGGGTCCGGTGCTTCCCGGGCTGTCCGGCTTCTGCAGAGGCGATACGGGCTTCCGGCGTAGCAGTACCTACGACTCACTGTCCGTACCGGAGCCCTTTCCCACATGACGAGCAGCACCGAGACCACCGCCACCACCCCGCAGGTAGCGGTCAACGACATCGGTAACGAGGAAGCCTTCCTCGCCGCGATCGACGAGACGATCAAGTACTTCAACGACGGCGACATCGTCGACGGCGTCATCGTGAAGGTCGACCGGGACGAGGTCCTGCTCGACATCGGTTACAAGACCGAAGGCGTCATCCCTTCCCGCGAGCTCTCGATCAAGCACGACGTCGACCCCAACGAGGTCGTCAAGGTCGGCGACGAGATCGAGGCCCTGGTTCTCCAGAAGGAGGACAAGGAAGGCCGTCTGATCCTGTCCAAGAAGCGCGCTCAGTACGAGCGTGCCTGGGGCACGATCGAGAAGATCAAGGAAGAGGACGGCATCGTCACCGGTACCGTCATCGAGGTCGTCAAGGGTGGTCTCATCCTCGACATCGGCCTCCGTGGCTTCCTGCCGGCCTCCCTCGTCGAGATGCGTCGTGTCCGTGACCTCCAGCCCTACGTGGGCAAGGAGCTCGAGGCCAAGATCATCGAGCTGGACAAGAACCGCAACAACGTGGTCCTGTCCCGCCGTGCCTGGCTGGAGCAGACCCAGAGCGAGGTCCGCCAGACGTTCCTCACGACCCTGCAGAAGGGCCAGGTCCGTTCCGGCGTCGTCTCCTCGATCGTCAACTTCGGTGCGTTCGTGGACCTCGGCGGCGTCGACGGTCTGGTGCACGTCTCCGAGCTGTCCTGGAAGCACATCGACCACCCCTCCGAGGTCGTCGAGGTCGGCCAGGAGGTCACGGTCGAGGTCCTCGACGTCGACATGGACCGCGAGCGTGTCTCCCTGTCGCTCAAGGCGACGCAGGAGGACCCGTGGCAGCAGTTCGCCCGCACGCACCAGATCGGGCAGGTCGTTCCCGGTAAGGTCACCAAGCTCGTTCCGTTCGGTGCGTTCGTGCGCGTCGACGAGGGCATCGAGGGCCTGGTCCACATCTCCGAGCTGGCCGAGCGCCACGTGGAGATCCCGGAGCAGGTCGTCCAGGTCAACGACGAGATCTTCGTCAAGGTCATCGACATCGACCTGGAGCGCCGCCGCATCAGCCTCTCGCTGAAGCAGGCCAACGAGTCCTTCGGCGCCGACCCGGCCTCGGTCGAGTTCGACCCGACGCTGTACGGCATGGCCGCGTCCTACGACGACCAGGGCAACTACATCTACCCCGAGGGCTTCGACCCCGAGACCAACGACTGGCTGCCGGGCTACGAGGCCCAGCGCGAGGCGTGGGAGACGCAGTACGCCGAGGCGCAGCAGCGCTTCGAGCAGCACCAGGCCCAGGTCATCAAGTCCCGCGAGGCCGACGAGGCCGCTGCTGCCGAGGGCGCCGGTGCCCAGGCCGGTGGCGCCCAGGCCGCTGCCGGTGGCGGCGGTGGCTCGTACTCCTCGGAGTCGGCGGACAACTCCGGCGCCCTGGCGTCGGACGAGGCCCTGGCCGCTCTGCGCGAGAAGCTGGCGGGTGGCCAGAGCTGAGGCTCTGCCTCTCCACCCCTCCGGTCGGTGAATGACCGGGGTGACTGACGGTGAGGCCCGTTCCCTTCGGGGAGCGGGCCTCACACGTGTCCGCGAACGCCGGTGTGGCGTCCCGCGAAGGCCGGGCGAGGTGCGCGGATGCCGGTCAGGAGGGCGTCATGGGGTGACGGTGATGTTGGTCAGCCCTCGGCCACCGGTCACCGTGTTGCCGCTGTGGACGGTGGTCGGGCAGCTCGCGCTGTGGTTGGTGACGTTGATCGCGAGGCGATCGGCGCCCGTGGAGCCGGAGAGGTCCGAGGTGTTGTCGCGGAACACGGTGCCGCAGCCCCAGCCCTTCTGCTGGGTGTGGGTCTCGTAGCCGTTGTTCGTCGTATGAAAGCCCCGGTTTCCTTCGACCAGGACGTCGTTGCCCTTCACGTCGACCCAGGAGTCGTCGTAGTTGGCGCCGGTCAGCCCCCTGCCGTCGAAGGTGTTGCCGATGATCCGCGCTCCGGTGGTGCCCTCCTTGATGTCGATGTTCTCGCCGCCGACGCCGGGCCCGATCGTGTTGCCGAGGATCTGGACCCCGTCGCTCCGGTCGGAGAGGTCGCCCGCGGTGCCGACGTAGACGCCCTCGCCCATGCCCCTGCCGTCGCGGCCGGTGTCGTAGATCCGCGAGTTCTTGATGACACCGTTCCTGCTGGACCTGCGGAAGTGGACGCCTTCCATGGTCAGACCGTGCACGGTCACGGAATCGATCACGACATCGGTGGCGGTGTCGGTCACGATGCCCTTCTGGCCGCCGGTGAGAGTGATGCCCCGGACGGTCCAGTGGGAGGCGCCGTTGAGGTGCAGCCCATAGCCGCCGCCGGCCGTGAGGACCGCCTCGGCGGAACCGGTGAGCGTGATCCGGGCGGACGCGGTGCCGGGAACGGTCGCCTTGAAGTTGCCCCGGTACGTGCCGTCGGCGAGACGGATCGTGGCGCCGGGAGCGGCCGAGGAGAGAGCGGACTTGAGCTGGGCCGCGGTGCTCACGTCGATGACCGCGGCCGTGCTCGTGGCGGTGGGGACGCCCGAGTCCGCGCCGGCCGGGGAACCGGCCGCGGTGGCGGGGGTGAGGGAGAGGCCGCCGACGACGAGCGCGGAGGCCGACAGAGCGGGGAGCAGGACGCAAATGCGCATGGGGGGCCTTCCCGTCGCAGGAGTTCAGGTCTTCTCGCTTCACGCCAATCCCGTACACACGTTCGTGTGTACGGGATCGTGTACAGGAATCTGGGGCCAGTCCTCGGACTTATCGCTCAGCGACGGTAAGGACGTGGTGAGCACGTGTCAAGGTATGGACCAGCGGCGGCGGCGATGGTCCATGGGCGGGGAAGCGACATGAAATCGGTTTCTGAGTAAAGGAGTTCATCGATGCGCATACCGGCGCCGAGCAGCCGTTTCTTCGGTGTGCCGCCTCCTGCGGAGGCGGAGGACGGGGGTGCGGAGCCGCGGGGAGGCGGGCGGAGGGCGCGTGCAGACCCGGCGGACCGGCGACGCGTCCGCCCGCTGAGGGCAAGGCGGCGGCGTCGTCGCGCGCTCGCGTTCCCGCACGGGTTTCGGTGTGATCGGTCCGTGAGCTCGTGCGAGGGGCCGTGGCCCGGGAATGCCCGTGTCCCGCAGGATGTTCTTGTGCAGGAAGACGAGGAGGAGCGGTAACGTGCCTGATCCGCAGAGTTTGTACGAATGGGAGCCGAAGGGGCTGGCCGTCGTCGACATGGCGCTCGCCCAGGAGTCGGCCGGTCTGGTCATGCTCTACCACTTCGACGGGTACATCGACGCGGGTGAGACCGGCGACCAGATCGTCGACGGGCTGCTCGCGGCCCTGCCGCACCAGGTCGTCGTCCGCTTCGACCACGACCGGCTCGTGGACTACCGTGCGCGCCGGCCGTTGCTGACCTTCCGGCGCGACCGCTGGGCGGGCTACGAGGCCCCGGTCCTGGAAGTCCGTGTGGTGCAGGACGCCACCGGGGCGCCGTTCCTGCTGCTGTCCGGGCCGGAGCCGGACGCGGAGTGGGAGTGCTTCGCCGCCGCCGTCGAGCAGATCGTCGAGCGTCTCGGCGTACGTCTCTCGGTCAACTTCCACGGCATCCCCATGGGCGTCCCGCACACCCGCCCCGTCGGAATCACCCCGCACGGGAACCGCACGGACCTGATGCCCGGCCACAGCAGCCCGTTCGACGAGGCACAGGTTCCCGGCTCGGCCGAAGCCCTGGTGGAGTACCGGCTGATGGAGGCCGGGCACGACGTCCTCGGCGTCGCTGCCCATGTGCCGCACTACGTCGCCCGCTCCGCCTACCCGGACGCGGCGCTCACCGCCCTGGAGGCGATCACGGCCGCGACGGGGCTGGTCCTGCCGACCATCGCCCATGCGCTGCGCACGGAGGCCCACCGCACCCAGACCGAGATCGAGCGGCAGATCGGGCAGGGGGACGAGGAGCTCGTGTCACTGGTCGAGGGGCTCGAGCACCAGTACGACGCGATCGCCGGGGCCGAGACCCGGGGCAGTCTGGTCGCCGAGCCGGTCGAGCTGCCGTCCGCCGACGAGATCGGCCGCGAATTCGAACGGTTCCTCGCGGAGCGCGAGGGGGACGCCTGACCGTTCCTCCCGGGCCGCCTCGGTAGGGGCACCGGGAGGGGCACTAGGCTGCCCGGCATGCTGAAAGTGGGCCTGACCGGCGGGATCGGCGCCGGCAAGAGTGAAGTGTCGCGGCTGCTCGTCGGCTACGGGGCGGTACTGATCGACGCGGACCGGATCGCGCGCGAGGTCGTCGAACCGGGGACGCCCGGCCTTGCCGCAGTCGTCGACGCCTTCGGCGCCGGGATCCTCACCGCCGAAGGCACCCTGGACCGTCCGAAGCTCGGCTCGATCGTGTTCTCCGACACCGACCGGCTCGCCGCACTCAACGCGATCGTCCACCCCCTGGTGGGTGCCCGTTCCGCCGAGCTGGAACGGGCCGCTGGCCCCGACGCGATCGTCGTCCACGACGTCCCCCTCCTCACCGAGAACGGCCTCGCCCCGCTCTATGACGTGGTCGTCGTCGTGGACGCCGGCCCGGAGACCCAGCTCGACCGTCTCGTGAGGCTGCGCGGCATGACCGAGTCCGAGGCCCGTGCCCGGATGTCCGCACAGGCCACCCGGGAACAGCGGCGTGCCGTGGCGGATCTGGTCATCGACAACGACGGCCCGTTGACGGAACTGGAACCGCAGGTCCGCGCGGTGTGGGCGGAGCTGACCCGGAGGGCCGCGGCCGGGGACTGAGACCGTACGGAATGCCGGGCCCGCGTTGGGTGTTGAGAACCGGGAAACGAAGGGAAGGTGCGACAGCGTGGCCGAGAGGACTCCGGAGACTCATGTCATCGACTTCCGTGCTGCCGAGCGACTGTTGGAGGCTCGCGATCCCCGGGGTGCGGTCAAGCTCCTGGATTCGGTGATCGCGGCCCATCCGGAGAACACCGCCGCCCGTCTCCTGCGCGCCCGTGCGTTCTTCGCCGCCGCGCAACTGCGCGCCGCCGAGCTCGAATTCGAACTCGTTCTGGAGCGTGAGCCGGACAACGCCTTCGCCCACTTCGCGCTCGCGCGCACCTTCGAGCGGTCCGGACGCTCCGGGCGGTCGGCCCGCCACTTCAGGCTGGCCGCCGCGCTCGACCCGAGGCCCGAGTATCTGGAGGCGGCCCGCTTCCCGGCCGAGGACTGACCTCGGGCGAGGTCCGATGTCACGGCGAGGGCCGACCGCACCGGGCTCGGCCGCTCTCGGCACTGGCGCCGTCCGGTGAGGGCCGCGGGTCGGCGCCGTCAGGGCCGACCGCGGTACGGGCCGGTGGGGCCACCCGCTCGGGTCGGGCTGCCGGGCCTGCGGCCGTACTCCCCGTGTCCGCCGTGATCCGGTTCGTAGGGCGGGATGTCACGGCCCGGCTGGTAGTGCGGCCCCTGGTGGATGTGGCGGATGATCACCGCCATGTCCACGAGGACCAGCAGGAGCAGCAGTCCGCTGGCCGCGGCCCAGCCCGGGTGGTCGGTCAGTGTGAAGACGGTCAGGCCGAAGACGGCCCAGGCCAGGCCCCATAGACTCAGGGCCAGCCGTAGTCGCAGCGCACTGCGGGCGGTCGTCGGTTCGTTACCGGTACGCATGGCTATCGCCTCTCCTACCAGGATGGACCCGCGACGCTGCTTTGGGGATATGTCGACACCGATTCGGGTCGGCGCCGAGCCGAGGGGATCGTGAGTGAACGGCGCATCGTGGAAGGACCGCATCGGCCGCAGGGCGCGGGTGCGGGGCTGTCTGCTGGGCGGGGCGATCGGGGATGCCCTGGGGAACCCGGTGGAGTTCCTTTCGCTCGCCGGTATCCGGCGTGCGCATGGCGAGCACGGTGTCCGGGGGCTCCTCGCGGACGAGGAAGGTGTCATCGGCCGGGTCACGGACGACACCCAGATGACCCTGTTCACCGTGGAGGGACTGATCAGGGCCCACTCCCGGACGGTGGCGAAGGGTATAGGCGGTGCCGAGACCGCGATTGTACGGAATGCCTATCTGCGCTGGCTGGACACGCAGAACTACCCCGCTGCGCCGGTCCGCGGCGGGGACGATCCGGTGCGGACCGGTCGGCTCAGGCTGGAGCCCTGGCTGTACGCGCGCCGGGCCCCCGGCAACGCCTGCCTGACCGGTCTCGCCACCGGCCATGTGCCGGAGCCGACGGCGCGGCTCGGTGAGCCGGGGCCCGTGAACACCGGGTCCAAGGGATGCGGCACCGTGATGCGGTCCGCTCCGTTCGGCCTGGTGGCGGCGGACGCCGAAGAGGGCTTCCGGCTCGCCTACTGGTGCGCGCAGCTCACCCATGGTCATCCGACCGGCGGGTACGCGGCCGGGGCGTTCGCGGCGATCGTCACCCACCTCCTGGAGGGCGAGTCGATGGCGGGGGCAGCGCTGAGGGCCATGGAACTGCTGGGCCGCCACCCGGGGCACGAGGAGACCACGGCGGCGCTGCGTGCGGCGGTGGACCTGGCCGCCGAGGGGGAGCCGACGGCCGAGAAGGTGGAGACCCTGGGGGCCGGCTGGGTCGCGGAGGAGGCTCTGGCCATCGCCGTGTACTGCGCCCTGGTGCTGCCGGGTGCCGATCAGGTGGCGCAGTCGCTGCTGCTCTCGGTCAACCACTCCGGCGACAGCGATTCCACGGGGGCGGTCTGCGGGAATCTGCTCGGCGCCCGCCACGGTGACGTACACCTTCCGCCGTCCTGGCTGGTGGCGATCGAAGGGCGGGCGGTGACAGGGGAGTTGGCCGACGATCTGTGCCTGGAGTTCGAGCACGCGGTTGTATGGCCCGCCGACCGCTATCCGATGTGCTGACGGGGGCCCGGCCCGTGGGCCGCCGCGCACACCGGACGGTGAGCCGGTGTGCGCGGCGGGCCGGGACCGCCCTGCGGACACGTCTTCCCGGAACCTCGCCCGGCGACCCCGACGGAAAAGCCGCTCAGGGTTCCGGGAGGTGACGCGGTATCGGCTCAGCCGGTCAGCAGTGTGGCGCGGAGCGCGGCGACCGTCGCGTCGTCGACCCTGAGCCCCTTCCGCACATAGGTGTCGAAGTCGCCGTACAGCTTGTCCACCTCCGCGAACGCCGAGCGCAGCCAGCTCAGTTCGACGGCCTTCGGGTTCCCGGTGTACTCGTTGCTGGCGAGGAAGTCCGCCTCGACGGTTTCGCGCGGGACACCGAGCAGGGTGAGCAGGACGGCCGTGCCCCAGCCGGTGCGGTCCTTGCCCGCGCTGCAGTGGAAGACGGTGGCGCCGGAGTCGTTCGTGGCGACGGCGGTGAGCAGATCGTGGAACGCGTAGTCGGCGCCCACGAAGTTGACCATGAACGGGTAGCCGATGGACTGGCCGAGGTCGGACGAGCCCGAGAACAGCCCGGCGGCGATGGCCTCGGCCAGGGTCATCAGGGCCGAGTCGTGGAAGCGGATGCCATGGCTGAGCGAGGCCACGTCCGCGACCTGGTACTTCACACCGGCGGGCAGCCGGTCGGGGGCGTCGTGGCGTTCGATCGCGTTGCGCAGGTCCACGTCGAGGGTGACGCGCTGGGAGACGAGGCGCTGCTGCTCCTCGTCGGTGAGGCTGTTGAGCTTGCCGGAGCGGTAGACCAGCCCGGAGCGCACCCAGCGGCCGTCGGCGGTGCGGTAGCCGCCGATGTCCCGGAAGTTGCGGGCGGACGCGATTGCGAGCGAGCGGTCGGCGACGACGAGGGGCGACCCGCTGTCCGGCGTCAGCCGGAAGTACCAGCGTCCGGCCTCGGGGAGCGTCCCGGCGGGGACGGTCAGCGAGCCGGTGCCGGGCGCGGTGCCCACCGGGACGCCGGTGGTGGCGTCCGGGGAGGTCACGGCGGTGACGGTCACCGATCCGGCGGGGGAGGACCAGGAGAGCGTGTGGCCGCCGTCCGCGGTGCGCCGGGCGGTCGCCGCGGTGAACGGCACGGTGGTGCGCGCGGTGGCCGTGGCACCGGCCGTCGCCGGGGCGTCGGCCGAGGCGGCGACGGCGGGCGGGACCAGGACGGTGCCGGCGAGCAGGGCGGCCAGGACGGCCGCGTGGGTGATGCGGTGCGTACGCATGGTGCTCCTTGTCTGCGTTCCCTGGGAGGGAGCGGGGGTGTCAGGAGGCGGGGGCGGCGGTGCACGGTATGCCGCCGCAGACATTGATGACACGGCCGGTGGTCAGGAAGGTGGCCTTCTGCCGACGGGCGGCCGACGAATTGCGGGGGTCGGAGTGCGGGTCATGGCCGTATCGCGGCCCGGCGGGCGGGGTGTTGGTGACCGGCGGGCTCGGCGTTCCGCTGTCCCACACCGTCATCGCCGAGCCCTGGTAGGGAAGTTGGCCGCGGCTGACGGTCCGGATGCCCCAGTACGGGACGGTGTCCGGGCTGCGGCCGGCCGCGAGCGCAGGGGTGAGGAGACGGGCGCCGATGGTGCGCGCCTCCACGTCGGCCGCCGCGTTCGCGACCTGGTGGTCCCCGTACGCGATGTGCAGCAGCACCTGGTGGTGGTCGGTGAGCTGGTTCGCGTACCCGTTGGTCTCGCCGCGGTCCCACACCATCTGGAACAACTGGAGGACGATCTGCTGCCGCAGCCTGTCCGGGTAGGAGACGTCCAGGACCTGCTGGAACGGTGCGAAGTCGACGCTGCGTTCGAGGAGCAGGCCGTAGTTCATGCCGGTGACGCCGAGGACCGCGCGGCGGATGTCCGGCGAGGCGGCGACGAGCGCGCCGCCGAGGATTCCGCCCTGGCTGTTGCCGTCGTACGCGACGCCGCGCCGGATGTCGACGAGCGGGCGCCCAGCTCCGTCGCGGAAGGCGGCGTCGGCGGTCAGCCCGTCGGGGTGGATCAGGGCGCGGGCCAGGAAGAGGGCGTTCAGCATGCCCTGCTCGGTGCGTTCCGGAATGGCGGGAAAGAGGTTCGGGTCCGTGAGCGCGCCGAGCACGACGGGGATGTCCTCCTCGGCCATCCCGATCCAGTCCGTCGCACAGAACGTGAAGCCGCCTTCCGCCGCCATCGCCTTGACGTTGCCCGCGCCGACCTCGGAGCGCCGGCCGAGGAGGCCGTGCCCGTAGAGAGCGGGACGGGAGGGGGCATGGAACGCGCTGCGCGGGATCTCGCAGCGGAACTCGGCGACCTGGGTGCTCGACGGGAGACGCCGCGGGGTGCCGTCGCGGCCCCGGTTGAGGACGGAGCCGGGCGGGCCGCCGGGCACGTTCAGATAGCCGGGCACGGTGATCCGCCCCGTCACCTCCCGGGCGATCCTGGAGTCCTGAGCGGGTGTGAAGTCCGTGACACCGCTCACGGTGAAGGCCGGAGCGCGGTCGCCCAGCCGGCGGAACGCGTCGTCGCGGATGGCGAAGAGGTCGCCGGTGAGCCCGCGGGCGCTCGCGACGGTGAAGTCCCAGGCGAGGTAGAGGTCCTCGGACCGCACCCCGGCCTTGCGCAATGCCTTGAATGCCGGGCGCAGTCCTTGCTGGCGGGCGTGCAGCGGGTGGCCGCCGGGGAGCGGCCTCCCGGCGACGGTGGCGAACGGCGCGGCGGCCGGGATCGTGCGCCCCGCGCTGTCCTTGAGGCGGCGCAGGGCGACGGCGTAGTGGTGGCCGTCACGGAAGTTGCGGGCGGGGCGGATCAGCAGCGCCTGGCGTGCCGGGTCGGTGGCGCCCGCGTCCGACTCGGCCCAGTACGGCCAGCGTTCGCCGGTCCGGGTGTCCAGCAGCACGACCGGGGCGTCCGGGGCGAGGGAGCGTCCGATGTCGGTGATCGGGGCCGCGCCGGTCGCCGCGAGGTCGAGGCCGGGCACGTGGGCGATCAGCGCGGAGCCGGAGGAGAAGCCGTCGGACCGGTTCCAGGCCGTCGGGTCGATGGGGAGACCGGCGGTGGCACGTGGCAGCTCGGCGGAGTCGAAGGCCACCCGACGACCGGTGTCCGTGCCCGGATCGGCCCTGGTGTACCAGTCGTTGGGGAACGGCAGCAGGCACTCGGCGGGCACCAGCGGATCGCAGCCGGGGCCGTGTGACGCGGTGGCCCGTGCCGGGGGCGTGGCCGAGCGCGGTGTGGTGACTCGTGTCGGGGGCACGGCCCCGTGCGGTTCGGCGGTGGCTTGTGCCGTCGGCACGGTTTCGTGCGGTGGGGCCGCCCGTGCCGTCGGTGCGGTCGCGGTCGGTACGAGCATGGCGGCGGCGCAGAGGACCACCGCCGTCAGCCCGCGCGACACCCTGTGCGCCGGCCCGCGTGGGGTGGGCGACGGGGCGTGCGACGGCCCGGGCGGCAGCCGGTGCCGTCGCGGTCGTTGCCCGGAGGGTCGGTGACGCAAAGAGGTCAACTCCCCTGGATGTGGGCGCCGATGATGGCCGCGTAGTTCGCCTCACCGTTCCGGTTCGGATGCAGCGGTGCGGCGACCGCGGTCGGGATGTACCCCTCGACCCACTTGTCCGACGGGGCCTGGCAGGCGTCGTGTCCCTCGCTGGGCGTGGCCAGGTCGATGTACTCGGCGTCGTGCGCGGCGCTCTGCTCGGCGATCACCGCGTTCATCCGGTTGACGCTGCCCTGCAGGAAGTCGGCGTCCACCGGGAGGACCGGCTGCAGCGGCCAGCAGCCGCCGGGCTTGATGTAGAGGCCGTACCCCGTGACGATCACTCGGGCGTGCGGGGAGCGCTGGTGGACCGCGTCCAGCACGGTGCCCAGCTTCGGGGCGAACTCCGCGATGCGCTGCGCCACTTGGTCCACGCCGCCCTCGGTGTACTTCTCCTTGCACGGGGTGGCGTTCGGGTCGAGGGTGGAGCACTTCTGCGCGATGCCGACGAGACCGGCGTCGTTGCCGCCGATGGTCAGGGTCACCAGATCGGTGTCCGGACGCAGCGCGTCGAACTGGGGCGGGGCCGACCCCATCGGTATGTCGAGCAGCGAAAGCGGCTGCTTCTCGGTCATGTGCTTGGACGCGGCTCCGCTGCACGTGACGTCGCGGAGCGAGGCACCGAGCCGTTCCGCGAGTTCATGCGGGTAGTTGTGCGTCGAACGTCCGCAGGCCACCGGCCCCGTGATGTCCGGGATGAGCGGTCCGGAAGCCATCGAGTCGCCGAGCGCGACGTAGGACATGGGGCCGTCGCCGGAGGCGGCGGATGCCGGACCCGCTCCGGTCCCCACGGCCAGACCGGCCAGGGCGGCCACACCCAGAAACGTTCTGATGGAACGACAGAAACCCTTGTTCTGCGGGACGTTCACAGATTCCTCCGGCGATGGGGGGTGAGGTGGGGCATGGCATGTGACGCCGGTCATCATGCAGACTCGGGTGCCGTCGTTTAACTGGTGGGTAGCGCAGACTTCCACGGGAGAACTTGTGACGCGTGACAATCAGCGGCTCGTCCCGGCCGGCGAACGGCACGGCTCCGGGCGGTCGGTTGCCGCCCCGCTGACCATCGCGGGCCGGCCGGTGGCCGCCCGCCTGCGCGCCCGTGTTCCCGCCCTGACCGGGCGGGTCGTAGACCGGCTCCTCTCCGACGTGCCGGTCTACGCCGGCCTCCCCCGCGAGGAGATCTCGGGCGACATCGCCGACATCGTCCAGCACAATCTGCGGCTCTTCGCCGACGTCGTCGAACACCGGCGGCCCGCGACCGAGGCCGAACTGGCCCAGCAGCGCGACTCCGCTGCGCAGCGGGCCGAAGAAGGCGTCCCGCTGGACGCGATCCTCACCGCGTACCAGGTCGGCACGGCCATGTGCTGGCAGGAGACCGCGAAAGAGGCGCTGCCCGGCGATCTCCCCGTCGTCCTGGAGATCACGGACCACATCATGGTGCTCCAGCGGCAGTTGACGTCCGCCGTCAGCAGCGCCTACCTGGAGGCCCGGCAGATCCTCGACAGCCAGGAACACGGCGGGCGCCATGCCCTGATGGCCGCCCTGCTGGCCGGTGAGCCGCTGGACCGTTTCACGCACCCCACCGGGCCCCGGCCGGCCGCGAGGTACCTCGCGCTGACCCTGGTACTGGGGCCGCACCCCGACGAACTGTCCCCGTCACCGGGAAGCGGGCCCGGAGCGGGCGCGGCATCGGGAACGGGGGTGGGGCCGGGAGCCGGACCGGGCGCGGGGCAGGGGCCCGGAGCGGGCCCGGGGCCGGTGGTCGGGCCGCGAGCCGGGCCCGGAGCGGGAAGCGGGCCGGGGACGGGAACCGGGCCGGGGACGGGCGGGCCGCGGACAGGGGCGGGCGCCGGTGTCGCGGCCCGGCGCAAGATCCGCCGGATCCGCACGGTCCTCGACCACTTCGCCGGTACGCCGGTGCTCACCGCCCTCGACGCGTCCGGCGGCACGGTGCTGCTGCCCGTCGCGGAGCCGCCTGAATGGCGCGGTCCGGACGGGCTGTGCGCGCTGATCGACGAGGCGGCCCGGGCGGCGGGGGTCCCCGTCACCGCCGCAGCGGAGGCCGTGGAGCCGGAGGCCGTTCCGGCCGCCGTGGCCCGCAACAACGAGATCGTGGACCTGGTCGCCCGCGCAGGCCGCCCGCCCGGCCTGTACCGGCTCGCCGATGTCCTGCTGGAGTACCAGCTCAGCCGGCCCAGCGAGGCGCTGCCCGGGCTGGCGCGACTGCTGGGGCCGTTGGGGGCGAAGCCCGAACTGCTGCACACCCTGGAGACATATCTCGAACTCGGTCTGGACCGACGGGCCACCGCGGCCGCCCTGCACATCCATCCCAACACCGTCGACTACCGCATGCGCCGGATCGACCGCCTGACCGGCCTGTCCCCGTCCCGCCCGGCCGACCTCCAGTACATCAGCGCGGCGCTGGTGGCGCGCCGCTCGGTGTGACGGGGGACGGTGCGATGCGATGGGCCGGCAAGGGGGAGGGAATGACGGTGTGTCGCGTGACGGAGGTGGGCGGCGGAACGCAGGCGCGAGGAACGGCCGACGCGGCGGAACGCGGCGTACCGGACGGCTCCCCCGGGATACGGTGGCCGACGAGGACATGGGTGCGGGACGATGGGCCCGCGAACGGTCGAAGGGGGTCCGGTGGAAGCCGAGTTGGCGGCTCTGGCGGCGTCGGGAGCGACGGTGCTGGTGCAGCAGATGGTGAGCGATTCCTGGGCTCACGTGCGCGAACGGCTGGTGTCCGTCTTCGCCCGGCGGGGCGCGACACCCGATGAGGAGTCGGCGCTGACCGGCGAGCTGGAGGCGGCACGCGACGAACTGACCGCCGCCCGGGACACGGGCGACGACGCGCTGGCCGGGGACGTCGAGGCGGAGTGGCGGGCCCGGCTGCGCCGCAGGCTCGCGGCGGATCCGCGGCTGGCGGACGAGCTCCGCGCGATTCTCGCCGAGCTGGCCCCGGCGGACGACGGCGGGCAGGCGGGCGGGGTCCACAACGCGATCGGCGGGACGGCCCGGATCCAGGGGGCGGTGATCCAGGCCGGCGAGATCGGCTCCATCAGCTTCGGCACCGATCGCTGACCGGACGAGGCGCGGGCAACGATCGGTACGCCCGACCGGCACGACGGGGCGTCGCTCACCGCGCCCGGCCCCGCGGCACGCGCGGGATGGCGGGTCAGTGGACCGTGCTGAAGCTGCGCCACGGAGGCACGCCGGTCCCGTTCACGTCGGTGAGAGTGGTCGCCAGGTAGGTCTTGTCCGGCCCGGTGCAGTCGGGTGTGTGGTACAGGATGATGTCGACCAGGGTGCGGTTGCTCACCGCCTTGGCGCCCGTGGGGGTGAGCTGGTGGCAGCCCCTCACCGGCGGGCTGTGCAACGTGACCACGGCGTTCCGGTCGGTGGTGTATGTGATCGGCCCGACCGCGGTTCGGCCGAGACCGGAACAGCCTGTGACGGTGAGGGCCAGGAACGCGGTCACGGCCGCGGCGCGGAGTCGGCGGCGTCGGTGATCGGGCACGGGCATGGCGGGTCCTCGTCTGTTCGTCCGGTTGTCTCCGACGCTGGCCACCCTGCCCCGTCCCCGGCATCCCGGCACCCGGTGTGCGGCCGGGCGGGCGAAGGGCTCCCGCGTGTGCCCTCTTGTGCATCGGCACCCCGCATCGGCGCGTACATCACGCCTTCATATCGGTGGGTATTGGGCATACCGTGGTAAATGGGAGAGCCGATTTCCCGTGTTCCAGGCGTTCCGGTTCTCAGGGAGCCCGTCATGGTCCAGGATCTCGTGATCGCGGTGGTGACGGCGGCCTCGGCGGGCCTGCTGTACCTGGCCGCGGCGGCCAAGGTCATCAAACAGTACGAGCGCGGCGTCGTGCTGAGGCTCGGCAGGCTGCGCGACGATGTGCGCGGTCCGGGATTCACCATGGTGGTTCCCGGGGTCGAACGGCTGCTCAAGGTCAACATGCAGGTCGTGACGATGCCGGTGCCCGCCCAGGACGGCATCACGCGGGACAACGTGACGGTACGGGTGGACGCCGTCATCTACTTCAAGGTGGTCGACGCGGCGAGCGCGCTGATCCAGGTGGAGGACTACCGGTTCGCGGTGTCGCAGATGGCGCAGACCTCGCTGCGGTCGATCATCGGCAAGAGCGATCTGGACGACCTGTTGTCCAACCGCGAGAAGCTCAACCAGGGCCTGGAGCTGATGATCGACAGCCCGGCGGTCGGCTGGGGCGTGCAGATCGACCGGGTGGAGATCAAGGACGTCTCGCTTCCGGAAACGATGAAGCGTTCCATGGCGCGTCAGGCCGAGGCCGACCGTGAGCGCCGTGCCCGTGTGATCAACGCGGACGCCGAACTCCAGGCGTCGAAGAAGCTCGCCGAGGCGGCGAAGGCCATGTCCACCCAGCCCGCCGCGTTGCAGCTGCGGCTGTTGCAGACAGTGGTGGCTGTCGCGGCCGAGAAGAACTCCACCCTGGTGCTTCCGTTCCCGGTGGAGCTGCTCCGCTTCCTGGAGCGGGCGCAGCAGGCCGCACCGCAGGAGCCCGTGTCGCAGGTGGCGGCGCCCGTACCGCAGGAGGAGTCCGTGTCGCAGGTGACGGCGCCCGCACCGCAGCCGGCCGTCCCGCCTTCGCCGCCCCCCGCGCAGGCGCCGCGTCCCACGCCGCCGCAGCGCCCCGGCCCCGCCCATGCACAAGCGCAGGCTCAGCGCACCGCGCAGCCGCAGCCGAAGCCGAAGCCCCAGCCTAAGCCGCGTCCGCCGCAGCGGTCGCCCGCTCAGCCCGTACCACCCGCGCCCGGGTCGACGCCGACGCCCGCGGCCTCGTCCTCCGGATCCGCACGGTCGCCGCGTTCCAAGCCGCTCACCCCGCACTGAACGGGGGCCCGGCGAAGCGGGCCTCACCGGAGCGTGCCTCTCCGAGTCCGCGCTCATCGGGCCGGGACTCGTTGAGTTGACCGGGCCTGGACTTGTTGACCGGGCCTGGACTCGTTGAAGCGGGTGTCCGGCGTGTTCCCCGCGGCTGCTTTGTCGTGCCGTCCGCCGCTTGCTCGGCGGATCGGTCATACGGCATTGACCTGGGAGAACGCCACCGCGAGAACGACTGTCAGACCCCCCGCCTAGACTCGCGGGAGTCATGAGGACCGAGGTGATCGGGACGACCGGAGAGGCAGGGGGAGGGGCCGATGAGCACGACACGGCAGCAGCCGGACACCGATGTGTCCGCCGTTCGCCTCTTCGGCTGCGCGGCCGTCTTCCTGCCCGCGTCCCTGCCTCGGGACGGGCGTGTCGCCTTCTGGGATCCCGACGGCGGCCCGCTGCCGGATCCGGCTCGCGCCCGTCGTCCGGACACGTACCGCGCCGCTGATCACAGGGCGGAGCCGTACGACACCGCCCGCGAGCAGCGCCCGGACAACGGTCACGCGGGCTCGGCCGGCCAGGTGGCAGGCGTCGCGGCACCCGGCGCCGCCCCATATGGGGCAGCCGGTCAGATCACCGTCGTCCGCAGACACGGACAGCGCGGCGGAGCCCGTCGGAGCGCGGTGCCCGCCGTCCTGCTCCCCGTGTCCGAGGCGCTGCCGCTGCTGGTCCGGGCCCGGCACCACGGGGCGGCGCATCCGGCCACCCGGTGCTGGGGCGCCACCGCGCTCCAGGCGCTCAACCTGGCGGCGCGGGGCAGGCTGCTCCCCGGCCTGACGGGCGACGACCTCGATGCCTGGCGGGCCGGCCCGCGCGATGCCGAGGACATCGCCCATCTCCGGGCGATCGCCGCCGCCATGCCGCCGGAGGGATACGCGGTCCCCCTTCCGGACCGCACGCCGCTCCGGCTCCCGGACCCCGAATGGCTGCTCGGGGCATTCCTCGACGCCGTGGCCGACACCCTGCCCCGCACCCCCGCCGCCGCGTACGCGATGGGCGCGCCCTTCGCGGCCCGCGAAGCCCAGCACCTGCCCGGAGCCCGCGCCTGGGCCGTCGATGTCGCCGCCGGGGTCGACGCGGGCGTGCGGGTCTCGCTGCGCCTCGACCTGTCGGCCTACGAACTCTTCGACACGGCCGACATGGCCGACACGCGTGACACATGTGATACGCGTGACGCATGCGAGGCTCGGGGGGCCTCCGACACGGCGGGCACGCAGCACAGGTACGACGCGGGCGATGCCTACGACGCCGACGCCACATACGGCGGGGGCGGCACGCGCGACGCGGGCGGCACGCGCGACGCGGGCGCCCACCGCCGCACCCCGGACAGCCCCGCCCCTGGCGGCTCCTCCGGTGCGACGGCGGAAGCAGGCCCCGCACCCGCCCGGCCCGCCGCGCCCCAACCCGGTGCCGCGCGACGCGCCGCCGCGGCCATCGTCCAGGTCCACAGCCTGGCCGACCCCACCCATGTCGTCGACGCCGCCGCCCTGTGGCACGGCGGGGCGGGGGAGCCGTTCGGCCCGCGGGCCAGGATCGACGCCGTTCTCGCGCTGCGCCGGGCCGCGCGCGTCTGGCCGCCGCTGGAGCGGCTGCTGGAACAGCCGGTGCCCGATGCGCTGGCGCTCGACGAGGACGAGCTGTACGCACTGCTGGGCGACGCCGGGACCAGGCTGGCCGACGCCGGGTTCGCCGTCCACTGGCCCAGGGAACTCACCCGTGCGCTGACCGCCGACGCCGTCGTCCGGCCCGCCCCGGGCTCGGCCACCGACGGAACGGCGTTCTTCGACGCCGACCAGCTCTTCGCCTTCGACTGGCAGTTGGCCCTGGGCGGCGAACAGCTCACCGAACAGGAGATGGACGTCCTCGCGGAAGCCCGCCGCCCCGTGGTCCGCCTGCGCGACCGGTGGGTCGTCGTCGACCCCGCCCTCGTCCGCAAGGCGCGCAAGCGGGAACTGGGCCTGCTCGATCCGGTCGACGCCCTCGCCATCGCGCTCACCGGCAGTGCCGAGGTCGACGGCGAACAGGTCGAAGCGATGCCCGTCGGAGCCCTCGCCGCGCTCCGCACCCGCATCACCGCCGACACCACCGCCATCACCGCGCCCCCCGGCCTGGCCGCCACACTCCGCGACTACCAGCTCCACGGCCTCGCCTGGCTGGACCGGATGACCTCGCTGGGGCTCGGCGGCTGTCTCGCCGACGACATGGGCCTCGGCAAGACGATCACTCTCATCGCCCTCCATCTGCACCGCGCCCACCCCGCGCCCACCCTGGTCGTCTGCCCCGCCTCCCTCCTGGGCAACTGGCACCGGGAGATCAACCGCTTTGCCCCCGGTGTCCCTGTACGCCGCTTCCACGGAACCGGCCGCACACTCTCCGAACCCGACGGCGGCTTCGTCCTCACCACATACGGCACGATGCGTTCCAGTGCGGCCCAACTGGCCGACCACGGCTGGGGGATGATCGTCGCCGACGAGGCCCAGCACGTGAAGAACCCGCACTCCTCCACGGCGAAGGCGCTGCGCACCATCCCGGCCCCGGCCCGGGTGGCCCTCACCGGCACACCCGTCGAGAACAACCTCTCCGAGCTGTGGGCCCTGCTCGACTGGACCACTCCCGGGCTGCTGGGCCCCCTCAAGGCGTTCCGGGCCCGCCACGCCCGCACCGTCGAGAACACCGGGACGGCCGCCGGGCTCGCCGACGACCAAGCGGTCGAGCGGCTCTCCCGGCTGGTCCGGCCCTTCCTGCTGCGC
The DNA here is from genome assembly GCF_044548345.1 of Streptomyces sp. NPDC052042. NCBI lineage: Bacteria > Bacillati > Actinomycetota > Actinomycetes > Kitasatosporales > Streptomycetaceae > Streptomyces > Streptomyces sp. NPDC052042. The sequence goes on along the minus strand of NZ_JBIUBU010000001.1, from coordinate 167,875 downwards.
CGCAGGAAGTCCGACCCGGGCATCGCGCCCGAGCTGCCGCCCAAGACGGAGACCGACCACCCCGTCTTCCTCACCCGGGAGCAGGCGACGCTCTACGAGGCCGCGGTCCGCGAGACGATGGGGGCCATCGAAGCCTCGGAGGGTATCGCCCGACGCGGCCTGATCATGAAGTTGCTGACCTCCCTCAAGCAGATCTGCAACCACCCCGCGCAGTACCTGCAGGAAGAGCCGACCCGCCTCGTCGGCCGGTCGGGAAAGCTCGCCCTGCTCGACGAACTCCTCGACACGATCCTCGCCGAGGACGGCTCCGTCCTCGTCTTCACCCAGTACGTGACGATGGCCCGGCTCCTCTCCGCCCACCTCACCGCGCGGGCGATACCCTCCCGGCTCCTGCACGGCGGCACGCCGGTGGCCGAGCGGGAACGGCTGGTGGACCACTTCCAGTCCGGCGAGGTCCCGGTCTTCCTGCTCTCCCTCAAAGCGGCGGGCACGGGGCTGAACCTCACCCGGGCCGCCCACGTCATCCACTACGACCGCTGGTGGAACCCCGCCGTCGAGGAACAGGCCACGGACCGGGCGTACCGCATCGGCCAGACACAACCGGTGCAGGTGCACCGGCTGATCGCCGAAGGCACGGTCGAGGACCGGATCGGTGAGCTGCTGAGCGCCAAGCGTGACCTGGCCGACGCCGTCCTCGGCAGCGGCGAGACCGCGCTGACCGAGCTCAGCGACCGCGACCTGGCCGACCTCGTCTCGCTCAGGAGGCCGACATGACTCCTCGCCCCGAGGCCCGCCGACCCGTCGCCGCCGATCTCCGTGCCGAGGCGCGCAGGCTCGTCGCCGCGGACACCCCTACGGAGGGCCGCCGGCCCACCGTCTCCGACCCCCGTGCCGAGGTCCGCCGGCTCGCCGCCGAGGGCCGTCGGTCCACCGGCCCCGACCCCCGCCCGGGAGCCCGCCGCCCGAGCGGCCCCGATGCCCGTACGGAGGGCCGTCGGCTCACCGTCTCCGAGCCGCGCGCCGAGGGCCGTCGGCCCAGCGGCCCCGGCACCCGCGCCGAGGTCCGCAGACCGACCGCTTCCGACACCCGGGCCGAAGCCCCCCGCGGTGCCGGTGACGTGGACCGTTCCGCCGTGCGTCCACGCCCAGGCCCGGACGATCTGCGCCGTACCTTCGAAGCGGTTCCCCCGCGCACCTCGCAGGGCGACGAACCCTTCGCGGACAGTTGGTGGGGGCGTGCCTGGGTGGACGCCCTGGAATCCCTGTCGATGGACGAGGGGCGACTGGCCCGCGGCCGTGCGTACGCCGACAGCGGCAAGGTCGCCGCCATCACCGTCACGCCCGGCCGGGTCGTCGCCTACGTCCACGGCAGCCGCCCCCGCCCCTACCGCACCGAACTGCGTCTGAGGGCGCTCACCGACCCCGACTGGGACACCTTCCTCGACGCGGTCGCCGCCCGCCCCGGCCACCTTGCCGCACTGCTCGACAAGGAGATGCCGCACTCACTGGTCGACGCGGCGGCCGAAGCCGGTGTCGTGCTGTTGCCCGCGGCCGACGACCTCGACCCCGGCTGCTCCTGCCCCGACCACGGCCGGCCCTGCAAGCACGTGTCCGCCCTCTGCTATCAGATGGCCCGGCTCCTGGACACCGACCCGTTCGTCCTCCTGCTGCTGCGTGGCCGGGGCGAACGCGAACTCCTCGAAGAGCTGGGCCATCGCAATGCCGCGCACGAGGCCCGCGAACGCCCCGCCGCGCCCACGACGCCCTCGGTGTCCGCCCGCGAAGCCCTCGCCGACCGCCCCCTCCCGACGCTTCCCGCCCCGCTCCCCGTCCCGTCGCATCCCGGACAGCCGCCCGCGTACCCGAGCCTGCCCGGCGCCCGCGACCCGCTCGCCCTCGACCACCTGGCCACGGACGCCGCCGTACGTGCGCACAAGCTCCTCGCCACCGGCGCCGACCCGCTCGCCGGACTCACCCCGTGGCAGGACGCGGTACGCCTGGCCGCGTCCCGCCCCACCGCCGGGCTCACGGCGACCACCCGCGCCCTCTACCGCGAACTGGCGTACGCCACCGGCCGTACCACCACCGACCTGGCCCGAGCCGTGGCGGCCTGGCGTCAGGGCGGGGCCGAGGGCCTGGCCGTCCTGGAAACGGCCTGGGACCCTCCGGCCGGCCCCTTCGACCGGGCCCGCCCCGCGCTCGCGGCGGCCGACTTCCCCCGCTTCCACCCCTGGCGCAACCGCCTCACGCACCCCGATGGAACACTCCAGCTCCGCTTCGGCCACGACGGCCGCTGGTACGGCTACGAGTCGGAGCCGGGAGAGGACGACTGGTGGCCCCGCGCCACGCCGGACACCGATCCGGTCGGCACGCTCCTGGCGCTCGGCGGAGGCTGACCCCCGCCACCAGGTCCGGGCTCGGTGGCGGCGTACCGGTACACCTGTGTGCATCGTCCGTGTGCGTCGTTCTCCGCCGCGTACCCGAGAACCGTCCTGGACGGGGCCGGAGCACACCGCGCACCGCCGCCCCGCCCGCCCGGCGGGGCGGCTCCGCCAGAAGGCGCCGCGGTACGCCGGGCCCGAGCCCCGCTCGCCTCCGGCGGAGCGGTTCCCCTCCCCGCGCTCAGGCGGGCAGCACGGCGTCGACGACGTCCCGGGCGAAGCCGGGCGGTGGCGGCTCGCGGCGCAGCAGTACCCGCGTCCACACCGCGCCCGCGACCAGATCCATCAGCAGCTTCGGGTCTGTGCGCTCCGGAAGCTCGCCGCGCGCGACGGCGCGGGCGAACACCGGCTGCTCGCGGGAGAAGCGGTCGGCGAAGAAGTCATGGGAGAGAGCGGCGAGTTCGCCGTCCGGCAGGCCGGTCCCGGACAGCATGGCGCGGGCGACCGCCTCGGTACGCACGTCGGTGAGCAGGGCGATGACCTGCTCGGTCAGGGCGATGAGGTCACCGCGGAGGCTGCCCGTGTCGGGAATGTCGATGTCGAGGGCCCGCGCATGGCTCAGAGCCGCCCGAAGCAGTGCCGGTTTCGACGGCCACCAGCGGTAGATCGTCGTCTTGTTGACCCCGGCGTCCTGGGCGACGGCCTCGATGGTGAGACGGGCGTAGCCGCGCTCCGCGAGCTGGCGCAAGGTGGTGTCGAAGATCGCCTCGGCGGCGCGAGGCCCCCTGCCCCGGCGGCGCGACGCGGTCGGATCAGGCATGAACACTCCCTGATAATGCAACGCAACGTTGTGTTGCATTATAGGGTGATGCCGTCATCGTGCTGCGATTCAGGTGGTTTGTCATGGCAGAGGCAGGGGTCTCGAAGGCGGTGACCTGGGGGCTGTTCGCCGCCTGGGCGGCCAATGATCTGGAGGAATTGGCCACCATGGCCGGATGGGCGCGCTCCGCCCGGCCCCGGCTCAAGGAGCGGTTCCCGAAGGTGCCCGAACGCGTCTGGGCGCGTATGGAGCTCTCGCAGCGGGAAGTGGGCGTCGCCATCGGCCTGGTGGGTGCGGTCGTGGCCGCGGCGTCGGCGGACGGTGCACGCACCGGAGGCCGGAGCCCGTTCTTCCGGGCCGCACTGGCCGGGTTCGGCCTGCACGGATTCCTCCACATGGTCCAGTCGTTGGCGTACCGGGGCTATACACCGGGTGTCGCCACGGCGCCGACCGTCGTCGTCCCGTACGCGCTCTGGGCGGCACGGAGGCTCAGGGCGGCCGGTATCGGAATGGGCGGTGCGTCCGTGTCCGCGGCGGCACCGGCGCTGCTCCCGGTGGTCGTCGCGGGCGCCCACGTCCTGGCCCGCAGGATCACACGGCCGCGCGGCTGAGGCGGCGCGTGTGCGAAGAGCCCGCCCGGCCCGCTGACGGGGTCTTGCCGACGACCTGGCCGGGCGGCCGGTACGGGGCGGCCGGCAGCGGACCGGTTGGTGGCGCCGCTCGACCGGCCGGACGCGGGCACGGCAGGCCGGGCAGTGGTAGTTCCGCGGCCCGGGTGCCGGCCGTGATGCCGGACGGGCTGTGGAAGTGGACGCCGGTGCCGTCGGCCGTGCGGGCGGTCAGCAGCACCAGATGACCGCCCTTTCTCGGAGGAGGCAGATCCGGCCGCCGGATGCCGTGGTGCACCGAGGCCAGGACGGTGCGGCCGCCGTCCAGCAGTCCGAGAATCTCCCGCGACGACAGATGGCGGTGGACCGTGGCGTCGAGGCCGTGCACCTCCCGTGCGTACTGCGCGAACGGCGCGTAGATCAGCCCCCGGATCACACCCTCCGCGTCCTGCGTGTACGCGCCGTACTCGATCGCCCCGTCGCGCAGCTCGAACAGGGACGGGGCGCCGGGGCCGAGTGCCCTGCGCAGGCAGGTCACACCGCACAGATGACCCGCCCAGCGCGCGTACTCGGCCCGCGACGAGGCCCCCGACTCCGCCCAGGCCGGGTCCGTCGCCGGATCCGCCCCGCCCTCGACGATCGGGCCGACGAGGTCCGGCGAGGCAGACGTTGCCGGGAGCGGCACTAGGTGAGGACGGGGACGGATCAGGCGGAGCAGGTCACGCGGGCATCCGATCACAGCCGTCGTCTCTCACTGGCGGTATCCGGCCAGGAAGCGGCCGATGCGGCTGATGGCCGCGTCGAGATCGTCGGCGTACGGCAGCGTGAGGATCCGGAAGTGGTCCGGCCGCGGCCAGTTGAAGCCCGTGCCTTGGACGACCTGGATCTTCTCCCGTAGCAGCAGGTCCAGGACGAACTTCTCGTCGTCGACGATCGGGTGCACCTTCGGATCGATGCGCGGGAACGCGTACAGCGCGCCCTTCGGCTTGACGCACGACACCCCGGGGATCTCGTTCAGCTTCTCCCAGGCCCGGTTGCGCTGCTCGTGCAGCCTGCTGCCGGGCGCGACCAGGTCCCGGATCGACTGTCGGCCGCCCAGTGCCGCCTGAATGGCGTACTGCGCGGGCGCGTTGGGGCACAGGCGCATGGAGGCGAGGGTGGTGAGCCCCTCCAGATAGCCGCGGGCGTGCTGCTGCGGGCCGGTGATCACCAGCCAGCCGGAGCGGAAGCCCGCCACGCGGTACGTCTTCGACAGGCCGCCGAACGTGAGGCAGAGCAGGTCGGGAGCGAGGGACGCCACGGTGTGGTGCTCGGCGTCGTCGTAGAGGATCTGGTCGTAGATCTCGTCGGCGAACACCATCAGGCCGTGCCTGCGTGCCAGATCGAGGATGCCTTCGAGGATCTCGGGCGGATAGACGGCGCCGGTCGGGTTGTTCGGGTTGATGATCACGACGGCCTTGGTGCGGTCGCTGATCTTCGACGCCAGGTCCTCCAGGTCCGGATTCCAGTCGGACGCCTCGTCACAGGTGTAGTGCACCGCCCTGCCGCCCGCGAGGGTCACGACCGCCGTCCACAACGGGTAGTCGGGGGACGGGATGAGCACCTCGTCGCCGTCCTCCAGCAGCGCCTGGACGGCCATGGAGATCAGCTCGGAGACCCCGTTGCCGAGAAAGACGTCGTCGACCCCGACGTCCGTCAGCCCCATCGCCTGGTAACGCTGCACCACCGCCCGCCGCGCGGACAGGATGCCGCGCGAGTCGGTGTAGCCGTGGGCCTGCGGAAGCATCCGGATCATGTCCTGGACGATCTCCTCCGGTGCTTCGAAGCCGAAGAGCGCGGGGTTGCCGGTGTTGAGGCGGAGCACGCTGTGCCCCGCCTCCTCCAGGGCGTTGGCGTGCTCGATGACCGGGCCCCGGATCTCGTAGCACACCTCGTCGAGCTTGCTGGACTGCCGGAATTCCATGCGTGGCCTCCCCGACCTGATTGCGGTACTTGGTTTTACCAAGCTCGGGCTTGGAAAGTCCAACAACATGTCTAGACTGCGTCGTATGCCACGTCAGCAACAGCCCGCAACGCGCCCGTCCCGACGCCGGAGTTACGACCAGTTCTGCGCCACCGCGCGCTCCCTCGATTCCGTGGGCGACCGGTGGACGCTGCTGATCGTCCGTGAACTGCTGGCGGGCCCGCGCCGATACACGGACCTTCACGCGGACCTGCCGGGGGTCAGCACGGATGTCCTCGCTTCCCGGCTCAAGGACATGGAGCAGAACGGCCTGGTCACCCGCCGTCGGCTCCCGCCGCCCGCCGCGGCCTCGGTGTACGAGTTGACGGAGCGTGGTCGCGGGCTGCTGCCCGTGCTCGCCGCGCTCGCCGAATGGGGGGCGCCCGCACTCGACGAACGGCGCCCCACCGATGCCGTGCGGGCGCACTGGTTCGCGCTGCCGCTGTTGCGCGTGCTGGACGGGACGACACATGCCGGAGTCGTCGAAGTCCGCCTGGATGAGGGGGAGTTCCATGTGCGCCTCGTCGGCCGGGACGATGCGGGGTGTGGTACGGCCGACGATGCCGGCGCGGGCGGTCCGGCGGAGTCGCCGGCCGGGGCGGCGGTGTACGGGGACGGTCCGGCCGCCCGTGCCGATGCCCGTATCGCGCTCGATGCCGACGCGTGCCTCGCGCTCGGCCGGGGCGAGTTGACCCTGGCCGAGGCGGTCAGGGGCGGGCGCGCCGAGGTGGTCGGCGACGGGCCGCTCGCCGCCGAACTCCGCGGGGAGTGAGTGGCGGGCCGTGCACGGTGCGACCTGGTGCGGTGCGAGGGATGCCGGAAGGAGGGCGGGGCGGCGGGCGGTGGACGGCGATGCGGGGACGGCGGCCCGGAGCTCGGCGCACGAGGAGGATTCGACGCATCAACGCGTGGGTAGCGTGGGGGAGTTCGAAGAACCCAGGATGCCTCCGGATCGTCGACGCGTCCGGAGTGGTCGGTGCGCCCCGGCGCGCTGATGTGCCCGGTCCGCTGATGCGCGCGAAGCGTCGCGGCTTCCGGATGTCGATGCGAGGAGTCGTACGTGAGGATCGGCGGACAGCGGGGAACGGGCGAACGGCACGGGCGCGTGGGAGCGTGGACGGGTCGGGGGCGGCTCGCCCGCGTCCTGGCCCTGACCGGCTGCGCGGCGGTGCTCGGGTTCGCACCCTCGGCGGCCGTGGCCACGCCCGGCGGCGGCGTGAGCGGCACGGTGGTCGCAAAGGGCACATCGACCGGGAAGCTGAAGGTGCAGACCCCCAACGGCCGTACGGACGTGACCTTCCGGACCATCACGGTCGAGCCGGGTGGTTCCACCGGCTGGCACACCCATCAGGGCCAGTTGATCGCCGTCGTCAAGTCCGGGACGCTGACGCGCACCCTGGCCGACTGCTCGGTCGAGGTGACGCCCGCCGGTTCGTCCTTCATCGAGCCCTCCGGCGCCCGCCACCGCCACATCGGACGCAACCTGGGGTCGGAGCCCGTGGTGTTGTGGGCGACCTATCTGCTGCCCGAGGGCAGCGAGCTCTCCGACGACGCGGAGGCGGTGGACTGCGGTACGAAGTAGTGGCGCATGCCCGCGGTCCATCGGCGATGGTCCGCGAGCGCCCCCGCCAACGTGGTCGCCGCGGCCGAGGCGGTGCTGCGCGGCCGTCCGCGGACCGCCCGGGAGCCGCTGGAGCGCGGCTTCCGGCGTATCGGGGCGCCGGATGACGTCACCGGGTGGTGGGCGCTCGACGTCCACCGGCTCGCCGAAGCGGGTCTGCGTCCGCTCGCCGACCGGGTGGCGTGCCGGGCCCGCGGCCGACTGGCCGGGCGGTCGAGGAGGCGCCCCGTCCACCGTAGGGCCGGGACCGGTGGCGCAGGCCGGGGGCGATGATGGTCGCGTGCGATGCGAAGTGATGCGATGCGACCGGGAACGGCACGATCCGGCATGATGCGATTCCAAGCGATCACCTGGGAACGGCTGGCCGAGGCGTTCGCCGCCCGTACCGACGGTCTGGAGCCGCACGACGCCGGTCACTGGCCGAGGATCGCCGTCGACGGAGCTCCGGCGGCCCGTACGGGGGAATTGGCGGAGAGGGCCGCACAGGCGCTGCGGGTCCGGGGGCGTGCGGTGCTCGTCGTGTCGACCGAGGGGTTTCTGCGACCGGCGAGCCTCCGGTACGAGTACGGCAAGGAGGACCCCGAGGCGTACTACAGCGGCTGGTTCGACGCGGGCGCGCTGTGGCGTGAGGTCTTCGGACCGCTGGAGGCGGGCGGCAGCGGGCGTGTGCTGCCCGATCTGTGGGATCCCGTGACGGACCGGGCCACACGCAGTCCGTACCGGCTGCTCCCGGAGGGAGGCGTGCTGGTGGTACACGGTCCGCTGCTGCTGGGGCACTGGTTCCCGTTCGACCTGAGTATCCACCTGAGCCTGTCGCCGGGTGCGCTGCGACGGCGTACCGAGGAGAGCGAGCGCTGGACCCTGCCCGCGTTCGCGCGGTACGAGGAGGAGGTGGCGCCCGGCGAACGCGCGGACGCGATCGTACGCGCCGACGACCCACTGCGCCCCGCCTGGACCGGTTGGCGGCGGAACGAGTAGCGGGTCGAAACCACCCGGCGACGGTGGGTCGCGTACGGCCTGGCACCGAGGCGGCACGCACGGCCTGGCACCGACGGGACGCGCATACCGACGGACGCGCATACCGACGGACGCGCATACCGACGGGACGCGCGTACGGCCTGGCGGCGGGGGATTCGTACGGCGCCGTGGTGGCGACGGGGCATGCGTACGGCCCTGTGACGACGACGCGCGCGTCACGGGTCCGGCCGTGAGGGAACGCGTCGCACCCCGGCCGCTCGGCGGTCCGCTCGCCCCGTTCGGACCGCATACCCGTTCTGCTTGCCCTGCTCGCCCCGCTCGGACCGCTTGTTCGTCACTCTCGGGCTGTCCGGCCGGGCCGGGTCGGCTCGGCTCGGCCCGTTTCACGGCCCCGGGCGTCCACCCACCGTGGTGACCGCCTCGGCCCCCGACCGGCAGCCCGCCGCCACGGCCGAGGCATCGTCCGCACCCGACAGCAGGGCCGCGAGAAGACCGCCCGTGAACGCGTCGCCCGCCCCCGTCGAGTCCACCACCCCGCATACCGGAACGGCTGGAAAGCGCCCCGTCACCGTGCCCGACACGGCCAGCAGCGCGCCACCCCCGCCGAGCGTCACCACCACCCGGGGCACCCACAGGCTCAACTCGGCCGCGGCGTCCGCGGGTTCCGGGAGGCCGGTGAGCAGGTGGGCCTCGTCCGTACTGGGCAGCAGCAGGTCCACGCCCTCCACCGCGGCCAGGAAGCGGTCCGCGCCCAGCTCCGCGAGGAAACCGGCCGAGGCCGGGTCGACGCTCACCGTGATCCGCCGCCGTCGGGCCTCCCGCAGGGCGAGCAGTGCCGTCGCCCTGCTCGTCGCGGCGAAGAGGAGGTACCCGGAGAGATGGAGGTGGCCGATGCCGTCGAGCATCGACGGCGACCAGTCGCCGGCGGAGAGGCGCAGCACCGCCCCGCTGTCGGTGAGGAAGGTCCGCTCGGCCGCGGAGTCGACGAGGACGACGACGGTGGCGGTCGGTGCCTCCTCGTCCACGGCCAGCAGGCAGCGCACCCCCGCCCGGCGCAGGGCGTCCCGGTGCCAGTCGGCGCTGTCGGCGCCGACCCGGGCCAGCAGCCGTACCTCGGAGCAGCCCGAACGCGCCGCCCAGCAAGCGACGTTGGCGCCCGCACCGCCCGGCAGGGTGCGGATCCGCGCGGAGGTGTCCGTGCCGTGGGCCAGCTTCGTCATATGCCGGGCCACCACATCGGTGACCACATCGCCGATGACGAGGAGCCCGCCGCGGAGCGATGCGCGCGCGCCGGCGTCCGGTGCTGGTGCCACCCCGTCCCCCAAGCGTTCCGGCCCGGCGCCGGTCCTCGCGCGTCGAGAGCCGCGGACCGTCTTCGCGTCTTCGGGCATGCGGTCGGTTCTCGAACGCTTCGATGCGGTGTCGTTCGCCGCGCCTTCCCGTTCGATGCCGTTCAACGCGCACCGTCGCGCGGTGCCGTGTCACGGCCGTCGGGGTGTGCCCTCGTGCTCGGCGCGAGGGCCGTCCACGCCGCCGCGATCCGGGCGGCCAGCGCCACGTTTCCGCGTACGGCCGCCAGATTGGCCTCCAGCGAGGCACCCTCGGTCCGCCGCATCAGCCGGTCCAGCAGGAAGGGGGTGACGGCCTGGCCCACGATGCCGCGCTCCCGGCACAGGTCGAGGGCCTCGGCCAGCACCCGGTCGTGGAGACCGGGATCCAGCTGGTCCCGTACGGGTACGGGGTTGGCGACGATCAGCGCGGATGCGGGGCCGTCCAGCGCGTCCTGGGCCCGCATCACCTCCGCGACCTCTTCGGGCGTCCGCACCGTCCAGTCGACCGGTTCGCCCGAGCTGTGCAGGTAGAAGCCGGGGAAGTGCTCGGTGCCGTAGCCGAGCACCCCGACCCCGAGTGTCTCCAGGCGCTGCAGGGTGGCGGGGACGTCCAGGATCGACTTCACCCCCGCGCACACCACCGTGACGCCGGTCTCTGCCAGGAGCCGCAGGTCCGCCGACTCGTCCTGGGTCCGCGTCCACTCCCGGTGCACGCCGCCGAGCCCGCCGGTGGCGAAGACGCGCAGTCCGGCGCGGGCGGCGAGGAAGGCCGTCGCGGACACGGTCGTCGCACCGCTCGCACCCGTCGCCAGGGCCGGTGCGAGATCGCGGTGCCCCAGCTTCCGCATCGCCGGGTCGGTGGCGATCCGTTCCAGCAGCCCCCTGTCCAGTCCGACGCGGGCCCGTCCGTCGAGTACGGCGATCGTGGCCGGGACCGCGCCCGAGGCCCGCACCAGTCCTTCGAGCTCTCCGGCGACCCGGAGATTGCGCGGACGCGGCAGGCCGTGGGCGATGATCGTCGATTCCAGGGCCACGACGGGGCGGTGCGTGGCGAGGGCCGCCCGTACCTCGGCGGAGAGGACGGGGGCGTAGGCAGGCGCGCTGTCCGTGGCATTGAATGACATGTCCACATCCCTGTCGCGGGTGTACCGACCTCAAACGTACGGCCGCACCGCCCTCCCCGCGCGCACGCTCTTTTCGATCCTGGAGGCCGAGAAGTTATGAAAGGGCCGCTATGGTGACCGGCCATGACCACAAATGATCAGTCTCCGGCCTCGTTCGTCGTGCATATTCCGGACGCCGAACTTGAACCCGAACCGCTCGACCCCGCGCAGATCGTCTCGGGCGATCCCGCCGTGACGGGCAAGGTCCTGTGGGAGTCGCCCGACGGCAAGCAGGTGCGCGGCATCTGGCAGATCACGCCTGGCGTGGTGACCGACACCGAGGCCGACGAACTGTTCGTGGTCGTCAGCGGTCGGGCCACCGTGGCGGTCGAGGGCGGGTCGACGCTGGAGATCGGGCCGGGCGACGTCTGCGTGCTGCGCGAGGGCGACCGCACGACGTGGACCGTGCACGAGACGCTGCGCAAGGCGTACCACATCAGCCTCTGACGCGTCGGCGAGCGCCCCGGAGGCGTCAGCGGTCAGCCGAGAAGTGCCGCTGAACGTCTCCCACGCACCGGGGACCGCTCCCGGGGGCGTCGGCGGTCGTGTCCATGACCTCAGCGCTCGGTGGCGGGCGGCTCGGGGGCTGAGGGTGTCACGGGTGCCGGGGTGCAGGGGGCCGGAGCCCCGGGCGCGTCGGGTACGTCGTGTGCGGCGGACTGCGCGAGGGACCGGCGCAGCGCCAAGGCCGCCAGCGGGAGCAGCAGGCAGGCCGCCACCGCGTTCAGCCAGCCGTAGCCGGCCCGGGCGACGATCAGTCCGGCGACGACGCCGCCGATACCCGCCGCCGCGTTCATGGTCAGATCCGAAAGCCCCTGCACGGCGGCGCGGGCGGGCTGCGGCACGGAGTCGGTGAGGAGGGCCGAACCGGCGACCAGCCCGGCCGACCAGCCCAGACCCAGCAGGAACAGCCCCGCCGCGGTGCGGCCGTGGCTGGGGCCCGCGGTACCCGCCAGGAGCGCCGCACAGCAGAGCAGTCCGATCGCCAGACCGATCACGGTCAGCCGGCCGAACCGGTCGGACAACCAGCCCATCACCGGTGAGAACGCGTACATCCCCGCGATGTGGCCGCTGATGACGAGGCCGATCAGTTGCAGTCCGGCGCCGTGATGGCCCAGGTGAACGGGTGTCATCACCATGATCGACACCATCGCGGTATGCGAGACGGCCACCGTGACCAGGGCCAGCCGCGCCTTCGCCGACGCGCGGACCGCCGTGAATCCGGCACGCAGCGACCGGCCCGCGAGGGACGCCTCGCCCTGCGGGGCCAGGGCCCGGGCGGTCAGCAGCGGGTCCGGCCGCAGCAGCGCCCCGACCAGCACCGCGGCGAGCAGGAAGATCCCGGCCGCGAAGAAGAACGGGCCCGCCTGCTCGGATATCGCCGTACCGCGGAAGACCCGCCCCACCGGGGCCGCGATGTTCGGCCCGAGGACCGAGCCGATCGTCGTGGCCCAGATGACGGTGGAGATCGCCCGCCCCCGGCGGTCCGGCTCGACCAGATCCGCGGCCGCGAACCTCGCCTGCAGATTGGCCGAGGAGCCGGCACCGAACGCGGCCATCCCCAGCAACAGCAGCGGAAAGCTCTCCACGATGGTGGCCAGCACCACGAGCGCCGCGCCGAACGCGCCGATCAGATAGGCGAGCACGAGCCCGGGGCGTCGGCCGCGTGAGGTCATCAACGCCGCCAACGGCAGCGAAAGCAGTGCGGTACCGGCCACCGAAGCCGTCGGGGCCAGACCCGCCAACGCCTCGGAACCGCCCACCTCCGAGGCCAGGACCGGTGCCAGGGCGATACCGATGGGCACGCCGAGGCCGCCGAGTATCTGGCTGGCTATCAGCACGGCGGACGTTCTGCGCCGCAGCACGGGGAGGTCGGCCTCCGACACCCGCTCGGCGGGCCGGGCGGGTCGGACGGGCCGGGCGGATGTGTCAGGAGCATCGAGGGGCTTGGTCACCGACGCAGTGTGCCAGCTCGTACGCAGGTGCGAAATGCGACTGCGGGGATACGGGTACGGGGGAGGGCGCGGCTTCTCCGGGCGGAACCATGCGGGCGGATCGGCCACTGAGGCTGTTCCGAGGAAGCCCCGCGCGCACGTGCGCTCCTCGCGCCGGAGCCGCGGACGGGCGGAGGATGCCGACCGCACCCGTCGTGGAACAGGCGGAGGACGGCGACAGCACGAGCCCGCCGGGACCGGGTCACGGGCCGATCTCCTTGTCGATAAAATGCAGCTCTTCTGTTTGTTTGCCGGGCCTCGCGGCTTAGGGTCACCCCCGGACCCGGGCTTCCGCGAAGGGCGTACGAGCATGCAGGGCACGATCGACGGTTTCAGCTACGGGGCGGTAACGCCCGTCGCGGCCTTCCTGATGGCCTGTCTCGGCGCGGCCCTCGGACTGCGCTGCATGACCCGTTCGCTGCGCACCGAGCGATCCTTCAAGGCGGGCTGGCTGGCGCTCGGTGCGACCTCGATCGGCTCCGGCATCTGGACCATGCACTTCGTCGCGATGATGGGCTTCACCATCGACGGGGTGGCCATCGGCTACGACAAACCGATCACCTTCGCCAGCCTCGCGGTCGTCATCGGCATGGTCGCGGTCGGCATCTTCGTCGTCGGGTACCGGCGTGCCACCCGCATGGCGCTGGTGACCGGCGGCACCATCACCGGGCTCGGCATGGCCACGATGCACTACCTGGGCATGGCCGGGATACGACTGGATGGGCGTTTCGAGTACAACACGCTCACCGTGGTGCTCTCCGTCGTCATCGCCGTGGTCGCCGCCACCACCGCGCTCTGGGCGGCCGTATCCGTCCAGGGCTTCCTGGGCGGCCTCGGCGCCAGCGTCGTCATGGGCGTCGCCGTGAGCGGCATGCACTACACGGGCATGGCCGCGCTCAGCGTCCATCTGCACCCCAACGCCCTGACCGGCGCCACCACCGACGGCTCGACCGTCCCCCTCCTGCCCCTGCTGGTCGGCCCCGGCTGCTTCCTGCTCCTCGCCGCGGTCGTGGTGATGTTCGACCCCCTGATGGTGATGGGCACCCCGGACTGGAACGATGCCGGGACCGGCGCCGACTCCGCCGGGGCGGCCGGAGGCCCGGCGCGGCACGTCCCGAGTTTCGGCACGTACGCCGACCCGGCCTCGTTCCACTCCCGCCCGCGCGACCCCGCACCGCCCGGGGAATGGTGACCACGGCCCTGCCGGCGTCCGCCCCGGCCCGGCCGGCCGCTCGGCACCGGGTCCGGCCCGGTCCCCTCCCAGGGCCCGCCCCCCGCCGCCGCTCCGGCCCCCGCGCGGCGGCGACCCGGCCCGGTTGTCAGTGGGGAGTCGTACCGTGGTGTCATGCGGCCCGTTTCGAAGATCGAACGTTCGGTGGCGCCTTTCGAGGTCGTCAGTCCCTATCAGCCCAACGGTGACCAGCCCGCGGCCATCGTCGAGCTGGACCGGCGCATTCGCGCGGGAGAGAAGGACGTCGTCCTGCTCGGCGCGACCGGCACCGGAAAGTCGGCGACCACCGCGTGGATGATCGAGAAACTGCAGCGCCCCACCCTCGTGATGGCGCCGAACAAGACGCTTGCGGCCCAGTTGGCGAACGAGTTCCGTGAGCTCCTGCCCAATAACGCCGTCGAGTACTTCGTCTCGTACTACGACTACTACCAGCCCGAGGCGTACGTCCCCCAGTCGGACACATACATCGAGAAGGACTCCTCGATCAACGAGGAGGTCGAGCGGCTGCGCCACTCCGCGACGAACTCGCTGCTCACCCGGCGCGACGTCGTCGTGGTCGCCTCGGTCTCCTGCATCTACGGTCTCGGTACGCCCCAGGAGTACGTGGACCGGATGGTCCCCCTCGAGGTCGGCGACGAGATCGACCGAGACGAGCTGCTGCGCCGCTTCGTCGAGGTCCAGTACAGCCGCAACGACCTCGCGTTCACCCGGGGCACGTTCCGGGTCCGCGGCGACACCATCGAGATCTTCCCGGTCTACGAGGAGCTCGCGGTCCGCATCGAGATGTTCGGCGACGAGATCGAGGCCCTCTCCACCCTCCACCCGCTCACCGGCGAGGTGATCAGCGAGGACCAGGCCCTCTACATCTTCCCCGCCAGCCACTACGTCGCCGGCCCCGAACGCATGGAGAAGGCGGTCAACGGGATCGAGCGGGAGCTGGAGGAGCGGCTCGCCGAGCTGGAGAAGCAGGGCAAGATGCTGGAGGCCCAGCGCCTGCGGATGCGTACCACGTACGACATCGAGATGCTCCGGCAGATCGGCACCTGCTCCGGCGTCGAGAACTACTCGATGCACTTCGACGACCGCTCGCCCGGAACCGCCCCCAACACCCTCCTCGACTACTTCCCCGAGGACTTCCTCCTCGTCCTCGACGAGTCGCACGTCACCGTGCCGCAGATCGGCGCCATGTACGAGGGCGACGCCTCCCGGAAGCGCACCCTCGTCGACCACGGCTTCCGGCTGCCCTCCGCGCTCGACAACCGCCCGCTGAAGTGGGAGGAATTCCTGAGCCGGATCAACCAGACCGTCTACCTCTCGGCCACCCCCGGGACGTACGAGCTGTCCCGGAGCGACGGCTTCGTGGAGCAGATCATCCGCCCCACCGGCCTCGTCGACCCCGAGGTCGTCGTCAAGCCCACCGAGGGCCAGATCGACGACCTGGTGCACGAGATCCACAAGCGCACCGAGAAGGACGAACGGGTCCTGGTCACCACCCTCACCAAGAAGATGGCCGAGGACCTCACCGACTACTTCCTGGAACTCGGTATCCAGGTCCGCTACCTCCACAGCGACGTCGACACCCTGCGCCGCGTCGAGTTGCTGCGCGAGCTGCGATCCGGCGAGTTCGACGTGCTGGTCGGCATCAACCTGCTGCGCGAGGGCCTTGACCTTCCCGAGGTGTCGCTCGTCGCCATCCTCGACGCGGACAAGCAGGGCTTCCTCCGCTCGGGTACGTCCCTGATCCAGACCATCGGACGCGCCGCCCGCAATGTCTCGGGGCAGGTCCACATGTACGCGGACACGATCACCCCGGCGATGGCCCAGGCCATCGACGAGACCAACCGCCGCCGCGAGAAGCAGATCGCCTACAACACCGAGCACGGCATCGACCCCCAGCCGCTGCGCAAGAAGATCAACGACATCGTCGCGACGATGGCCCGCGAGGAGGTCGACACCGAGCAGCTGCTCGGCACCGGCTACCGCAAGGAGAAGGGCGCCAAGGCCCCCGTTCCGTCACTGGGCGGCACGGCGGCCGGATCCCGGAAGAAGGGGGCCGCCGTGGTCACCGACCGGCCCGCCGCCGAACTCGCCGGAATCATCGAGGAGATGACGGAGCGGATGCGCGCCGCCGCCGCGGATCTGCAGTTCGAGGTGGCGGCCCGGCTGCGCGACGAGATCGGCGAGTTGAAGAAGGAGCTGCGCCAGATGCGGGAGGCGGGCCTCGCTTGAGCGCCAAGCGGTCGATGTGTTGCAGGACCGACACAAAAACGCCTCAAGCGGTCTCGTTGTCAGTGCCACTGCGTAGGGTGCTGAGAAAACCGCGCACGGATGGTTGCGGGGCAAGCCGAGAGGGGACAGCGCGTGACGGTCAATCTGACCAAGGGGCAGGGCATCAGCCTGCAGAAGAGCGACGGGGGGACCCTGACCGCGGTGCGAATGGGGCTCGGCTGGCAGGCGGCACCGCGCCGCGGCCTGTTCGGTTCGCGCACCCGGGAGATCGACCTCGACGCGTCGGCGGTGCTGTTCGCCGACAAGCAGCCGGTCGACGTGGTCTTCTTCCGCCACCTCGTCAGTGACGACGGATCGGTCACGCACACCGGGGACAACCTGGTCGGTGGCGCCGGTTCGGGAGGCGACGACGAGGCGATCCTCGTCGACCTCCAGCGCGTGCCGGTCCACATCGACCAGATCGTCTTCACGGTGAACTCCTTCACCGGCCAGACGTTCCAGGAGGTGCAGAACGCCTTCTGCCGTCTCGTGGACGAGACCAACGGGCAGGAGCTCGCCCGTTACACGCTGGACGGCGGCGGGCAGTACACCGCCCAGATCATGGCGAAGGTGCACCGCTCGGGGAACGGATGGCGGATGACCGCCGTCGGTGCCCCGGCCAACGGCCGTACCTTCCAGGACCTGATGCCGGCGATCCTGCCGCATCTGTAAGCACGGCCGGACCGGCCGGCCGGCAGAGGCACGCGCAGCTCCCGGCGGCAACGGCCGCCGGGAGCTGCACCACGTGATGCCGCTCGGTACCACACCGCACAGCGCAGCAGCAAATCGTCGAGGGGACAGGGCAATGACGGCCGAGCTGGTCCGGGGGCAGAACCACATCCTGCCCCAGACCCGACTGGAGATCCGGGTGTCGGCCGGCACGCCCGTCGTGGCCGGTGCCACGCTCGGTGACGAGAACGGCGCCGTGCGCGGCACCGAGTGGGTCGCCCACCCGGGGGCGCCCCGACTGCCGGGGCTCGAAGTGCCCCGGCAGGCCGCCGCCGGGCACCGGCTCGCCGTGGACCTCGACGCGGTTCCCGCCCAGGCGCACCGCCTCACCGTGCTGCTGGCCCTGCCCACGGGCATCGGCGGCCCGGCCCGCTTCGGCGCGGTGGCCGCACCGTTCGTCGCCGTCACGGGGCTCGACGGCGACGAGATCGCCACCTTCACCCTCACCGGGCTCGACACCGAATCGGCGGTCTCGGCCCTGGAGCTCTACCGGCGCCAGGGTGTTTGGAAGGTCCGCGCCGTCGGCCAGGGCTACGCCGGCGGCCTCGCCGACTTGCTCGCCGACCAGGGCCTGGACCGGGCGGACGAACTCGCCCGCTCGATCCAGGACAACGTCTCCGACGCGATGGCCCGTACCCCCGCACCGCCCCCGCCCCGCTCCCCGGGCGGAGACCGCGTCGGCCACGGCACGCGCCCCGCACCGGCCCCGGACGGCACCCCGCCCCCTGCCGCACCACCCGCGGCCCCCCGGACCGAGCCGCTCACCCAACCCGCCCCGCCGCCGGGCGTCACCATCAACTACACGCACCCGCGCCGTCAGACCTCCGCACCCCCGCCGCCCCCTCCCACCGCCCCGCCCGCCGAGCCCGGCGGCCCGGCCCGGCCCGTCGCGGGGGACGCCACCGGCTGGTCCATGGACGAGCGGCTCTACAACCAGATCTGGGGCATGTTCGAGGACCTGGCCCGGACCACCGCCGCGTACCGCAGCGCCACCGAATTCGCCGAGTCCCGCATGGACCAGGAACTCGAACGGACCCTGTCCGACCCGCGCAACCGGATCGGTGGCGCCGGCGACCGGGCGCGCGAGCAGGCGCGCGCCAAGCGCGACGAACTCGTCTCCCGGGCCAGGGAGGCGTTCGACCGCGACGTCGCGCAGCTCACCGCGGAGTCCGCCGTGGTGGAACCCGCGCTCCCCGCCGCGTACGCGGGATGGGACAACCCCGTCTGGCACGCCCACCGCGTCCCGATGGAGATCCCTATGGCGCTGCGGATCGGCGACCTCCATCTGCCCGAGGCCACCGGACTGCGTGTCCCGCTGCTGGTCAGGCTCCCGCTGGAGCGCGGCATCTGGGTCGACAGCGGTCGTACGGCGTCCGGGGCCGCGGCTCTGACGGACGCCGCCCAACTGCGCCGCCTGGCCATGGAGAACGCGGTCGCGCACGCGGCCCGCCTGCTGGCCGTGTACCCGGCCGACGAGTTCTCCGTGCATGTGATCGACCCCGCGGGTTCCGCGGCCGGACCGCTCGCCCCGCTGATCCGTTCCGGTGTGCTCACCGAACCGCCCGCCGCGGGACACGAGGGAGTCACCGCCGTCCTCGGCAGACTCACCCGGCGCGTCGACCTGGTGCAGATGGCGGTCCGGGCGGGCGCCGCCGACTCGCTGCCGCCGGATGTGGACACCGGCCGGCATCTGCTGATCGTCAACGACTTCCCGCACGGCTTCGACGACCGGGCCGTCAACCAACTGCGCTACCTGGCCGACGAAGGGCCCTCGGTGGGCGTCCACCTGATGATGGTCGCGGACCGCGAGGACACCGCCGCCTACGGACCGGTCCTCGATCCGCTGTGGCGCGCGCTGCTGCGGATCAGCCCGGTGGCCGACGATCACCTGGCCGATCCCTGGGTGGGGCACGCCTGGACCTACGAGCCCCTGAGGGTGCCGCCCGGCAGCCGGGTGCTCGACGACGTACTGGCCAAGGTGGCCGCGGCTCGTCGTACCCGGAGCCGCTGAGCCGGGCCGTCCCGGACGGGTCCTCTTCAGGACTGCCGCACACCATCTCTCACCTGGCCTTTTGGTCAGTCTTTACCTTGCTCTTACCGTCTCTTGGTGGTTCCTGTACTGTTTCTTGGGCGGAGGGGAGTACTCCCACACGCGACGTTCCCGTCAGTACGGACCGTGACCGGTCCCGGGGCGTCGGTCCTGGTGCGCGGTGTGTGTGCCCGGGTGGAGGAGACCTCCGGCAGCGACGACGTCGAATCAGTAGCCGTAGTGAACTGCCGGAGGTGCAGTGGACGTTTCATGGACCCTCTGGGCGCTGACCGTTTTCGGTCTGTCCGCCCTCATCGCCGTCGACTTCTTCATCGGACGCAGGCCGCATGACGTGTCGACGAAGGAGGCCGGAATCTGGACGGTCGTCTGGATCGGGCTGGCCGTTCTCTTCGGACTGGGCCTGTTGGTCTTCGGTGACGGCCGGGCGGCGGGCGAGTTCTTCGCGGGCTTCATCACGGAGAAGTCGCTCAGTGTCGACAACCTGTTCGTCTTCGTTCTGATCATGGCGAAGTTCGCGGTCCCCTCCCACCTCCAGCAGCGGGTGCTGCTCGTCGGCGTGCTGATCGCGCTGGTGCTGCGTGCGATCTTCATCGCCGCGGGTGCCGCCGTCATCACCCACTTCTCGTGGGTGTTCTACATCTTCGGAGCGTTCCTGATCTACACCGCCTGGAAGCTCGTCCAGGAGGCGCGGGCCGACGAGGAAGGGGAGGAGTTCGAGGAGAACCGCCTGCTCAAATCGATCGAGCGTCGCTTCGGGGTCGCCGACCGGTACCACGGCACCAAGCTCTTCATCCGCGACAAGGGCAAGCGAGTCCTGACACCGCTGATGGTCGTCATGCTCGCCATCGGCACCACCGATGTGCTGTTCGCCCTGGACTCCATACCCGCGATCTTCGGTCTGACCCAGGACCCGTACATCGTGTTCACGGCCAACGCCTTCGCCCTGATGGGGCTGCGGCAGCTGTACTTCCTGATCGGCGGACTGCTGAAGAAGCTGGTCCACCTCAGCTACGGGCTCTCGGTCATCCTGGGCTTCATCGGCGTGAAGCTGGTGCTGCACGCGCTGCACGAATCCGGGGCGCACGTCCCCGAGATCTCCATACCGGTCTCGCTCGGCGTCATCTGCGGGATCCTGGTGATCACCACGATCACCAGCCTGATCGCCGAACGGAGGCGCAAGCGGGCCGAGGCGGCCGTAGAACCGGAGGGGGCCGCCGGTGTGGGAGCGGGCCACGGTTCCTGAGAAGGCCCGCCCTCGGCCGCTGTCCCGAGGGGAGTGTGTCGTCCGCCATCGAGGCCGGGCAACGTCGGAGTGCCCCACCCCGTGGGAGGGGCGGGGCACTTCGGAATCGTGCGGGTTCCCGCGCGGGGCCGGTGGGTCCGGCGCGGGCCGAGGGGTGGCCGGCCGGTCGGTGTCACCAGCCGCGGGCGCGCCACTCGGGCAGCCGAGGGCGCTCGACGCCGAGCATGGTGTCATGCCCGTGGCCCGGGTAGACCCAGGTCTCGTCGGGCAGCCGGTCGAAGAGCTTGGTCTCCACATCGTGCAGCAGACTCGCGAAAGCCTTCGGGTCCCGGTGGGTATTGCCGACGCCGCCGGGGAAGAGGCAGTCCCCGGTGAACACATGGGGGGCGCCGTGCGGGTCGTCGTAGACCAGCACGATGGACCCCGGGGTGTGACCGACGAGATGACGAGCCGTCAGTTCGACTCGGCCCACCCGGATGGTGTCGTTGTCGTCCACCAGGACATCGGTCGGGACCGGGATGCCCTCGGCGTCGTACCGGCCGGCGAACGTGCGGGCGCCGGTGGCGGCGACGACCTCGGCGAGCGCCTGCCAGTGGTCGGCATGCCGGTGGGTGGTGACGACGGAGGCGATGCCGTCGTCACCGATCAGCCGCAACAGCGTCCCGGCCTCGTTGGCCGCGTCGATGAGAAGCTGCTCGCCGGTGGCCCGGCAACGCAGCAGGTAGGCGTTGTTGTTCCCCGGGCCGACGGCAACCTTGGAGACCATCAGGTCTGTCAACTCGTGTACGTCCGCAGGACCGCCGACCTTGACCGCTCCGCTGTACGTCATGCGTCTCAGCCTATAGCGGGGGCAGCGCGGGGAGCGGGCCGCCGTCGACGGTCAGCGCTGATCCGTCGCGGCGTCCGCAGAGCCAGCCGAGCAGCTCGCCGGCGGACCCGCGGACCACGACGGGGGCGCCCTCGGCGCCGCCGCCCGTGGACCAGGACCGGCCGTCGTCGGCGACCACCTCGGTGGACACGACGTCGGAGTGCCCGGCGAACCGCTCGGTGAGGAAGTCGATCTCCCGGGTGACGAACTCGTCCGGAAGGTCCTCCAGCTCGTAGCCGATGCCCAGGTCGACGTGGTGCAGTTCGACCTCGACGCGGCGGCGGAAGGGGATCCGGGAGGCCGAGTCCGTCACGCCGTTGCGCAGCGTGACCGTGCGGGACCAGTCGGCCGGGGCCGAGGCGGTGTCCGCGAAACGGGCCGCGCTGTCGGCGAGGTCGGCCAGCTGCTCGGCCTTCGGCCGGGGGGCGCCGCGCTCGATGTCCCGCTCACGGGTTTCGCTGTCTGCGTACATCGGGCGGCCCTGGAGAACATTCACGAGCGCGTCGGCGTTACGTGAGAGGTGCGCGACTACATGGCCGCGGCTCCAGCCCGGCAGGCGCGACGGCCGGGCCAGGTCCTCGTCGTTCAGTTTCCGGGTGGCACTGAGCAGCCGATCGGTCGCTTCACGTACGGCGCGCAGGTCGTGCGCGTGATCAGTCATGGGGCCGAGCGTAGCCCGGCCACTCAATCGGGTGAAGGAGCGGACGGCCGTCCATAAATCGAATGTGCGTGCTATACGCTCGGAGTCGAAAAGCTTCGTACATCGCTGTGGCGCCCCCCATACCCTGGGACAGGGGCTCAGTTCCCCCACTTCTCTCCAAGAAAGGTGCGGACCGGCGTGGTCGACCGTCTCATCGTCCGTGGCGCTCGCGAGCACAATCTCAAGAACGTCTCTCTCGACCTTCCCCGCGACTCGCTCATCGTCTTCACCGGGCTTTCCGGGTCGGGCAAGTCGTCCCTCGCATTCGACACGATCTTCGCCGAGGGCCAGCGGCGCTACGTGGAGTCCCTCTCCTCGTACGCCCGGCAGTTCCTCGGCCAGATGGACAAGCCGGACGTCGATTTCATCGAGGGCCTCTCGCCCGCCGTCTCCATCGACCAGAAGTCGACCTCGCGCAACCCGCGCTCGACGGTCGGCACCATCACCGAGGTGTACGACTACCTCCGGCTGCTGTTCGCCAGGATCGGCAAGCCGCACTGTCCCGAGTGCGGCCGCCCCATCTCCCGGCAGTCGCCGCAGGCCATCGTGGACAAGGTGCTGGGCCTTCCCGAGGGCAGCCGCTTCCAGGTGCTCTCGCCGCTGGTGCGCGAGCGCAAGGGCGAGTTCGTCGATCTCTTCGCCGATCTCCAGACCAAGGGGTACAGCAGGGCCCGGGTCGACGGCGAGACCATCCACCTCGCCGAACCTCCGAAGCTGAAGAAGCAGGAGAAGCACACCATCGAGGTGGTCGTGGACCGCCTCACGGTGAAGGAGAGCGCCAAGCGCCGGCTGACCGACTCGGTCGAGACCGCGCTCGGGCTGTCCGGCGGCATGGTCGTGCTCGACTTCGTCGACCTCCCCGAGAACGACCCCGAGCGTGAGCGGATGTACTCCGAGCACCTCTACTGCCCGTACGACGACCTCTCCTTCGAGGAGCTGGAGCCGCGCTCCTTCTCCTTCAACTCGCCCTTCGGCGCCTGCCCCGACTGCACGGGCATCGGTACGCGGATGGAGGTCGACCCCGAGCTGGTCGTCCCCGACGAGGACAGGACGCTCGACGGGGGCGCGATCCATCCCTGGTCGCACGGCCACACCAAGGAGTACTTCGGCCGCCTGATCGGCGCTCTGGCCAAGGCTCTCGGCTTCCGCACGGACATCCCCTGGGCCGGGCTGCCGCAGCGAGCGAAGAAGGCCCTCCTCTACGGTCACAAGATCCAGACCGAGGTGCGCTACCGCAATCGCTACGGACGGGAGCGCGCGTACACCACGCCCGCGTTCGAGGGGGCGGTGCAGTTCGTCAAGCGGCGGCACTCCGAGGCCGAGAGCGACTCCAGCCGGGAGCGCTTCGAGGGGTACATGCGTGAGGTGCCCTGCCCGACCTGCGGGGGCACCCGCCTCAAGCCGATCGTCCTGGCGGTGACGGTGATGGACAAGTCCATCGCCGAGGTCTCCGCGATGTCGATCAGCGACTGCGCGGACTTCCTGGGCCGGCTGACGTTGAACACCCGGGACAAGAAGATCGCCGAGCGGGTGCTGAAGGAGGTCAACGAGCGACTGCGGTTCCTGGTCGACGTGGGCCTCGACTACCTCTCGCTGAACCGCGCGGCAGGCACCCTGTCCGGCGGCGAGGCCCAGCGCATCCGGCTGGCCACCCAGATCGGCTCCGGTCTGGTCGGCGTTCTGTACGTGCTGGACGAGCCGTCCATCGGCCTGCATCAGCGGGACAACCACCGGCTGATCGAGACCCTGGTCCGCCTCCGTGACATGGGCAACACGCTCATCGTCGTCGAGCACGACGAGGACACCATCAAGGTCGCCGACTGGGTCGTCGACATCGGCCCCGGCGCGGGTGAGCACGGCGGCAAGGTGGTCCACTCCGGATCGCTGAAGGAACTGCTGCGCAACGACGAGTCGATCACCGGCCAGTATCTGAACGGCACGAAGTCGATCTCGACGCCCACCGTCCGGCGCCCCGCCGAGCCGTCCCGCAGCCTCACGGTGCACGGAGCCCGGGAGAACAATCTCCAGGACATCGACGTCTCCTTCCCGCTCGGCGTGCTCACGGCGGTCACGGGCGTCTCCGGGTCGGGGAAGTCGACGCTGGTCAACGACATCCTCTACACGCACCTGGCGCGCGAGCTGAACGGTGCCAAGTCGGTGCCCGGGCGGCACACCCGGGTCGACGGCGACGACCAGGTCGACAAGGTGGTGCACGTCGACCAGTCGCCCATCGGCCGCACGCCCCGGTCCAACCCGGCCACGTACACCGGTGTCTTCGACCACGTCCGCAAGCTGTTCGCGGAGACGATGGAGGCGAAGGTGCGCGGCTATCTGCCGGGCCGCTTCTCCTTCAATGTCAAGGGCGGCCGCTGTGAGAACTGCTCCGGCGACGGCACGATCAAGATCGAGATGAACTTCCTGCCGGACGTGTACGTCCCGTGCGAGGTCTGCCACGGAGCGCGGTACAACCGCGAGACCCTGGAGGTCCACTACAAGGGCAAGTCCATCGCCGAGGTGCTGGACATGCCGATCGAGGAGGGTCTGGAGTTCTTCGAGGCCGTCCCGACCATCGCCCGGCACCTTCGCACGCTCAACGAGGTCGGTCTGGGGTACGTACGCCTCGGCCAGTCCGCACCGACGCTCTCCGGCGGTGAGGCGCAGCGGGTCAAGCTGGCGAGCGAACTGCAGAAGCGCTCCACAGGCCGCACGGTCTACGTCCTGGACGAGCCGACCACGGGTCTGCACTTCGAGGACATCAGCAAGCTCATCAAGGTGCTGTCCGGGCTGGTCGACAAGGGCAACTCGGTGATCGTGATCGAGCACAACCTCGATGTGATCAAGACCGCGGACTGGGTCGTCGACATGGGTCCCGAGGGCGGCAGCGGCGGTGGCCGGGTGGTCGCCGAGGGGACACCGGAGCAGGTCGCCGGAATCCCGGCCAGTCACACCGGCAAGTTCCTCCAGGCCGTCCTGGACCCGGACCGGGTGAGCGAGGCCGCGGTGCCCGCCGCCCGCAAGCCGGTGCGGAAGGTCGCCGCCAAGAAGGCGGTCGCCGCGAAGGCGGCCCCGGCCAGGAAGACGGCCACGGCCCGGACGGGGGCGGGACAGACAGCCAAGTCCACCACGGCCAGGTCCGCGAAGACGGCCGCGGCGAAGAAGCCCGCGGCGAAGAAGACGACCCGCGCACGAGAGGCCTGACGGACAGCTCAGCCGACGCTTACGACCTGCTCCCCAGACGACCGCGCGCAGACGACCCGCGCGCGAGGTCTGACGGCGCGGTCACGGCCGACGGCCCCCGGCGAAGGGGACCGTCGGCCTCGTCGTCGGCTTCGGCACGGCCGCCGAGCCTCCGCAGCGGGCGGTCCCGCCGCTTCCGCGTCGTCGTGGCCGTCGTTCCCGCGGTCGGGGCGGCATCCGTGCCGGCCCCCCGGTCCCCGGCCCTGACCAGGGGAAATCCCTCCGGGGAGGCCCGCGCGTCGGTCGCTGGGTCCTCGCCGGTATCGTCGGTTCTGTCACCGATGGCGCAGATGCCCGCGTACCTCCGGTACCCCCGTGTCCCCGTCGTCGCGACCTCCGCATGATTCCGCCCCTCCGACCAGTGGAGACCGCATGCCCGGCCAGCCCGCCGCCCGCCGTACCGTGCTGAAGGGCGCCGCTCTCGTCGGCGTCGCCGGGCTGGGAGCGGCCGCCTGCTCGACCGAATCGGTGCTCGGCCACGCGGGGCCGCCGACGCCCACCGCCCCCGTCGACCTCGGCGCACCGGAGGAGATCCCGGTCGGCGGATCCAAGCTCTACCGTGAGCAGCGGGTCGTGGTGAGCTGCCCGGCGAAGGGCCAGTACAAGGCGTTCAGCGCCCAGTGCACCCATGGTGGCTGCGTGCTGGACAAGGTCGAGGAGAACGTGGGCAGCTGCCCCTGCCACGGCAGCCACTTCGACACGACGACCGGCACGGCGACGAAGGGCCCGGCGACCGCGCCGCTGCCCGCGGTGCCGGTCAGGGTCGAGGGCGGCAAGCTCGTGGCGGGCCCCGAGGCCTGACCCCGGTCGCCCCCTGCCCGCGCCCGGGCGCCGGCGGCCACCCCCGTTCCCCCACTCCCCGGCCCGGTCGGACAGCGATCGGGCCGGGTCCCGTGCACCGGGCGGGTGCTTCCCGAAACGGCCCGCACCGGGCGAAAGGCCGCGCCCGTGCCGGCCGTACTGTCACTGCCCGCAAGTAGGGTGGGACACATGGCAGACCCCTCCAGCTACCGACCCAAGCCGGGACAGATCCCCGACTCCCCGGGGGTCTACAGGTTCCGCGACGAGCACCGCCGGGTGATCTACGTCGGCAAGGCCAAGAACCTGCGCCAGCGGCTGGCCAACTACTTCCAGGACCTGGCCGCCCTCCATCCGCGTACGCGCACGATGGTCACCACGGCCGCGTCGGTGGAATGGACCGTCGTCTCCACGGAGGTCGAGGCCCTCCAGCTGGAGTACTCCTGGATCAAGGAGTACGACCCGCGGTTCAACGTCAAGTACCGCGACGACAAGAGCTACCCGTACCTCGCGGTCACGCTCGACGAGGAGTTCCCGCGCGTCCAGGTCATGCGCGGGGCCAAGAAGAAGGGCGTGCGCTACTTCGGCCCCTACGGGCACGCCTGGGCGATCCGCGAGACGGTCGACCTGATGCTCCGGGTCTTCCCCGTGCGCACCTGCTCCGCCGGGGTCTTCAAGAACGCGGCCAGGACCGGCCGCCCGTGCCTCCTCGGCTACATCGGCAAGTGCTCGGCCCCCTGCGTCGGCCGGGTCACCCCCGAGGAGCACCGCGAACTCGCGGACGGTTTCTGCGACTTCATGGCGGGCCGGACCGGCACGTACATCCGCCGCTTGGAGAAGGACATGATGGCGGCGGCCGAGGAGATGGAGTACGAACGGGCGGCACGGCTCCGCGACGACGTCGAGGCACTGAAGCGCGCCATGGAGAAGAGCGCCGTCGTTCTCGCCGACGCCACCGACGCCGACCTGATCGCGGTCGCCGAGGACGAGCTCGAAGCCGCCGTCCAGATCTTCCATGTGCGCGGAGGCCGGGTGCGCGGGCAGCGCGGCTGGGTCACCGACAGGGTGGAGAACGTCGACATCTCGGGTCTGGTCGAGCACGCCCTGCAACAGCTGTACGGCGAGGAGACGGGCGACGCCGTCCCCAAGGAGGTCCTCGTCCCGGCCCTGCCCGAGGACCCGGACGCCGTCTCCCAGTGGCTCGCCGCCCGCCGCGGCTCCCAGGTCAGCCTGCGTATCCCGCAGCGCGGCGACAAGAAGGACCTGATGGCGACGGTCCAGCGCAACGCCCAGCAGGCCCTGGCCCTGCACAAGACCAAGCGCGCCTCCGATCTGACGACCCGCTCCCGCGCCCTGGAGGAGATCGCCGAGGCCCTCGGCCTCGACTCCGCCCCGCTGCGCATCGAGTGCTACGACGTCTCGCACCTCCAGGGCGACGACGTGGTCGCGTCCATGGTCGTCTTCGAGGACGGGCTGGCCCGCAAGAGCGAGTACCGTCGGTTCCAGATCAAGGGATTCGAGGGCCAGGACGACGTCCGGTCGATGCACGAGGTGGTCGGCCGCCGCTTCAAGCGGTACCTCCAGGAGAAGGAGCGGACGGGGGAGTGGGCGGAGGCATCCGCCCCGGCGGACCCCACCACGTCCCCGAGCGGCCTCGCCCCGGACGATCCCGCCCTGACCGATCCCGCTCCGACCGATCCCGTCCCGGACGGCCTTCCGGTGGCGGCCGGGACCGGTGGTCCCCTCCCGGACGGCGGGACCGACGCGGCCGGTGAGCTCCGCGAGGACGACGGCCGTCCCAAACGGTTCGCCTACCCGCCCCAGCTCGTCGTGGTCGACGGCGGCCGGCCCCAGGTCGCGGCGGCCAGACGGGCCCTCGACGAACTGGGCATCGACGACATCGCCGTATGCGGCCTCGCCAAGCGGCTCGAAGAGGTCTGGCTGCCGGACGACGACGACCCCGTCGTCCTGCCCCGGTCGAGCGAGGGCCTCTACCTCCTCCAACGGGTGCGCGACGAGGCCCACCGGTTCGCGATCACGTACCAGCGCGCCAAGCGGGCCAAACGCATCCGCTCCGGCCCACTGGACGCCGTGGTCGGCCTCGGGGAGACCAGGAAGCAGGCGCTGATCAAGCATTTCGGCTCAGTGAAGAAACTGAGGCAGGCGACAATCGACGAGATCTGCGCGGTCCCGGGGATAGGTCGCCGGACGGCGGAGTCGGTGGCCGTCGCCCTGGCCTCGACGGCCCCGGCCGCACCTGCCGTGAACACGGCGACCGGAGAGATCATCGAAGAGAACGACGGGGGCAGTACGACATGACCGAGCACGAACACACCACCGAATCCGAACGCCGGACCGAGCACGACGGCACCGACCGAACAGACGGAGCAGGACACGTGAGCACGGGCAGCACGAACGACAACGGCGACGGGAACGCGGCCATCCCCGAGCTGGTCATCATCTCCGGGATGTCGGGCGCCGGGCGCAGTACCGCGGCCAAGTGTCTGGAGGACCTCGGCTGGTTCGTCGTCGACAACCTGCCGCCCGCCCTGATCCCCACCATGGTCGAGCTGGGCGCCCGCTCCCAGGGCAACGTGGCGCGCATCGCCGTCGTCGTCGATGTGCGGGGCCGCCGGTTCTTCGACAACCTCCGCGATTCCCTCGCCGATCTGGACGCGCGGCACGTCACCCGCCGGATCGTCTTCCTGGAGTCCTCCGACGACGCACTGGTCCGCCGGTTCGAGTCGGTCCGCCGGCCGCACCCCCTCCAGGGCGACGGGCGGATCGTCGACGGCATCGCCGCCGAGCGCGATCTGCTGCGCGAGCTGCGCGGCGACGCCGACCTGGTGATCGACACCTCCAGCCTCAACGTGCACGAGCTGCGCGCCAAGATGGACGCCCAGTTCGCCGGCGAGGAGGAGCCGGAGCTGCGCGCCACGGTGATGTCGTTCGGCTACAAGTACGGCCTTCCGGTCGACGCCGACCTGGTGGTCGACTGCCGCTTCCTGCCCAACCCGCACTGGGTCCCCGAACTGCGCCCGTTCACCGGGCTCAACGAGGAGGTCTCCGCCTACGTCTTCGACCAGCCCGGCGCCAAGGAGTTCCTCAACCAGTACACGGAACTGCTCCATCTCGTCGCCGCCGGGTACCGCCGCGAGGGCAAGCGGTACGTGACGATCGCCGTCGGCTGCACGGGCGGGAAGCACCGCTCGGTCGCCATGTCCGAGAAGCTCGCGGCCAGGCTCGCGTCCGAAGGGGTCGAGACCGTTCTGGTGCACCGGGACATGGGGCGCGAGTGACCAGCCGCAACCAGCGCCTGCGCCGGCTGCGCAGAGCCACCTCCGCGCTGTCCGGCCGCAAACGCGGTACCCAGCCCAAGGTCGTCGCGCTCGGCGGCGGCCAGGGGCTGTCCGCTTCGCTGGCGGCACTCCGCCGGATCACCGGCGACCTCACGGCGGTGGTCACCGTCGCCGACGACGGCGGCTCCAGCGGTCGGCTCCGCGAGGAGCTCGGCGTACTGCCGCCCGGCGACCTGCGCAAGGCGCTGGCCGCCCTGTGCGGTGACGACGAATGGGGCCAGACCTGGGCCCGGGTCATCCAGCACCGCTTCCAGTCCAAGGGCGACCTGCACGAGCACGCGGTCGGCAATCTGCTGATCGTCGCCCTGTGGGAACAGCTCGGCGACCATGTCCAGGCCCTGGACCTGGTCGGCAAGCTGCTCGGGGCACATGGCCGGGTGCTGCCCATGTCCGCCGTCCCGCTGGAGCTCCAGGCGTTCGTACGGGGACACGACCCGGCCCGCCCGGACGACGTGGACACCGTGCGCGGTCAGGCCACGGTGGCGCTGACCCCGGGCGAGGTGCAGTCCGTCCACGTCGTCCCGCAGGACCCGCCGGCCGTCCCCGAGGCGGTCGCCGCCGTCCTGGACGCCGACTGGGTGGTGCTCGGTCCGGGGTCCTGGTTCTCCTCCGTGATCCCGCACCTGCTCGTCCCGGAACTGCTCGAAGCACTGGTCGAGACGAAGGCCCGCAAGGTCCTCTCGCTCAATCTCGCGCCGCAACCCGGCGAAACTGATGGCTTCTCTCCGCAGCGTCATTTGGAGGTTTTGGGACGACACGCCCCTAAACTCGCCATGGACGTGGTACTGGCCGACGAAGCTGCCGTGCCCGATCGCGAGTCCCTCGTCGATGCCGCCAAGCGGCTCGGCGCAGCGGTCGAGCTGGCGCCGGTGGCCTCACCCGACGGCGTTCCGATCCATGATCCGGAGCTGTTGGCCGCCGCGTACGACCGTATTTTTCGGATGCATGGAAGGATCGGCCCATGGCGATGACGCCGGCGGTGAAGGACGAAGTCTCCAGGCTTCCCGTGACCCGGACCTGCTGCAGGAAGGCGGAGGTCTCGTCGATTCTTCGGTTCGCGGGCGGGCTGCACCTGGTGAGCGGCCGGATTGTGATCGAGGCGGAGCTGGACACCGCGATGGCCGCGCGCCGGCTGAAGCGCGACATCCTCGAGATCTTCGGTCACAGCTCGGAGCTGATCGTGATGGCCCCCGGTGGGCTTCGCCGCGGCTCCCGCTACGTCGTGCGCGTCGTGGCGGGCGGCGATCAGCTGGCCCGCCAGACCGGTCTGGTGGACGGCCGCGGCCGTCCCATCCGCGGACTGCCCCCGCAGGTGGTCTCCGGGGCCACCTGCGACGCCGAGGCCGCCTGGCGCGGGGCCTTCCTGGCGCACGGTTCGCTCACCGAACCAGGCCGCTCCTCCTCCCTGGAGGTGACATGTCCGGGACCGGAGGCGGCGCTCGCCCTGGTCGGCGCGGCGCGCAGGCTCTCCATCGCGGCGAAGGCCCGCGAGGTGCGGGGGGTGGACCGGGTCGTCGTCCGCGACGGGGATGCGATCGGCGCCCTGCTCACCCGGCTCGGCGCCCATGAGTCGGTGCTGGCCTGGGAAGAGCGGAGGATGCGCCGCGAGGTCCGCGCCACCGCCAACCGGCTCGCCAACTTCGACGACGCCAACCTGCGCCGTTCCGCGCGGGCGGCGGTCGCCGCGGGCGCCCGGGTGGGGCGCGCGCTGGAGATCCTCGGGGAGGACGTTCCCGATCATCTCGCCGCGGCCGGCCGGCTGCGCATGGAGCACAAGCAGGCGTCCCTGGAGGAGCTGGGCGCGCTCGCCGACCCGCCGCTGACCAAGGACGCGGTCGCCGGCCGCATCCGCCGACTGCTGGCGATGGCCGACAAGCGGGCCCAGGAACTGGGCATCCCCGGTACGGAGTCCACTCTCAGTGACGAACTCGCCGACGGTCTCGTGGGATGACCTGACTATCGCTTCGTGAGGTGAGCCGAAAGGCAAGAAACCGGCTGAATGCGGAACGTGCGCTACACGTACGTGTGTTGACGCTCTGTGATCGCCCGCCCGGTGAGCGGCCATGTCTCCGGAGGCCCGTACTCCTACCGAGGAGTACGGGCCTCCGCGGCTCTGCCCGGGCCCGTTCGATGTCACTCCCCGCCCCTCGGAGAGGTAGGGTCGGAGGCGGTCGGGGACATCCATATACAACTCGCCGGTTCCTAGGAATTCGGCGTACCTGACGAGGAGATCGGTTCGTGACGATCCGCGTAGGCATCAACGGCTTTGGCCGCATCGGTCGTAACTACTTCCGCGCGCTGCTGAAGCAGGGTGCGGACATTGAGATCGTGGCTGTCAACGACCTGGGTGACACTGCGACCACGGCCCACCTTCTGAAGTACGACACCATTCTGGGTCGTCTGGATGCCGAGGTCAGCCACACCGCCGACAGCATCACCGTCGACGGTCACACCATCAAAGTCCTCTCCGAGCGCAATCCTGCCGACATCCCCTGGGGCGAGCTGGGCGTCGACATCGTCGTCGAGTCGACCGGCATCTTCACCAAGAAGGCGGACGCCGAGAAGCACATCGCCGGTGGCGCCAAGAAGGTCCTCATCTCGGCTCCGGCCAAGGGCGAGGACATCACGATCGTGATGGGCGTCAACGAGGACAAGTACGACGCGGCCAACCACCACGTCATCTCCAACGCCTCCTGCACCACCAACTGCGTGGCGCCGATGGCGAAGGTCCTGGACGAGAGCTTCGGCATCGTCAAGGGCCTGATGACGACGGTCCACGCGTACACGAACGACCAGCGCATCCTGGACTTCCCGCACTCCGACCTGCGCCGCGCCCGCGCCGCCGCGCAGAACATCATCCCGACGACCACCGGCGCCGCCAAGGCGACCGCCCTGGTGCTCCCTCAGCTCAAGGGCAAGCTCGACGGTCTCGCGATGCGTGTCCCCGTCCCGACCGGTTCGGTCACCGACCTCGTGGTCACTCTGGAGCGCGAGGTGACCCGCGACGAGGTCAACGCCGCTTTCCAGAAGGCCTCCGAGGAAGGCCCGCTGAAGGGCCGGCTGTTCTACACCGAGGACCCGATCGTTTCTTCGGACATCGTGTCGGACCCGGCGTCCTGCACCTTCGACTCCCTGCTGACCATGGCGGAGGGCTCGCAGGTCAAGATCATCGGCTGGTACGACAACGAGTGGGGCTACTCCAACCGCCTCGTCGACCTGACGGTCTTCGTCGGCAGCCGTCTCTGACCGTCGAGTCGGCAGGCACCACGATGTGAGTATGGGGCCCGAACGGCGCAGCGTCGCGCCGTTCGGGCCCCGACGCACGTTCTCTCGTCCTCCCAAGGAGTCCAGCAGGAATGAAGACGATCGACGAACTCCTCTCCGAAGGGGTCACCGGCAAGCGCGTATTCGTCCGCGCCGACCTCAACGTGCCGCTGAGCGGCACCACCATCACCGACGACGGGCGCATCCGCGCCGTCGCGCCGACCGTGGAGAAGCTCGTCGCGGCCGGGGCGCGGATCGTCGTCGCCTCGCACCTGGGCCGCCCGAAGGGCGCCCCCGACCCGGCGTTCTCCCTGGCTCCCGCCGCAGCCCGGCTCGGCGAGATCATCGGCGCCGACGTGGCCTTCGCGACCGACACGGTCGGCGAGTCCGCACGGGCCGCGGTCGCCGCGCTCACCGACGGCCGCGTCGCCGTCCTGGAGAACCTCCGCTTCAATCCCGGCGAGACGTCCAAGGACGACGCCGAGCGCGGCGAGTTCGCCGACCGGCTCGCCGAACTCGCCGATGTGTATGTGGGGGACGGCTTCGGCGCCGTGCACCGCAAGCACGCCTCGGTCTTCGACCTCCCCGCCCGGCTGCCGCACGCCGCCGGCGACCTGATCGCCACCGAGGTCGGCGTCCTGAAGAAGCTCACCGAGAAGGTCGAGCGCCCGTACGCCGTCGTGCTCGGCGGGTCCAAGGTCTCCGACAAGCTCGGTGTCATCGACCACCTGCTGGAGCGCGCCGACCGTATCCTCATCGGCGGCGGCATGGCGTACACCTTCCTCAAGGCCCAGGGGCACGAGGTCGGCAGCTCCCTCCTCCAGGAGGAGCAGATCCCGGTGGTGCTGGAGTACCTGAAGCGCGCCGAGGACAAGGGCGTGGAGTTCGTGCTGCCCGTGGACGTCGTCGTCTCCGAGCAGTTCCCCGACCTCGGGGCCAAGGCCCCGACCGAGCACCGCACGGTGCCGGCGGACGCCATCCCGGCCGGTTTCATGGGCCTCGACAACGGCCCCGAGACCAACAGGCTGTACGCCTCGAAGCTCGCCGATGCGGCCACCGTCTTCTGGAACGGTCCCATGGGCGTCTTCGAGCACCCCGACTACGCCGAGGGCACCCGGGCCGTGGCCCAGGCCCTCGCCGACTCCTCGGGCTTCAGCGTGGTCGGCGGTGGCGATTCCGCCGCGGCCGTCCGCACCCTGGGCTTCGACGAAAACGCATTCGGACACATCTCGACCGGTGGCGGCGCCAGCCTCGAATATCTTGAGGGCAAGACGCTTCCCGGCCTCGCCGCTCTGGAGGACTGACCTCTCATGACCACCCGCACCCCGCTGATGGCGGGCAACTGGAAGATGAACCTCAACCACCTGGAGGCCATCGCCCACGTCCAGAAGCTCGCCTTCTCCCTGTCCGACAAGGACTACGACGCCGTCGAGGTCGCCGTCCTGACGCCCTTCACCGACCTGCGCTCCGTGCAGACCCTGGTCGACGGCGACAAGCTGCGGATCAAGTACGGCGCCCAGGACATCTCGGCGCACGACTCCGGCGCGTACACCGGTGAGATCTCCGGCCCGATGCTCGCCAAGCTGAAGTGCACCTATGTCGCCGTCGGGCACAGCGAGCGCCGCCAGTACCACGGCGAGACCGACGAGATCTGCAACGGCAAGGTGAAGGCCGCCTACAAGCACGGCCTGACCCCGATCCTCTGCGTCGGCGAGGAACTGGCCGTCCGCGAGGCGGGTGACCACGTCCCGCACACGCTCGCCCAGGTCGAGGGCGGCCTCAAGGACCTGCCCGCCGAGCAGGCCGAGTCGATCGTGATCGCGTACGAGCCGGTCTGGGCGATCGGCACCGGCAAGGTCTGCGGCGCCGACGACGCCCAGGAGGTCTGCGCGGCGATCCGCGGCCGCCTCGCCGAGCTGTACTCCCAGGACGTGGCCGACAGGATCCGCATCCAGTACGGCGGCTCCGTGAAGTCCGGGAACGTCGCCGAGATCATGGAGAAGCCCGACGTGGACGGCGCGCTGGTCGGCGGTGCCTCGCTCGACGCCGACGAGTTCGTCAAGATCGTCCGCTTCCGCGACCAGTGAGTATGCGGTAGCGCGGATCCGTCGTACCCTTGCGGGGGCCGGGAAGGGCTCAGCCACCCGGCCCCCGTTGCTCGCAATGCAGTCCACATGCAGTCCAGAGGACTCCGGAAAGTTAGGGACCAGCCGTGATTTTGGGGTTCGAGATCGCCCTGATCGTCTTCAGCCTGCTGCTGATGCTGCTGGTGCTGATGCACAAGGGAAAGGGCGGGGGTCTCTCCGACATGTTCGGCGGTGGCATGCAGTCGTCCGTGGGTGGTTCCTCGGTCGCGGAGCGCAACCTCGACCGGATCACGGTGGTTGTGGGGCTGCTCTGGTTCGCGTGCATCGTCGTGCTGGGCCTGCTGATCAAGCTGGACAGCTGACGCATCGTGGGCGAATGCCGGTGAGGGTGTAACTCCTTTCACTGGACGCGCGTTGGGCCTTACGTAGACTGGGGCATCTTCGAGCACCATCACGCAGGGGAGTTACGACCGTGGCAAGTGGCAACGCGATCCGGGGGAGCCGGGTCGGGGCGGGGCCGATGGGGGAGGCCGAGCGGGGCGAGTCCGCACCGCGTCTCCGCATCTCCTTCTGGTGCTCGAACGGGCACGAGACGCAGCCGAGCTTCGCCAGTGACGCGCAGGTACCCGAGACGTGGGACTGCCCGCGCTGTGGTTTCCCGGCCGGCCAGGACCGGGACTGCCCGCCCGATCCGCCGCGGACCGAGCCGTACAAGACGCACCTCGCGTACGTGCGCGAGCGGCGCAGCGACGCGGACGGCGAGGCCATCCTCGCCGAGGCCCTGGCGAAACTCCGGGGCGAGATCTAGCGCCGCGACCGGCACCGTCCGCCCGTCGGCCGCCGGTTACGGCACCGAACCACCGGCCGGGTACCCGAGAGGGGCCCGGCCGTAGTGCGTCCACCGGTGCCGCACCTCGTGGTCGCCTCGTCGGCCCCTGCGATCAATTAGGTTGAGGAACCGGCGGGGCATCTGCAAACACGAGAAGAAGTGGGCTGACATCCGGTATGAACACACCGAACCGAACCCGTCTCAACCAGACCCCCGAGTGGGCGGCTCTGGGCAAGCACCGTGAGCAGCTCGGGGACACCCACCTGCGGCAGCTCTTCGCCGACGATCCGCAGCGTGGCACCCGATACGCCCTTCGGGTCGGCGACCTGTACATCGACTACTCCAAGCACCTGATCGACGACACGGCGCTGCGGCTCCTGCGCGACCTCGCCGCCGCCACCGGAGTGGCGGAGCTGCGGGCCGCGATGTTCCGCGGCGAGAAGATCAACACCACCGAGGACCGCGCCGTCCTGCACACCGCGCTGCGTGCCCCGCGCGACGCGGTGATCGAGGTCGACGGCGAGAACGTGGTACCGGACGTGCACGCCGTGCTCGACAAGATGGGGGCCTTCTCCGACCGCGTCCGGTCGGGGGAGTGGACCGGTCACACCGGCAAGCGCATCAGGAACGTCGTCAACGTCGGCATCGGCGGCTCCGACCTCGGCCCCGCCATGGCCCACGAGGCGCTGCGCTCCTTCACCGACCGCTCGCTCACCGTCCGCTTCGTGTCCAACGTCGACGGCGCCGACCTCCACGAGGCGGTGTGCGATCTCGACCCCGCCGAGACGCTCTTCGTCATCGCGTCGAAGACCTTCACCACGATCGAGACCATCACCAACGCGACCTCCGCCCGCGACTGGCTGCTGACCGGTCTGAACGCCGGTCAGGAAGCGGTCGCCAAGCACTTCGTGGCGCTCTCCACCAACGCCGCGAAGGTCGCGGAGTTCGGCATCGACACCGCGAACATGTTCGAGTTCTGGGACTGGGTCGGCGGCCGCTACTCGTACGACTCCGCCATCGGCCTCTCCCTGATGATCGGGATCGGCCCGGACCGGTTCCGCGAGATGCTCGACGGCTTCCACCACATCGACGAGCACTTCCGCACCGCCCCCGCCGAGGCCAACGCCCCGCTGCTGATGGGCCTGTTGGGCGTCTGGTACGGGGCCTTCTTCGACGCCCAGTCGCATGCCGTGCTGCCGTACAGCCACTATCTGTCCAAGTTCACCGCGTACTTGCAGCAGTTGGACATGG
This sequence comes from Streptomyces sp. NPDC052042, assembly GCF_044548345.1. NCBI lineage: Bacteria > Bacillati > Actinomycetota > Actinomycetes > Kitasatosporales > Streptomycetaceae > Streptomyces > Streptomyces sp. NPDC052042. Next base: position 131,063 of record NZ_JBIUBU010000001.1, on the reverse strand, counting down.
AGTCCAACGGCAAGTCCGTGGACCGGGACGGCCGCCTTGTCGACTGGCAGACCGGACCGGTCGTCTGGGGCACCCCCGGCACCAACGGGCAGCACGCCTACTACCAGCTCATCCACCAGGGCACCAAGGTCATCCCGGCCGACTTCATCGGCTTCGCCGAGCCGGTCGAGGACCTGCCGCCCGGTCTGGCGGCCCAGCACGATCCGCTGATGGCCAACTTCTTCGCCCAGACCCAGGCACTGGCCTTCGGCAAGACGCCGGACGAGGTCCGCGCCGAGGGCGTCGCCGAGGAACTCGTGCCGCACAAGACGTTCAAGGGCAACCACCCGACGACGACCATCCTCGCCGACCGGCTGACACCGTCCGTCCTCGGCCAGCTCATCGCGCTGTACGAGCACAAGGTCTTCGTCCAGGGCGCCGTCTGGAACATCGACTCCTTCGACCAGTGGGGCGTCGAACTCGGAAAGGTCCTCGCCAAGAGGATCGGGCCGGTGCTCACCGACGGCAGCGGCGGCGAGGGGCTGGACGGCTCCACCGCGGCCCTGGTCGGGGCGTACCGTGCCCGCAGGGGGCGTTGAACCGATGAGCGAGGGGGAGCGTACGGTGCGGCTGAGGCCGCCGAACAACACCCTGGACCCGAGGGCGGTCGGCTGGTGGCGCGCCCAGTGGCTGGTGCTGACCGCGGTGCCCGTGGTGGTCCTCGTCGTGCTGGGCGTGGCCATCGAGCCGGCCCGGTTCTGGCTGCTGCTGCCGGCCGCGGTGCTCGCGGTCCTCGGCGCCGGCTGCGCCGTCCTCTTCCCCCTCTGGTGGTTTCGCACCCACCGCTGGGAGGTCACCGACGAGGCGGTGTACGTCCGGACCGGGGTCTTCCGGCAGGAGTGGCGGATCGCCCCGATGTCCCGCATCCAGACCGTCGACACCGTGCGCGGGCCGCTCGAACAGCTCTACCGGCTCGCCACCGTCACCGTGACCACCGCCTCGTCCAAGGGAGCGGTACGGATCACGGGACTGGGCCACGAGCTGGCGGCCGAACTGGCCGAGCGGCTCACCCGCATCACCCAGGACACTCCCGGGGACGCCACATGAGCGCGGAGGCGACCGCTTCATCGGCCGGAGCGGGCGACGACGACGGCAGCGGCGCCGCCCTCGACGGCACCGCGGCGGCCACGGCCGCCGACACGGGCGCGGCCACGGCCGACCCGGACTGGCGGCGGCTGGACCGGCGCACCATCCTCGTGAGCGCGCTGCTCACGGGCGGTGTGGCGGCCGGTGCCGCGGTGCCCGTCACGCTCGGGCTGGCCGGGCGGTACGGGCCGGTGACGGCGGTGGCCCTGGTGGTGGCCGGTGCCCTCGGGCTGATCGGCTGCGCCACGGCGGGCGACCTCGTGCGGTGGCGCCGCACCCGCTACCACGTCGGCACCGAACGGGTCGAACTGCACACGGGGCTGTTCATGGTCAAGAAGCGCTCACTGGCCCGTGAGCGCGTCCGCAGCGTCGACCTCACCGCACACCTCCTGCAACGGGTCCTCGGTCTGGTCACCGTCCGCATCGGCACCGGCGAACACTCCGGCAGCGACTCCACCCTGGAACTCGACCCGGTCTCCAGGGCGGAGGGCGAACGGCTCCGCCGCGAACTGCTGGAACGCGGCGCCGCGGGCGCCCCGGGCACCCATCGCGAGGGCCGTCTCGCCGTCCTCGATCCGCGTTGGATCCGCTACGCGCCGGTGTCGTTCGTCGCCCCGGCGCTCGGCGGCGCGGCGGCCGGTGCGGTGATGCAGGTCAGCGACTGGTTCGGGGCACAGGGAAAGGTCATCGACTGGGCCGGCGACCGGTTCCGGGACACCGCGCTGCCCGCAGTGATCGGGATCCTCGCCCTCGCCGTGCTGGCCGCCGGGGTCGTCGGCGCGCTCGGCCTGTGGATCGAGATGTGGTGGAACTACCGGCTGGAGCGCGAACCGGGCGGCACCCTGCGCCTCCGGCGCGGTCTGCTGACCTCCCGCTCCGTCTCCATCGAGGAACGCCGACTGCGCGGTGTCGATCTCGTCGAACCCCTCGGTGTCCGGCTGTTCGGTGCCGCCCGGGTCGACGCGATCACCACCGGACTCGCCAAGGACGGCGAGGAGCACCACCGCGCCCACGACACGCTGCTGCCCGCCGCGCCCCGTTCCGTGGCCGACGCCGTGGCCGCCGACGTCCTGCGCGAAGCGGTCCCCCCGACCGGCGCCGCGCTGACCGGTCACCCCCCGGCGGCCCGGGGGCGGCGGCTGCGCCGGGCGCTGGTCGCCGTCGCCGTGCCCGTCCTCGTCCTGGCCGTGCTGGGAGCCCTGCTGACCCCCGTCCTGCTCTGGGTGGCGCTCGGCTGCGCGGTCGTGGGGCTGCCGCTGGGGCTGTTCCTGGCCCGGGACGCCTATTGGGCACTGGGCCACATGCTCAGCGGCGACTACCTGGTGGTCCGGTCCGGCACGCTCAGACGCTCCACCGCCGCGCTGGAGCGGGCCGGCGTCATCGGCTGGACGGTCCGGCAGACGTATTTCCAGCGGCGCTCCGGGGTGCTCCGCATCACCGCGACGACGGCTGCCGGGGCGGGAGCGTACACGGCGTACGACGCGGACGCGAGCGAAGGCCTCGACTTCGCTTCCCGGGCCGTCCCCGGCCTGCTGGAGCCCTTTCTGGAGCGCACCCCGCCGACCGGCTGAGACCGCGAGGACGCGCGCCCGGCGCGGCCCGGTCCCGGTACGACCACGGCGCCCCGACCGTACGGGTACGCCCCGCGCCCGGGACACCTCCGGCCGACCGCCCCGGGCACGGCGGCGGACGGAAACGACCGCGGGCCCGGCCGCTTCGAGAAGCGAACCGGGCCCGCGGGCAGTGGAACCGACGACCGTTCAGGACGAGGCCGGCGGATACAGGGCGCGCGGCAGCCGCGAGGCCGCCGGGGCGTCCAGCAGCCAGAGCGTCCGGGCACGGCCGTACGCCCCGGCCGCCGGGGCCTGGATCTCCCCGGCGCCCGAGAGCGCGATCTCCGCGGCCTCCGCCTTGTCCTCACCCGCGGCCAGCAGCCACACCTCGCGGGCGGCCCGGATCGCGGGCAGCGTCAGCGAGACACGGGTGGGCGGCGGCTTGGGAGCGCCGTGCACACCGACGACGGTGCGTTCGGTCTCCCGTACCGCGGGCAGTTCCGGGAAGAGCGAGGCCACGTGCGTGTCCGGGCCGACGCCCAGCATGAGCACGTCGAACGTCGGCACCGGGCCGTGGTCCTCCGGACCGGCCGCGGCGGCCAGTTCGGCGGCGTAGGCGGCCGCCGCCGTGTCCGCGTCGCCGCCCCAGGGACCGTCCGACGCGGGCATGGCGTGCACCCGCGACGGATCCAGCGGCACCGCGTCCAGCAGCGCCTCACGGGCCTGAGTGACATTGCGCTCCGGGTCACCCTCCAGCAGGAACCGCTCGTCGCCCCACCACAGGTCGAGCCGCGACCAGTCGATCGCGTCCCGGGCGGGCGCCGAGGCGAGGGCGGCCAGCAGACCGTTGCCGTTGCGCCCGCCGGTGAGGACCACCGAGGCGTGACCGCGCGCGGCCTGGGCGTCGACCACCTTCGTGATCAGCCGGGCCGCGGCGGCCTGCGCCATCAGTTCCTTGTCCCGGTGCACGACCAGCTGAGGGGCACTCACTTCGACGCCGCCTTCTTGGCCGAGGACTTGGCCGGGGCCTTCTTCGTGGCGGCCTGGGCGGGGGCCGAATCCGCCGAATCCGCCGGCTCGGCCGCCTTCGCCGGCTCCGGGGCGGCGGGCTTCGGCGCCGCCGGGGCGCCGAGCTTCTCCACCCCGAACCTCACCGTCGACTCGTAGGTGTTGTCCGGGTCCAGGCGCCGCAGTTCCTCGGCGAGCAGTTCGGCGGTCTCCCGCCGCTTGAGCGCCACCGCCCGGTCCGGCTGGCCCGGCATCGAGAGCGTGGCCATCGAACCGTCCGGCCGGTCCAGGACGATGACACCCTTCCCGGTCTCCATCCGGACGGCCGTCAGGCCGGGACCGTCGGACTCGACCCGCTCGACCGGGACCTCAAGCCGGTCCGCCAGCCACATGGCGAGCAGTTCGCAGCTCGGGTTCTCCGATTCGCCCTCGACCATCGCCGAGACGATCTCGGCGTGCTGCTGGTCGAGCGCGGCGGCCAGCATCGAGCGCCACGGTGTGACGCGGGTCCAGGCCAGGTCGGTGTCGCCGGGGGCGTACGACCGGGCGCGCAGAGTGAGTTCGCCGCAGGGCTGCTCCGCCGAGTAGGCGTCCGTGATCCGGCGCTGCGCGAGGGCGCCCAGCGGGTCCTTCGCCGGTTCCGCGGGGGCGTCCTGGGGCCACCAGACCACGACCGGGGCGTCCGGCAGGAGCAGCGGCAGGACCACCGACTGGGCGTGGTTGGCGAGCTCGCCGTGCAGGCGCAGCACGACCGTCTCGCCGGTGCCCGCGTCGGAGCCGACCCGGACCTCGGCGTCGAGCCGGGCGTCCCGGCGGCTGCGCGGCGAGCGGGAGGCCCGCCTGATCACCGCGATGATCCGCGAGGGGTGCTCGCGGGAGGCGTCGCCGGCCGCCTTGAGCGCGTCGTACGCGTTCTCCTCGTCGGTGACGATGACCAGGGTCAGCACCATGCCGATGGCCGGGGTGCCGATGGCGCGCCGGGCGGACACCAACGCCTGGTTGATCTTGCTGGAGGTGGTCTCCGTGAGGTCGATCTTCATGGCCGGCGCCAGCTCCGTCCGTCTCGTGCGAGCATCTCGTCCGCCTCGGCCGGGCCCCAGGTGCCCGCCGGGTACTGCGCGGGCTTGCCGTGCTCGGCCCAGTACTCCTCGATCGGGTCGAGGATGTTCCAGGAGAGCTCGACCTCCTGGTGCCGCGGGAAGAGGTTGGCGTCGCCGAGCAGCACATCGAGGATGAGCCGTTCGTACGCCTCCGGGCTCGACTCCGTGAAGGACTCGCCGTACGCGAAGTCCATCGTGACGTCCCGGACCTCCATCGAGGTGCCGGGCACCTTGGAGCCGAACCGGACGGTCACGCCCTCGTCCGGCTGGACCCGGATGACCAGGGCGTTCCCGCCCAGCTCCTTCGTCGCGCCGGACTCGAAGGGCAGGTACGGGGCGCGCTTGAAGACGACCGCGATCTCCGTGACCCGGCGTCCGAGCCGCTTTCCGGTACGGAGGTAGAACGGCACGCCCGCCCAGCGGCGGTTGTTGATCGTCAGCTTGATCGCGGCGAAGGTGTCGGTCGTCGACCCGGGGTCGATGCCGTCCTCCTCCAGATAGCCGCGGACCTCCTCGCCGCCCTGCCAGGCGTGCGCGTACTGGCCGCGCACCGTGTGCTTGCCCAGGTCCTCCGGCAGGTCCACCGCCGCGAGCACCTTGAGCTTCTCGGCGACCAGGGCCTTCGGATGGAAGGAGCCGGGCTCCTCCATCGCGGTCAGCGCCAGGAGCTGGAGCAGGTGGTTCTGGATGACGTCACGGGCGGCGCCGATGCCGTCGTAGTAGCCGGCCCGGCCGCCGATGCCGATGTCCTCGGCCATCGTGATCTGGACGTGGTCGACGTACGACCTGTTCCAGATCGGCTCGAACATCGTGTTGGCGAACCGCAGCGCCAGGATGTTCTGGACCGTTTCCTTGCCGAGGTAGTGGTCGATCCGGAAGACCTCGTTCGGCGGGAACACGTCGTGCACGATCCGGTTGAGCTCCTGAGCGCTCCGCAGGTCGTGCCCGAAGGGCTTCTCGATGACGGCGCGCCGCCAGGAGCCCTCCTTCTGATCGGCGAGGCCGTGCTTCTTGAGCTGCTGGACGACCTTGGGGAAGAACTTCGGGGGCACGGACAGGTAGAAGGCGAAGTTGCCACCCGTGCCCTGCTCCTCGTCGAGCTCCTGGATCGTCGCCTTCAGAGTTTCGAACGCCTCGTCGTCGTCGAAGTTGCCCTGGACGAAGCGCATCCCCTGGATGAGCTGCTGCCAGACCTCTTCGCGGAACGGGGTACGGGCATGCTGCTTGACGGCGTCGTGGACCTCCTGCGCGAAGTCTTCGTCCTGCCACTCGCGGCGCGCGAAACCGACGAGCGAGAAGCCCGGCGGCAGCAGGCCGCGATTGGCCAGGTCGTAGACGGCGGGCATGAGCTTCTTACGGGACAGATCACCCGTGACGCCGAAGATCACCAGTCCCGACGGCCCCGCGATGCGCGGGAGCCGTCGGTCCTGGGGGTCACGAAGCGGGTTGGCTCCGGGAACACCAGACAAGGTGGTCAGCCCTCCGAAGGGGCGAGGCGCTTGAGTTCCGCCTCGGTCGAGTTGAGCAGGTCGATCCAGGACGTCTCGAACTTCTCGACTCCCTCGTCCTCCAGCAGCCGGACGACGTCGTCGTAGGAGATTCCGAGCTCCGCCACGGCGTCGAGCTCGGCCCGGGCCTGCTCGTAGGTTCCGGCGATGGTGTTGCCGGTGATCACGCCGTGGTCGGCGGTGGCGTCCAGGGTGGCCTCGGGCATGGTGTTCACCGTGCCGGGGGCCGTCAGTTCGTCGACGTACAGGGTGTCCTTGTACGCCGGGTCCTTGACGCCGGTCGAGGCCCAGAGCGGACGCTGCTTGTTGGCGCGCGCGCTGTCCAGGGCGGCCCAGCGCTCCGACGGCGGCGTCGATCCGTCCGCGGAGCCGAAGACCTCCTCGAACGCCTGGTAGGCGAGGCGGGCGTTGGCGAGCGCCGCCTTGCCCCTGAGCGCCGCGGCCTGAGGGGTGCCGATCGCGTCGAGCCGCTTGTCGATCTCGGTGTCCACGCGGGACACGAAGAACGAGGCCACCGAGTGGATCTTGGACAGGTCCAGGCCCGCGGCCTTCGCCTTCTCCAGGCCCGCCAGGTAGGCGTCCATGACCTCGCGGTAGCGCTCCAGCGAGAAGATCAGCGTGACGTTGACGCTGATGCCCCTGCCGATGACCTCGGTGATCGCCGGCAGGCCGGCCTTGGTCGCCGGGATCTTGATGAGCGTGTTGGGCCGGTCCACCAGCCAGGCCAGCTGCTTGGCCTCGGCGACGGTGGCGGCGGTGTGGTGGGCCAGACGCGGGTCGACCTCGATGGAGACCCGGCCGTCCTGGCCGCCCGTGGCGTCGAAGACGGGGCGCAGGATGTCCGCCGCGTCCCGCACGTCGGCCGTCGTGATCATGCGGATGGCCTCGTCGACCGTGACCTTGCGGGTGGCGAGGTCGGTGAGCTGGCGCTCGTACCCGTCACCGCCCGAGATCGCCTTCTGGAAGATCGACGGGTTGGTGGTGACGCCCACCACGTGCTGCTCGTCGATCAGCTCGGCCAGGTTGCCGGAGGTGATCCGCTTGCGCGACAGGTCGTCGAGCCAGATCGCCACGCCCTCGTCCGAGAGGCGCTTGAGTGCGTCCGTCATGGGAATTGCATCTCCTACTTGTCTTTATATACGGCGTCAGCGCGCGGCGGCGGCGAGAGATTCCCGTGCGGCGGCGGCGACGCGCTCGCCGGTGAAGCCGAACTCGCGGAAGAGGATTTTGGCGTCGGCCGAGGCACCGAAGTGCTCCAGCGACACGATCCGGCCGGCGTCCCCGACGTACCGGTGCCAGGTGAGGCCGACACCGGCCTCGACCGCGACCCTGGCCTTCACGGACGGCGGCAGGACGCTGTCCTTGTACGCCTGGTCCTGCTCCTCGAACCACTCGACCGACGGCATCGACACCACACGGGTCGGAACGCCGGCCGCCTGCAGTTCCTCGCGCGCCTCGACGGCGAGGTGCACCTCGGAGCCCGTGGCGATCAGCAGCACCTGGGCGTCGCCGCCCTCGGCCTCGAAGAGCACGTAGCCGCCCTTGGCCGCGTCCTCGTTCGCCTCGTACGTCGGTACGCCCTGGCGGGTCAGCGCCAGGCCGTGCGGGGTCCCCTTGCCGAACACCTTGGTGTGGCGGCGCAGGATCTCGCGCCAGGCGACGGCGGTCTCGTTGGCGTCGGCCGGGCGGACGATGTTCAGGCCCGGGATGGCGCGCAGCGAGGCCAGGTGCTCCACCGGCTGGTGGGTCGGGCCGTCCTCGCCCAGGCCGATCGAGTCGTGCGTCCACACGTACGTCACCGGCAGGTGCATCAGCGCGGACAGCCGCACGGCGTTGCGCATGTAGTCGGAGAACACCAGGAAGGTGCCGGCGTAGATCCGGGTGTTGCCGTGCAGCGCGATGCCGTTCATGGCCGCGGCCATGGCGTGCTCGCGGATGCCGAAGTGGATCGTGCGGCCGTACGGGTCGGCGCCCGGCAGCGGGTTGCCCGTGGGGAGGAACGACGACGTCTTGTCGATCGTCGTGTTGTTCGAGCCCGCCAGGTCGGCGGAGCCGCCCCACAGCTCGGGGAGGACCTCGCCGAGCGACTGGAGCACCTTGCCGGAGGCGGCACGGGTGGCCACGTTCTTGCCGGGCTCGAAGACCGGGAGCCTGTCCTCCCAGCCCGCGGGCAGCTCGCCGGCGGAGATCCGGTCGAACTCTGCGGCGCGCTCCGGGTTGGCGGTGCGCCACGCGGCGAGGGACTTCTCCCACTCGGCCCGGGCCTCGCGGCCGCGGTCCAGCGCCGTGCGGGTGTGCGCGATGACCTCGTCGGAGACCTCGAAGGACTTCTCCGGGTCGAAGCCGAGCACCCTCTTCGTCGCGGCGACCTCCTCCTCGCCCAGCGCCGAGCCGTGCGAGGCCTCGGTGTTCTGCGCGTTGGGGGCGGGCCAGGCGATGATCGAGCGGGCGGCGATGAAGGAGGGGCGCTCGGTCTCGGCCCGGGCGGCCTCCAGCGCCCGGTGGAGCCCCGCCGGGTCCAGGTCGCCGTTGGGCGACTGCTCGACGCGCTGGACGTGCCAGCCGTACGACTCGTAGCGCTTGAGGGTGTCCTCGGAGACCGCGGTCTGCGTGTCACCCTCGATCGAGATGTGGTTGTCGTCCCACAGCAGGACCAGGTTGCCCAGCTTCTGGTGCCCGGCCAGCGAGGACGCCTCTGCGGAGATGCCCTCCTGGAGGCAGCCGTCGCCCGCGACGACCCAGATCATGTGGTCGAACGGAGAGGTGCCGGGGACCGCCTCCGGGTCGAACAGCCCGCGCTCGTAGCGCGCGGCCATCGCCATGCCCACGGCGTTGGCGACGCCCTGGCCCAGCGGGCCCGTGGTCGTCTCCACACCGGCGGTGTGGCCGTACTCCGGGTGGCCCGGGGTCTTGGAGCCCCAGGTACGGAAGGACTTGAGGTCGTCGAGTTCCAGGCCGTACCCGGCCAGGTAGAGCTGGATGTAGAGGGTCAGGCTGCTGTGTCCGGCGGACAGCACGAACCGGTCGCGGCCGGTCCACTCCGGGTCGGCGGGGTCATGCCGCATCACCTTCTGGAAAAGGGTGTACGCGGCGGGAGCCAGGCTCATCGCTGTGCCCGGGTGGCCGTTTCCGACCTTCTGCACGGCGTCGGCGGCAAGGACGCGAGCGGTGTCCACGGCCCGCTGGTCCACTTCGGTCCACTGGAGATCTGTGGTGGTCGGCTTGGTGCTCACCCTGAGTCAGGGCTCCTCTCCACTGTCGTCAACCGGTGACTGTGACCGCACCGGGGTTGTCGAGCCTACCTGTGTCGGAACGCGTGTTTTCCGCTGCTTTCCAGGGTGCGGGCGGCCCCGCCGGTTCGCCTCCCGTATGAGCGCGGAGCCCCACTTCTGCGCCGCTCCGGTGAGCGGGGAACGGTGCTTCTGTGCCGCTCCCGCGAGCGGTTCCTCCGTGCTTCCGCGGCTGCTCTCCCGGGCGGGGAGCCGCGCGCCTGCCCGGCCGTGACGTACGGGCGGGGCCGCCTGTACGGGCACCGGCCCTGCGGGCGTGTCTCCGGCGGATCGTGTATGGGGCGTGCCGCTCCGGCGGCGTTCGTCCCGGGCCCGGACGGGGGGAGCCGACCGTTCCGCACGACCGTGTGGAGTGCGATTGCCTGCCTCCGGGCCCCTCCAACACGAGCCCACCCCCGCGAAGGACGGCATGTTCCCAACGTCTACAGTGGTCTGGTTCGTGCAAGTCTTTACCGGGCCCTCACGCCTGGAGCTTGCTGGATTTCTCTGTCAGGGGTGTGCGTGACGGCCGTCGAGTCCCGACCCGCAGGGGTCGCCTTGACTCCCAGCCCGGGGGGCCATCGCCCGTTCGGGGCCCGTGTCAAGGCATTCGTGGCGCTGACCAAGCCTCGGATCATCGAACTGCTGCTGATCACCACCGTGCCGGTGATGTTCCTGGCGGCCCAGGGCGTGCCCGATCTGTGGCTGGTGCTTGTGACCACCATCGGCGGCTACCTCTCCGCAGGTGGGGCCAACGCGCTGAACATGTACATCGACCGCGACATCGACGCGCTGATGGAGCGCACGTCGCAGCGTCCGCTGGTCACCGGCATGGTGAGCCCGCGCGAGTGCCTGGCGTTCGGGCTCGCGCTCACGGTGATCTCCACGGTCTGGTTCGGTCTGCTGGTCAACTGGCTCTCGGCCGCGCTGGCCCTCGGCGCGCTGCTGTTCTACGTCGTGGGCTACACGCTGGTGCTGAAGCGGCGTACCGCGCAGAACATCGTCTGGGGTGGCATCGCGGGCTGCATGCCGGTCCTCATCGGCTGGTCGTCCGTGACGAACTCGATGTCGTGGGCCGCGGTGATCCTCTTCGTCGTGATGTTCTTCTGGACGCCGCCGCACTACTGGCCGCTCTCGATGAAGGTGAAGGAGGACTACGCCCGCGTCGGAGTCCCGATGCTGCCGGTCGTCGCGTCCAACCGCGTGGTGGCCCGCCAGATCGTGCTCTACAGCTGGGTGATGGTCTTCGTCTCGCTGCTGCTGACCCCGCTCGGCTACACCGGCTGGTTCTACACCGCGGTGGCGCTGCTGACCGGCGGCTTCTGGCTGTGGGAGGCGCACGCCCTGCTCAACCGGGCCAAGGCGGGAGTGACGGGCGCCAAGCTCAAGGAGATGCGGCTGTTCCACTGGTCGATCACCTATGTCTCGCTGCTCTTCCTGGCCGTCGCGATCGATCCCTTCCTGCGGTAGTCCCGCTTCTTCCCGCGGTCTTCCCGCTTCGGGCAGCCCCGCTTTCCGGGCGGCCGCTCCTTCTCGGAGCGGCCCGGGAGGCGGGGCTGTCCCGTTCCACCGGTTCCGCCGAGGGGCGGGGTGCGTGGCCCACGCCACGTGCCCTTCCTGTCGCACGTCGATCTACCCGTGGGTAGCATCCTGACCATGGCAGAGACGGCTGAGAACCAGGTGGAGAGCGGCAAGCGGGCGGCCCGTGCGGAGCGCAGGGCGGCGAAGCTCGCCAAGCAGATCGGCGCCTTCTCCAAGGCGCACGGCGGTGCCGAGGGGCAGCTCGCCTACATCGGGCAGATGGGCGCCCGCATCGTTCTGGTGGGCGAGGACGGCGGCTGGGGCGATCTGGTCGCCCCTTCGTACGAGATCGCCGAGAGCGCCGCCCGTAAGGCCGGTATCACGATGCACGAGTCCTTCGACGGGGACTTCGCGGCGAAGGTCCGCACCGGCCCGTACGAGTGGACGCGGATGGCCGGAATCCAGGTGGGCGGCCCGTCCAACGCGTCCTGAACGCACGCACCCGTACGACGACGGCTCGCCCGTACGGAGCACGGCTCCCGCACGGCGACGGCCGATGCGGGCAGATGGCTCCCGTGCGACGGCTGCCGCCCGCGCGGCGGAGGGCTCCACAACGCGCCGATGCCGGACGGTCCTCGACCAGGACCGTCCGGCATCGGCGCGTTGTGACGTACCGGGGGCCACCCGCCTCACCCCGCGGCGGCCGGCTCCGGCTTCTGGGCGGCGGGGCCGGGGACCGCGGGCTCGGCCGCCGGGCGCTCGCGCAGCGCCAGCAGCACCCGTACCACCGCGATCCACACCAGGCACGAACCGAACATGTGCAGGCCGACCAGGAGTTCCGGGGTGTCCGTGAAGTACTGGACATAACCGATCACGCCCTGGCCCAGCAGCACCAGGAACAGGTCACGGGTCCGGCGCCGGGGGCCGGCCGGAGCGTTCACGGCCTTCAGCGCGAACCAGAGGGCGACGGTCAGCGCCACCACGACCCAGGCCAGATCGGCGTGCAGCTGAGAGACCATCGTCCAGTCGATCGGGATGCGGGGCACGTCGCTGGAGTCGCCCGCGTGCCGTCCGGCGCCCGTGACGACGGTGCCGACCGCGATCAGCAGCCCCGCCGCCACCGCGAGCAGCCAGGTCAGCTGGGACACCGCCTTGCCCACCAGCGGCCGGGGTGCCTCGTCGCCCTCGCCGATCCGCTGCCACATCACGACCGCGACCGTGATCAGCGTCGTGGTGAGCAGGAAGTGCGCCGCGACCGTGTACGGGTTGAGGCCGACCAGCACCACGATGCCGCCGAGCACCGCGTTGCCCATGACCACCCAGAACTGTGCCCAGCCGAGCCGGGTGAGGCTGCGCCGCCAGGGCTTGGCCGAGCGGGCCGCGATGATCGCCCAGCCGACGGCCGCGCACAGGACGTACGTCAGCAGGCGGTTGCCGAACTCGATGGCGCCGTGCAGGCCCATCTCGCTCGTCGCCGTGAGGCTGTCCTCGGTGCACTTGGGCCAGGTGGGGCAGCCGAGGCCGGAACCGGTGAGCCGTACCGCACCGCCGGTCACGACGATGAGGACCGACATCACGACGGCCGACAGGGCGGCACGGCGGACGACACGGTCCGTCGGTGTCCACCGTTCGGCGATGTAGGGAAGCGGATTCCGCACGGCTTGAGCGACTTCGGCTCGGGTCAGCTTGGGCACGCGCACCATCGTAGGCGGCGGCTTGTGCAAGCTTTCACGAGGGGGACGAATTGCGCGAGACCCCGACGGAGTGCCGTCAAGGGGTCACGTCCCGCACCCGGACCGGGGCGCTCAAACGCCCGTAACGCCCGCCCTCGCTCGCGTCGCGCACCCGGACCACGGCGCCCCGGCACCCGTCCGGCTCATTCCCAGCGGAAGAACTTCGCCGCCGCACCCAGCCCGAGCACCGCCCACGCCGCCAGCACGCCGAGGTCGCCCCACGGCATCCCGGCACCGTGCTGGAGGATGTCGCGCAGTCCGTTCGACAGGGCCGAGATCGGCAGCAGCCCGAGCACCGACTGCGCCGCGTCCGGGAACTTGTCCAGCGGCACGATCACCCCGCCGCCGACCAGCAGCAGCAGGAAGACGAGGTTGGCCGCGGCCAGTGTGGCCTCCGCCCGCAGCGTCCCGGCCATCAGCAGCCCGAGTCCGGAGAACGCGGCCGTGCCGAGCACCAGCAGCAGCACCACGGCGAGGGGGTTGCCGTGCGGCGACCAGCCCAGCGCGAACGCGATCACCGTGAGGAGCACCACTTGCAGCACCTCGGTGACCAGGACCGAAAGGGTCTTGGCGGTCATCAGCGCCCAGCGCGGCAGTGGTGAGGCGCCGAGCCGCTTGAGCACGCCGTAGCGCCGCTCGAAACCGGTGGCGATGGCCTGGCCGGTGAAGGCCGTGGACATCACGGCGAGCGCCAGGACGCCGGGCGTCAGGAAGTCCACGGACCGTCCCGCGCCGGTGTCCACGATGTCGACCGCGCTGAACAGCACCAGCAGCAGCGTCGGGATGATCACCGTCAGCAGCAGCTGCTCGCCGTTGCGGAGCAGCATCCGCGTCTCCAGTGCCGCCTGCGCGGCGATCATCCGGGAGAGCGGGGCGGCGGCCGGCCGCGGGGCGTACGTACCGGCGCTCATGCGCGCAGCTCCTTGCCGGTCAGTTCGAGGAAGACGTCCTCCAGGGTGTGCCGCTCGACGGAGATGCCGGACGGCATGACCTCGTGCTGGGCGCACCAGGAGGTGACGGTGGCCAGCAGCTGCGGGTCGATGTCGGCGGTGATGCGGTACGTGCCCGGGGTGGGCTCGGCCGCCTCCGCCCCGTCGGGCAGGGCCTTCAGCAGGGAGCCCAGGTCGAGTCCGGGGCGCCCGGTGAAACGCAGGGTGTTCTCGGCGCCGCCGCGGCAGAGCGCCTCGGGGCTGCCCTGGGCGATGACCCGGCCCGCGTCGATGACGGCGACGTCGTCGGCGAGCTCCTCGGCCTCGTCCATGAAGTGCGTGGTGAGCACGACGGACACGCCGTCGGTGCGCAGCTCGCGCACGAGGTCCCAGGTGGAGCGGCGGGCCTGCGGGTCGAGCCCGGCGGTCGGCTCGTCGAGGAAGACCAGCTCGGGGCGGCCCACCACGGCCATCGCCAGGGAGAGGCGCTGCTGCTGACCGCCGGAGAGCCGGCGGTAGGTGGTGCGGCCGCAGGTGCCCAGGCCGAGGCGTTCCACGAGCGTGTCGACGTCCAGCGGGTGGGCGTGGAGCTTCGCCATGTGCCGGAGCATCTCGTCCGCGCGCGCCCCGGAGTAGATGCCGCCGGACTGGAGCATCACGCCGATCCGCGGGCGCAGCCGGGCCGCGTCCGCGACGGGGTCGAGGCCGAGGACCCGCACCGTACCGGCGTCGGGGCGGCGGTAGCCCTCGCAGGTCTCGACGGTGGTGGTCTTGCCCGCGCCGTTGGGGCCGAGGACGGCGGTGACCGTACCGGCGCGGACGCTCAGGTCGAGGCCGTCCACCGCGGTCTTGCGGCCGTACCGCTTCACCAGCCCGCGGATCTGGACGACCGGCTCGCTCTTCATGGCCGGTAAGTCTAAGGGCTGCCCTGCGACCCCCGACGGGCGCCCGACGAGGGCCGCGGCACCTCGTCGCGGCGGCGGCACGCCCGCGGACATCCGGAGTGCGGGCGCCCCTGTGCCGTGCGGTGCGCCGCACCCGGCGCCGCGCGCTGAACCGCCACGGATGGCGGAACGGCACTGCGGCGGGCCCGGCCCCCGACGGGGTGTCGGCGTCCCGCGGGGGATGGCCGGGGGCGTGCAGAGCGCGAGGCCGCGGGGCTGGATTAGGTGACCCTAAGTGATGAAGCGCACCGTAGATCGTTTCGGACCGTGGTTGTCAGGGCCGGATTAATTACGCAACAATGGCGTTGTGAAAAACGGCGAGACCAAGCGGGAGACACCCCAGGAGGACCTCGCGACCGGTGAGCGTTCCACGCGGAACCGGGTCGCGCGTTCCATCCTGGACCACGGCCCGTCGACGGTCGCCGAGCTGGCGAAGCATCTCGGTCTCACCCAGGCCGCGGTCCGCCGCCATCTCGACGCACTCTCGTCCGACGGCGTCGTCGAAGCCCGTGAGCAGCGGGTTTACGGGGCACGGACGCGTGGCCGCCCGGCCAAGGTGTTCGCGCTGACCGACTGCGGACGGGACGCCTTCGACCAGTCCTACGACAAGCTCGCGGCGGACGCCCTGGGATGGATCGCCGAGACCTCGGGCGAGGCCGCGGTGGCCGCGTTCGCCCGGGCCAGGATCGCGGCCCAGGCCGAGGCGTACCGGGCGGCGGTCGAGGCCGCGGACCCCGGTTCGCGCACCAAGGCGTTGGCCGAGGCCCTGTCCGCCGACGGGTACGCTGCTACGGCGCGTAGCGCGCCCGGCCCGCAGCAGGGCGAGCAGTTGTGCCAGCACCACTGCCCGGTCGCTCATGTCGCCGAGCAGTACCCGCAGCTGTGCGAGGCGGAGACGGAATTCTTCTCCAGCCTTCTCGGTACGCATGTGCAGCGTCTGGCCACCATCGCCCACGGCGACGAGGTGTGCACGACGTACATTCCGCGCGGCGGCCACCGCACAGCACCGAAGACCACTCATTCAGCAACTGCAAGCAAGGCCGGGAGGAACCCCGCATGACGCTCCCCACGGAGACCACCCACCCTGAACTCGAGGGGCTGGGCAGGTACGAATACGGCTGGGCCGACTCCGACGCGGCCGGCGCCGCGGCCAAGCGCGGGCTCTCGGAGGCGGTCGTCCGCGACATCTCCGCGAAGAAGAACGAGCCCGAGTGGATGCTGAAGCTGCGCCTCAAGGGCCTCAAGCTCTTCGACAAGAAGCCCATGCCCACCTGGGGCTCCGATCTGTCGGGCATCGATTTCGACAACATCAAGTACTTCGTGCGGTCCACGGAGAAGCAGGCGGCGTCCTGGGAGGACCTGCCCGAGGACATCAAGAGCACCTACGACAAGCTCGGCATCCCGGAGGCGGAGAAGCAGCGCTTGGTCGCCGGTGTCGCCGCGCAGTACGAGTCGGAGGTCGTGTACCACCAGATCCGCGAGGACCTGGAGAAGCAGGGCGTCATCTTCCTCGACACCGACACGGCGCTGAAGGAGCACCCGGAGCTCTTCAAGGAGTACTTCGGCACCGTCATCCCGGTCGGTGACAACAAGTTCGCCTCGCTGAACACGGCCGTGTGGTCCGGCGGCTCGTTCATCTACGTGCCCAAGGGCGTCAACGTCGACATCCCGCTCCAGGCGTACTTCCGTATCAACACGGAGAACATGGGCCAGTTCGAGCGGACGCTGATCATCGTCGACGAGGACGCGTACGTCCACTACGTCGAGGGCTGCACCGCCCCGATCTACTCCTCCGACTCGCTGCACTCCGCGGTCGTCGAGATCATCGTGAAGAAGGGCGGCCGCTGCCGCTACACCACGATCCAGAACTGGTCGAACAACGTCTACAACCTGGTCACCAAGCGGGCCGTCGCCTACGAGGGCGCGACCATGGAGTGGGTCGACGGCAACATCGGCTCCAAGGTCACGATGAAGTACCCGGCCGTCTACCTGATGGGCGAGCACGCCAAGGGCGAGACCCTGTCCATCGCCTTCGCGGGCGAGGGCCAGCACCAGGACGCCGGCGCCAAGATGGTCCACATGGCGCCGAACACCTCCTCCAACATCGTCTCCAAGTCGGTGGCGCGGGGCGGCGGACGCACCTCCTACCGCGGTCTGATCGAGATCGGCGAGGGCGCCCCGGGCGCGAAGTCCAACGTGCTCTGCGACGCGCTGCTGGTCGACACGATCTCGCGCTCCGACACCTACCCGTACGTCGACGTCCGTGAGGACGACGTGTCGATGGGACACGAGGCGACCGTCTCCAAGGTCTCCGAGGACCAGCTCTTCTACCTGATGAGCCGCGGCCTGACGGAGTTCGAGGCGATGGCGATGATCGTGCGCGGCTTCGTCGAGCCGATCGCCAAGGAACTGCCGATGGAGTACGCGCTCGAACTCAACCGGCTGATCGAGCTGCAGATGGAGGGTTCGGTCGGCTGACCCGGCCCGACGACCGAATCCCCGGACACTTCACTGAGAAAGCGAGCACTACGACAGCCATGGCTGAGGCTCAGAACTCCCCCACTCTCGGCTCCGCACGAGCGGGGGGACCCCTTCCGGCGGGATCCACCACCACCGGATCCATCGCGGTGGCCGCCGAGTCGACCGTCGCCACGCGCATGAGCGCGCCGCCGTCCTACGACGTCGCGGACTTCCCGGTCCCGCACGGCCGCGAGGAGGAGTGGCGGTTCACCCCGCTGGACCGGCTCCGCGGACTGCACGACGGCACGGCGGTGGCCACCGGCGGCGGTGTCAAGGTCGCCATCGAGGCCCCCGACGGGGTCACGGTCGAGACCGTCGGCCGTGACGACTCCCGGCTCGGCCGGGCCGGTGTCCCGGTGGACCGCGTCGCCGCCCAGGCGTACTCGTCGTTCGAGCAGGCGTCCGTGGTCACGGTCCCCAAGGAGGCCGTGCTCACCGAGCCGATCCGGATCGCGGTGCACGGCGAGGGCGGCGTGGCCTTCGGCCACCAGGTCGTCGAGCTGGGCGCCTTCGCCGAGGCCGTCGTCGTCATCGACCACACCGGTGACGCGGTGCTCGCAGCCAACGTGGACTACGTCCTCGGCGACGGAGCGAAGCTCACCGTCGTCTCCGTGCAGGACTGGGACGAGACCGCGGTCCACGTCGGCCAGCACAACGCCCTGGTCGGCCGGGACGCCTCGTTCAAGTCGATCGTCGTCACCTTCGGCGGCGACCTCGTCCGCCTCCACCCGCGCGTCAGCTACGCGGGCACCGGCGGCGAGGCCGAGCTGTTCGGCCTCTACTTCACCGACAAGGGCCAGCACCAGGAGCACCGTCTCCTGGTCGACCACAACACCCCGCACTGCAAGTCCAACGCCGCCTACAAGGGCGCGCTCCAGGGCGACGACGCGCACGCGGTGTGGATCGGCGACGTGCTGATCCGGGCCGCCGCCGAGGGCACCGACACCTACGAGATGAACCGCAACCTGGTCCTCACGGACGGTGCGCGCGTCGACTCCGTGCCGAACCTGGAGATCGAGACGGGCGAGATCGTCGGCGCCGGCCACGCCTCCGCGACCGGCCGGTTCGACGACGAACAGCTCTTCTACCTGATGGCCCGCGGCATCCCCGCCGAGGAGGCCCGCCGGCTCGTCGTGCGCGGCTTCTTCGCCGAACTCGTCCAGCAGGTCGGCCTGCCGGACGTCGAGGCGCGGCTGCTCGATCGGATCGAGACCGAGCTGAAGGCGTCCGTCTGATGGGATTCGTCAGAGTATGCGCGCTCAGTGAGCTGGAAGAGGACACCCCGAAGCGGGTGGAACTCGACGGCGTTCCGATCTCCGTCGTCCGTACCGAGGGCGAGGTGTTCGCGATCAACGACATCTGCTCGCACGCGAACGTCTCGCTGTCCGAGGGAGAGGTGGAGGACTGCATGATCGAGTGCTGGCTGCACGGCTCCAGCTTCGACCTCCGCACCGGCAAGCCGTCCAGCCTTCCCGCGACGCGCCCCGTCCCCGTATACCCCGTCAAGATCCAAGGGGACGATGTGCTCGTCTCCGTCATCCAGGAGTCCTGAGTCACCCATGGCAACGCTTGAAATCCGCGACCTGCACGTCACCGTCGAGGCCGACAACGCCACGAAGGAGATCCTCAAGGGCGTCGACCTGACCGTGAAGCAGGGCGAGACCCACGCCATCATGGGCCCCAACGGGTCCGGCAAGTCCACCCTGGCGTACTCGCTCGCGGGTCACCCCAAGTACACGGTCACCAGCGGTTCGGTGACCCTGGACGGCGAGGACGTCCTGGAGATGACCGTCGACGAGCGCGCCCGTGCCGGCGTGTTCCTCGCGATGCAGTACCCCGTCGAGGTCCCCGGGGTCTCGGTCTCCAACTTCCTGCGCACCTCCGCCACCGCCGTCCGCGGCGAGGCGCCCAAGCTGCGCACCTGGGTGAAGGAGGTCAAGGAGGCCATGGAGCAGCTCCAGATCGACCCGGCCTTCGCCGAGCGCAACGTCAACGAGGGCTTCTCCGGGGGTGAGAAGAAGCGCCACGAGATCCTCCAGCTGGAGCTTCTCAAGCCGAAGGTCGCGGTCCTCGACGAGACCGACTCCGGTCTGGACGTCGACGCGCTGCGGATCGTCTCCGAGGGCGTCAACCGGGTCCGTGAGACCGGTGAGGTCGGCACGCTGCTGATCACGCACTACACCCGGATCCTCCGTTACATCAAGCCCGACTTCGTGCACGTCTTCGCCAACGGCCGGATCGCCGAGTCCGGCGGCGCCGAGCTCGCCGACAAGCTGGAGGACGAGGGCTACGAGGCATACGTGAAGGGGGGCGCTTCCGCGTGACACAGCTGCCGGGCCTCCTCGACACCGAGGCGATCCGCAAGGACTTCCCCCTGCTGGATCGCACGGTCCACGACGGGAAGAAGGTCGTCTACCTGGACAGTGCGGCGACCTCGCAGAAGCCGCGCCAGGTCATCGACGCGCTCAACGAGTACTACGAGCGGTACAACGCCAATGTGCACCGCGGCGTGTACACGATCGCGGAAGAGGCCACAGCGCTGTACGAGGGCGCCCGTGACAAGGTCGCCGCGTTCATCAACGCCCCCAGCCGCGACGAGGTGGTCTTCACCAAGAACGCCTCCGAGTCGCTGAACCTCGTGGCCAACATGCTCGGCTGGGCCGACGAACCCTACCGGGTGGACCGCGACACGGAGATCGTCACCACGGAGATGGAGCACCACTCCAACATCGTGCCCTGGCAGCTGCTCGCGCAGCGCACCGGCGCGAAGCTGAAGTGGTTCGGCATCACCGACGACGGCCGTCTCGACCTGTCCAACATCGACGAGATCATCACCGAGAAGACGAAGATCGTCACCTTCACCCTGGTGTCGAACATCCTGGGCACGGTCAACCCGGTCGAGAAGATCATCCGCCGTGCCCAGCAGGTCGGCGCGCTGGTCTGCATCGACGCCTCGCAGGCGGCCCCGCACATGGTGCTCGACGTGCAGGCGCTCCAGGCCGACTTCGTGGCCTTCACCGGTCACAAGATGGTCGGCCCGACCGGCATCGGCGTGCTCTGGGGACGGCAGGAGCTCCTGGAGGACCTGCCGCCGTTCCTCGGCGGCGGCGAGATGATCGAGACCGTGTCGATGCACTCGTCGACGTACGCCCCCGCGCCGCACAAGTTCGAGGCCGGTACGCCCCCGATCGCCCAGGCCGTCGGCCTCGGCGCGGCCGTGGACTACCTCTCGGCGATCGGCATGGAGAAGATCCACCGCCATGAGCAGGCGATCACCGAGTATGCGGTGAAGCGGCTGCTGGAGGTCCCCGACCTCCGGATCATCGGACCGGCGACGGCCGAGGACCGCGGCGCCACGATCTCCTTCACGCTCGGCGACATTCACCCGCACGACGTGGGCCAGGTGCTCGACGAGCAGGGCATCGCGGTCCGGGTCGGACACCACTGCGCACGGCCGGTCTGTCTGCGGTACGGAATTCCCGCGACGACGCGAGCGTCTTTCTATCTGTACTCCACGCCCGCCGAGGTCGACGCCCTGGTGGACGGCCTGGAGCACGTACGGAACTTTTTCGGATGAGGGACGAGCGGCTGGGGTTGACTGGTGAAGCTTGATTCCATGTACCAGGAAGTGATCCTGGACCACTACAAGCACCCCCACGGGCGCGGCCTGCGGGACGGCGATGCCGAGGTGCACCACGTCAATCCGACGTGTGGCGACGAGATCACTCTCCGGGTGAAGTACGACGGCGAGACCATCGTCGACGTGTCGTACGAGGGTCAGGGCTGCTCCATCAGCCAAGCCAGCGCGTCCGTGCTGAACGACCTGCTGGTCGGCAAGGAGCTGGGCGAGGCGCAGAAGATCCAGGAGACCTTCCTGGAGCTGATGCAGTCGAAGGGCCAGCTGGAGCCGGACGACGCGATGGAGGAGGTGCTGGAGGACGCGGTCGCGTTCGCCGGCGTCTCCAAGTACCCCGCCCGGGTGAAGTGCGCGCTGCTGAGCTGGATGGCGTGGAAGGACGCGACGGCGAAGGCGCTGTCCGAAGGGAAGACGGCATGAGCGAGAACACGGTGACATCCGAGGAGACCCCGGTGGGCAAGCCGGCCACCGAGGAGGAGGTCCGCGAGGCCCTGTACGACGTCGTCGACCCCGAGCTGGGCATCGACGTCGTCAACCTGGGGCTGATCTACGGCATCCACATCGACGACGCCAACATCGCCACCCTCGACATGACCCTGACGTCCGCGGCCTGCCCGCTGACCGATGTCATCGAGG
The DNA here is from genome assembly GCF_044548345.1 of Streptomyces sp. NPDC052042. NCBI lineage: Bacteria > Bacillati > Actinomycetota > Actinomycetes > Kitasatosporales > Streptomycetaceae > Streptomyces > Streptomyces sp. NPDC052042. The sequence goes on along the minus strand of NZ_JBIUBU010000001.1, from coordinate 109,580 downwards.
ACCAGGCGAAGTCGGCGACCGACGGAATCGTCAACGAACTGCGGATCAACTGGGTCTGGATGCCGCCGTGGGGTCCCGACAAGATCACGGACGACGGGCGCGAGCAGTTGCGCGCGCTGGGCTTCAACGTCTGATTCCCACGTCGGGCTTCAACGCCTGATCCCGCCACGTCGCGCACCCGTACGGCGTCGCGCGGTGCCGTGTCGCGCGGTGCCTCACGGGTGCCGCACGGCACCCGTGCCGATGAACGGCCCCCGGTCCGCACCGGGGGCCGTTCGCGTGGTGTGGTGGCCGAGTGCGGCGTGCGGGTCCCCCTCGACGGGGGTGTGGTCGGTGTGCACCGTAGTGGCGGTCAGCCGGGGCACGGCGTGGATGAGGGCGTGCTCGGCGGCGACGGCGATGCGGTGGGCTTCGACGACGGTCAGGCGGGGATCGACGACGATCTCGGCCTCGGCGCGCAGTTCATGGCCGATCCACCGCATCCGCACCTGCCCGGTGCCGAGCACGCCCTCGACGGCTCGCAGGGCGGTGTGGGCCCCGGTGACGAGTGCGGGGTCGACGGAGTCCATCAGACGTCCGTAGACCTCGCGGGCGGCGTCCTTGAGGACCATCAGGATGGCCAGGGCGATGAGCAGGCCGATGACGGGATCGGCGGCGCGCAGGCCGAGTGCGGCGCCGCCCGCGCCCAGCAGGACGGCCAGCGAGGTGAAACCGTCGCTCCGGGCGTGCAGGCCGTCGGCCACCAGCGCGGCGGAGCCGATGCGGCGCCCCGTGCGGATGCGGTAGCGGGCCACCCACTCGTTGCCGAGGAAGCCGATGAGGGCGGCGCCGGAGACGGCCCACAGATGGGTGACGTCGCGGGGATGGACCAGCCGGTCGACCGCCGTCCAGGCGGCCAGGACCGCGGACGCGGCGATGGTCGCGACGACGAGGACGCCGGCCAGGTCCTCCGCACGGCCGTAACCGTAGGTGTAGCGGTGGTTGGCCGCCCGCCGGCCGAGGAGGAAGGCGATCCCCAGCGGGACGGCGGTCAGTGCGTCGGCGGCGTTGTGCACGGTGTCGCCGAGCAGGGCCACCGACCCCGACAGGGCGACCACGGCGCCCTGCGCGACGGTGGTGGCGCCGAGGACGGTCAGCGAGATCCACAGCGTGCGCATGCCCGCGCGGGACGCCTCCATCGCCGCGTCGACCTTGTCGGCGGCCTCGTGGCCGTGCGGCGCGACGAGACGCACGAACCGGTGCCGCAGGTGCGCCGCGCGGGAGACACCACGATCGGGCGGGGGTCCGTCCGCACCATGCGTGTGGCGGTGGCCGTGGTCTCGGCCGCGCCCGTGCCCACGGTCCTGCTCGTGGCCGCGTCCGTACTCGTGTCCGCGGACTTGCCCGCGCCCGGGTGCGTGGCCGTTCCCGTACCCGTGGTGGTCATCCGCGTGCGTGTGCCGATTCCCCGCCATGCGGTTCACGGTGGCATACGGATCCGAATGCGGCTACAGCCGTCGTACCACCTGTGACCAGGTGCGATTGCCTCGCAACAGCACTGCGGGCGCGTCTGGGGCCCGCTGCCCCGGGCCGCCCGGGGCAGGGCGGCGGACCCGGACCACGAGGGGTGGGAGACGTCCGGCGCCGGTTCACCGTTGGCGGCCGACGGCGCGGCGCGGCCCCGGCCCCGGACGAGCCGGTCCGGGGCCGGACGGGGAGATGCCGGGTGGTGCGGGCCTCCTCGGTGGGGGAGGGACGCGCGTCGCCGGCCTCGGGTCTGGTCAGTGCGGACCGTACGCGCCGGACGTCCCGCCGTACGACGGCGTGGCCGCCGCCTCGGCCAGGGCCGGGCCCAGGTTCTCCGTGCGGATGCGCCGGTCGACGTAGAGGAGTCCGAGCACCAGCTGGGGGAAGGTCGCGGAGACGAACTGGCCGACCAGTTGCCCGAGCATCATCATCACCGAGTAGCCGCTCATGGCGAGGACGACCGAGGCGGGGTTCGGGTCCTCGCTGAGGCCGGCACTGCCGAGGACACCGGAGAAGATGCCGAGGAACGAGAACGGCATCTGGATCATGTAGTTCGCCACCGCGGCCATGGCGAAGCCCAGCAGACTGATCCCGAAGATCCGCCACCAGTCGCCGCGCACCAGCTGGGAGGAGCGCCGCAGGGCCGCCACCGGGCGCCGCCCCTCGAAGACCACCGTCGAGGGGGCCAGACTGAACTTCACCCAGATCCAGGCGGCCAGCGGGGCGGTGGCGAGGGCCCCCAGGAAGCCGAGCGCCGTCCACAGCACGATGACGTCGGAGCTGCTCGACAGGGTGATCACACTGACCGTGAAGGCGATGAGACCGGCCACCGCGAGCGCGAGAGGGATCATCAGGGCCAGGGACATGATGATGACCGTCCCGATCAGCGACGGCACCCGGGACCAGGCCCGGCGCCAGACCGCGGAGAAGGACGTCGGCCTGCCCAGCACCGCCTCCTGGAGGACGACGGGCACCGCCGCGTGGACCAGGGACGTCGCGAGCACGAAGCAGACCATGCCGATCAGCCAGATGGCGCCCAGGCCGCTCATCACCGGTATGACGTCGCCCCGTGCCGGGGTCTCGTCGGCACTGAGCGCGAGGAGCCTGTGCAGGTGGTCGCCGACCATCGCGTACGCGATCACGGCCGTCACCACCACGGCGGCCAGCGCGCCGCCGTACGCGGTCGCGCCGATCCCGAGCAACTGCTTCCAGTGGCGCCCCAGCGTGCTGAAGGCGCCCCCGAGTATGTCTGCGAGCTTCAGGGGCGCCAGTGGTATCACCCCGGGTTTCGGCGGCGGTGCCCAGCCGCCCCAGCCCGGTGGCACCCCGTAGGGCGCTCCGCCGTAGGGGGCCGAGCCGGCCCACCCCCAGTCCTGCGTCACTGCTGCTCCGTGGTGTGTGTCGTGTCCATTGCCGTCGTCCGCGGCAGTCGGGACACCGTAGCGTCCCGATGGCGCGAAGTCGTCGTGTCCGGGGAGGAGGGGCGATGCGTACACTCGTACACATGGGTTATGGACTGCTCGCCGCCGCGATCGTGGCGGAGGTCGCCGGCACGACCGCCATGAAGTACAGCGAGGGCTTCACCCGCCTCTGGCCCTCGCTGATCACGGTCGTGGGCTACGTCACCGCCTTCACGCTGCTCGCCCGCGCGTTGAAGACGCTCTCGATGGGCACCGCCTACGCGATCTGGGCCGGTATCGGCACCGCCGCGGTCGCCTCCATCGGCATGCTCTTCCTGGGGGAGTCCGGCGGCGCGGTCAAGATCGCGGGCATAGGGCTGGTCATCGCCGGAGTGGTGGTGCTGAACCTGGGCGGGGCCCACTGATGACACGCCGGTACGACCCGAGGCGGCGCGACCGCATCATCGACGCCGCGATCCGCGTGGTCGGCGCCAAGGGCATCGCGGGGCTCAGCCATCGCTCCGTCGCCGCCGAGGCCGATGTGCCGCTGGGCTCGACGACCTATCACTTCTCCTCGCTGGACGAACTGCTGATCGCGGCGCTGCGCCGGTCGAACGAGAACCTCGCCCAGCTCATGAGGGAGAGCCCGGCCCTCGCCGATCCCGCGGCCGACCTCGCCGGGGAGTTGGCCCGGCTGCTGGGCTTGTACTTCCGCGGGGGGCGGGGGAGAGCGGAGCTGGAGTACGAGCTGTACCTCGCCGCGCTGCGCAGGTCCGCGCTGCGGCCCGTCGCCGCCGAGTGGACCGACGGCATGGCCGACCTGCTCTCCGGGCGCACCGATCCGGCCACGGCGCGGGCGCTGATCGCGCTCATGGACGGGATCTGTCTGCAGGTGCTGCTCGTCGGAGGGGAGTACGACGAGGCGTACGCGCGGGAGATGCTGGGGCGCGTCGTCGGCTGACCGCCCTCCGGACCCGGTGTCCGTCGTACGGCCGCCGGTCCGTCGCCGGACCGGCCCGCGGGCCCCGGGTGCCACGGTCGGTTCCCTGAGAGACACAGGGCGGACGCCGGGGCGTCGAGGGGTCCGGCCCGGCACGGGTACGGGCTCGTCGGGGCGTGCGGCGCGGGCTTCCGGGGGTGCCGTGACCACGCGGCGAGACCGGTTGGCTCCAATCGCTCCCGCACGGTTAGGTTTCGTACATGAGCGATACGACTTCTCCCCGCACCACCGGCGCCGTCGCCGCCGGCCTCGCCACCATCGCCGGCGACGGTTCCGTTCTCGACACCTGGTTCCCCGCTCCCGAACTCGCCGACGCCCCCGGTCCGGCCGGAACCGAACGGCTCACCCCCGACCAGGCCGTCAACCTCCTCGGCGAGAGTGCCGCCAAGGCCATCGGAGTGGACGCCCGCCGCGGTGTCGAGATCGTCGCCGTGCGCACGGTCATCGCCTCGCTCGACGACAAGCCGCTCGACGCCCACGACGGGTACCTGCGCCTGCACCTCCTCTCCCACCGCCTCGTCCGGCCGCACGGCCAGAACCTGGACGGTCTCTTCGGCCTCCTCACCAACGTCGCCTGGACCTCGCTCGGCCCGGTCGCCGTGGACGACGTGGAGAAGGTACGGCTGAACGCCCGCGCCGACGGCCTGCACCTCCAGGTCACCTCGGTCGACAAGTTCCCCCGGATGACGGACTACGTCATCCCGAAGGGCGTCCGCATCGCCGACGCCGACCGGGTCAGGCTCGGCGCGCACCTGGCCCCCGGCACCACCGTGATGCACGAGGGCTTCGTCAACTTCAACGCGGGCACGCTCGGCACGTCGATGATCGAAGGCCGGATCTCCGCGGGCGTCGTGGTCGGCGACGGTTCCGACCTCGGCGGCGGTGCGTCCACCATGGGCACCCTCTCCGGCGGAGGCAAGGAGCGCATCGTCATCGGCGAGCGCTGCCTGATCGGCGCCGAGGCGGGTGTCGGGATCGCGCTCGGCGACGAGTGCGTCGTCGAGGCCGGGCTCTATGTCACGGCGGGTACGCGCATCTCGATGCCGGACGGCCAGATGGTCAAGGCCCGCGAGCTCTCCGGTGCCTCGAACATCCTCTTCCGCCGCAACTCGGTCACCGGTGCCGTCGAGGCCCGCCCGAACAACGCGGTCTGGGACGGGCTCAACGACATCCTGCACAGCCACAACTAGCGCTGCTCCCGGCAACGTCTGCCCCGTCGCGCCGCCCGGCACGCGCGCTCGCCGCGTTGGCCAAAAGCCCACGTAGCCCGGCACTAGGGCTTCCGGCCGCCTTGCGATCGCACGCACCGGACGACGCTCCTTCCGGGCAAACATTGCCGGTCATGGCTAGCGCCGCTCCCGGCACCGGTGCCGCTCCTCGTACCGGTGCGTGGAGCCGCGAGCGATTACTCGGATGCCTCCCGCAGCTCCTCGTACGCCTTCCGCAGCCCGTCGGCCGCCGCGCGCCCGGCGGGCTGCAGCGGTTCCCGGACCGGTCCGGCGTCGAGCAGTGCCTTCGCGGTGACCGTGCCGGGCAGTCCGGATGCCATCATCAGCTCGGTGAGGGGGATGGTCAGCCGGTTGAGCCGGGCGGCCTCCGCGGTGTCCCCGGCGTCGAACGCGTCCAGGACCGCCCGCAGTTGCCGCGGTGCGACGTTGGCGACCGTGCTGACATAGCCCACCGCGCCCACCGCGTACAACGGCAGGTTCAGTTCTTCGCAGCCCGAGTAGTACGCCAGCGAGGTCGCGCCGATCGTCTTCGCGGAGCCGGGCAGGTCGTAGGCGCAGTCCTTCACGGCCACGATGCGCGGGTGCTCGGCGAGCCGCAGCAGGGTCTCCGGCTCGATGCGGGTACCGGTGCGGCCGGGGATGTCGTACAGCATCACCGGCAGGCCGGTCGCGTCGGCGATGCTCCGGAAGTACGCCTCGACGGCGGCCTGCGGCGGCTTGCTGTAGTACGGCGTCACGACCAACAGCCCGTCGACGCCCGCCCGTTCGGCCTGCCGGGCGAGTGCGATCGCCTGCCGGGTGTCCGGGCCGCCGACCCCGGCGACGATCGGCACGGCATCGCCGACCGTCGCTCTGACGGCCCGCAGCAGCGCGGTCTTCTCGGTATCGGTGGTGGTCGGTGACTCACCGGTGGTGCCGCTGAGCACCAGGCCGTCGCAGCCGTCGGCGGCCAGCGTGGCGGCGTGCCTCGCGGCGGCGTCCGGATCCAGGGCGCCGGAGGCGGTGAAGGGCGTGATCATGGCGCAGAGCGCCCGGCCGAAGGGGGCCGCGTGGGTTGCCGGGGTCGTCATGCCTGAAGTGTCGGCCGGTCGGACCGTGAAGGTCCACTTAGTTCTTCTTGGGGGGAATGAGAAGAGGTGCTGAACGGTCGGAGCCGGGGAACCCGGGGGGTCCCGTAGCGCTCCGGCATCATCGAACGCCTGAGGGCTGTCCCTGGGCGACGGGCCGAGGCGGGGGCGGGTGAGTGACCGTGGGGGCGGGTACCGGGGGACGGCGGCCGGGGGCCGCCGCGCTCAGGGCACTCATGACGGCGCTGGGCCTGGGGTTCTCGGGATGCGCCGGGTTCCCCGGCCCCCGGACTGGGGGCGCCAACGTTTCCACTGGAAGGCAGTGACGTACGACTGTTCGACGAGTTGAACATGACCTCCTGGCGGACCGATCGGGCGTAGCGGCGGCCGGCCGTGCACCGGCCCGTGGAGGCCCAGGGTCAGCGTCGCGCCATGTAGAGCGTGAAGGCCCGGTGGAGCAGCTTGTTGACCGGGTAGTCCCATTCGCCGACGTACTCGGCGGCCCGGCCGCCGGTGCCGGTCTTGAAGCGCAGCAGGCCCAGCAAGTGGTCGCCCTCGTCCAGGGTGTCGGTGATGCCCCGCAGGTCGTAGACCGCCGCGCCCCGTTCGTGCGCGTCGTTCAGCATGCGCCACTGGATCGCGTTGCCGGGCTGGACCTCGCGCTTGCGAGCGGTCGAGGCGCCGTAGGAGTACCAGACGTGGTCGCCCACGGTCAGCATCGTCGCGGCGGCGAGTGTCTCGCCCTCGTGCTGGGCGAGGTAGAGCCGCATCCGGTCGGAGTCCTCGGCGCGCAGTGCGGTCCACATGCGCTGGAAGTAATCGAGCGGGCGGGGAAGGAAGCGGTCGCGCACGGCAGTCTCGCGGTACAGCTCGTAGAAGACCGCCAGATCCTCGTAGCCGCCCTCGACGACCTTGACGCCCGCCTTCTCCGCCTTCTTGATGTTGCGCCGCCACTGCTGGTTGAGGCCGCCCCGGATCTCCTCCAGCGACCGCCCGGCCAACGGCACCTGGAAGACGTACCGGGGCTGCCCGAGGGCGAAACCGTCCTGGCCGTCCTCCTCGCCCCGGCGCCAGCCCAGGGCGCGCAGCCGATCGACGAGTGCGGCGGCCCGCGGGTCGTCCGCGTCCGCCGGTACGTCGCGCAGCCGCCGGACCGCCGGGTCTGCGACGGCTTCCTTGACGGTCCCGGCATCCCAGTACCGGGCGACCACCGGCGGCCCCATGCGCACCGCGAACGCGCCCCCCGCCTTCAGATACGCCAGCATCGGCTTCAGCCACCGCCCCAGGTCGGGGTCGCGCCAGTCGATGACGGGGCCCTCCGGCAGATAGGCCAGCGTGCGCTTCGTGCGCGGGATCGGCCGGTGAAGCACGAGCGCCGCCCCGGCGAGCTGCGCACGGCCGGTGCTGTCCGGCTCGAACCAGCCGATGCTCTCCGCGCGCCAGTCGGGCTTCACCTCGCCCCACGACGGAACCTGCATGTGGCTCACGGAGGGCCGGCACGCGACGAACGCCAGATGCTCCTCGCGAGTGATCGACCTGATATGCGGGTTCATGCGGTACTCCGATCATCTTCCGGTGGTCGCGCCCGTCGGCCCAGCCGGTCCGGCCGGCCCTGCGGCCCGAGCGGTCCTCCCCGGCGCCGTCGGCCGCCGGTTCCCGTGCTCGTGCCGGTTCCCCGGTTCGGGGGCGGAGGTGGGCTCCCCGCCTTCCCGTGGCGGGGGCGTCGTTGATCTCAAGCGTGCTTGACGTAGCAGTCTGCCCGTCGGCGGCGCACCGCACGGGTGCGCCGGGTCGGGAGGACCCGTGATGAGTGTGCGCTTCGAATCCCGTCCCGGCCTTGCCCGCGATGAGGTCGGACTGGTCGAGGCGAGCACTTGGGACGTCGGCACTCCGGAGCGCCGACGGCGGACGGTCGAGGCGATCCGCGGGGCGTGGGACGGCCGGGCGTGGCCGCATCCGGGGCTGCCTTCGTGCACCGTCCATACCGGTGAGGACGGAAAGGCCCTGTTCCACTACACCCAATGGAGTGAGGAGCAGGCGTACCAGGACTTCTTCCGACACGGCGACTTCTTCCGACACGGCCGGGACGGGCGCGACGCGGACATCGCCGCCACCGTGCCGGGCATCCGGCGGCTCGGGCCGCGCGGCCTCGTGCCGTACCGGCCGCGGCGGCGGACGAGCACGGGAGGTCCGCGGGCGGCGGGGAGACGGTGGCGGAGGCGGGCGTGGCCGAGGTCTCCGAGAGCGCCCGCGTGCGTTAATTCCTGATGGGGACCCGGCAGTTGTCAAGGGCCTCCGGGGGTGCCACCGCCGTCCTTCCGGTGAACCGGGCGGCATCGGACGAAATGCGTCTACGCTTGAGCCGCCTGACCCGGTACGACCTGTACGCCCGAGGAGAATCACCAGATGTCCGCAGCGCGCCCCGTCCTGCCGCCCGTACGGCTGCACACCGAAGCCGAGCTGGCGCGGGACGCGCTCGCCGCGCCCCTGCTGGCCCGCGCCGTCCAGTTGGCGCGCTGGGCCGGCCCGGAGACCAGGGTCGGCGCCGGCGGCGAACTCGTCGAGGCGCAGTTGCCCGCGGCGGCCGAGCACCTCGGCCTCGCCGCGGACGAGGACGGCGCGGCGGAGGCCGACGAGGCGTGGCGGCTCGCGGTCGACACGGGGCTAGTCGACGTCGAGGACCCGGACGAGGACGCCGGACCGGACGCGGAGGGGACCGTGTCCGCGGGGGAGAACCTTGCGCTGATCACCAAGGGCTCGCCGCAGGACGTCCTCACGATCTGGGTCGACGGCCTGGACGCCGTCTACGCCGACGCCACCGCGCCCTTCATCGAGGACTTGGCCGATCTCGTCTCCGAAGACGGCTCGGTCGATTTCGACGCCCTGGAATGGGATCCGGAGGCCGAGGCGGACTTCCTCGACGGGGTCCTCGGCAACCTGTATCTGCTCACGGTCGGCGACGGAGCGGGTGACGGGGGTGAGGAGACGCCCCCGGTGCCGCTGCCCGCGCTCGCCGCGTCGGTGATCGTGCCGGACGACATGAGCGAACCCACCGACGACATCCTTGAGCAGGTGTCCGAGGCGATGATGCGGCTCGACGACCAGTTCCGGGTCCTCGAACCCATCGGGATCGTCGAATACCAGCCGGTGGACGAGGCACTGCTGGTCGAGGAGGGCGAGGACGGGGGCGCCGACCCGCAGGCCGATGACGAGGACGTCACCCGGTACGGCATGGTGAAGCTGACCCCGCTCGGTCTGTACGGCATCCGGGCCCGCATGCTGGAGGCCGGGGTGGACGCCCCGGCGGTCGGCGATCTCGTGGACAAGGGGGCCGACGCGCTCCTCGGCGGCATCGTCCACTACCCCGAGTCGGCGGCCCGCGCCGAGTGCGAACTGTGGCTGGCCCGTCGCGGTGCGGACGGTGCCGCGGCCGAACTCCTCGCGGCGGCACGGGGCACGGACCAGCAGGCGCCCCTGCGCAGGCTCCACTGCCAGCAGGCCCTCTCCCTGGTCGGACCGGAGGCGGAGCCCGCGGTGCGCGCGGTGCTGGACGACTCCGAACTGGGCGGCCTCGCCCGGGTCTGGCTCGTGGAACTGGGCGCGGCGGACGTACCAGCGCCGCCGGAGTCGATGATCTTCTGGCTCGCCGTCGACACCATCGCGGCCCAACTGGACGCCGAGGGCGACCTGGACGAGCTCAAGGGCCTCGTGGAGAGCCTGGCCGACCGTCACAGCGGCTTCTTCGACGAGGCGTGGCGGGTGGAGCACCCCGCGACGGCGGACGTCCTCGACGTGATGGGTCGGCTGCACGGCGACAAGAAGAAGGCCAAGGAGGCCCGTAAGGCGGCGTTCAAGGCCCGGTCGCGCGCGGGCGCCTGACGGCCCGTTGACTCGTCGGCACGTCGGCCCGCTTCGGTCGGCCGGCGCACGGCCCGGCCGGCGCGCACTCCGCGTGGTGTCGTACGGCCGTCGGCCGGAGGCCGTGGTGGCCAAGGGGCGTCGGCCGAACCGCCACTGACCGACCGGCCGCCGACCGCCCGGCCGAACGGCCACTGGCCGCCGGGTCGGCACGCCGTCGGGCCGGGCCCGTGTGTGTGCGAACCCGTTGGCCCGTGTGACTCGCGGCCCGTGTGGACCCTCCGGTCCGTACGGGCCGCCCGCGTATGTACGGAAGTTCATACGAACGCGCGTGCGTAAATCCCTCGCGTCCGCCGCGGCTTCCCCTCTAGAGTCCTGTCCGTGCCCAGGTGCGCAGGCAGGACCTACTTCCACTCTTAATGGGGAGGCCGCGGGTTCGATTCCCGCCACCGGATCTCGGTCCGGTGTAGCTCAGTGGCAAGAGCGCCATCGTCGGTTCCGCCGAACTGGATCTCTGGGCACCACGGCTGCGTCAGCGATGACGGCAGGCACCTCCCGGTGCGCAGGCTGCGGCTCCTTCCTCAACCGAAAGCGCCGCCGCCGAGTCTGATCTCGGGAGGCACAGAGCCGGGAGGGTGCCCGGTGCGAAGACGACGGATACTTCCCGGATCCGACGGTTGCGGGTTCGAGTCCCGCCCGGCTCAGGCCGGTAGCTCAACTGGGAAGAGCATCGGACAATTCCGTCGCCGCTCCTGACCTCGGGCACCCTCCCGCGCTGTGCCTTCTCCCAAGGAATTCGGGAGAATTCACATGGCACGCTTCAACATCCGCACCAAGTCCCGCAACAGCACGCCCCGTTCGTCCACCTCCCACGCCGTCTCGCCCGTGAGGTCGACCGGGCGGACCGCGCCGAACCACCAGGGCGGCCGAGGGCATCTGCGTGACAAGCGCTCCGAACTCTTCCTGCTCGCGGTCGCCAACTTCGTTTCGCAGCAGACCTTTTACGAGGACGGTGAGCAGCGCGACAACCGCTTCGCCGCACTGGTGCGGACACTCGCCGTCAATGACCCGGAGTGGACCGCCGGCCTGCTCCACTGGCTGCGCCGCGACGGGCAGATGCGTACGGCCTCGCTCGTCGGCGCCGCCGAGTACGTGAAGGCACGCCTCGACGCCGGAGCCGAGGACGGTCCGTCCAACCGGCGGGTCGTCGACTCGGTCCTGCTGCGTGCCGACGAGCCCGGAGAGTTCCTCGGATACTGGACCTCGCGCTACGGCCGTGCCGTGCCCAAGCCGGTCAAGCGCGGCATCGCCGACGCCGTCCGCCGCCTCTACGACGGCAGGTCCCTGCTGAAGTACGACACCGCGTCCAAGGGGTACCGCTTCGGGGACGTCCTGAACCTGGTGCACGCCTCGCCCGATCCGGCCAAGCCGTGGCAGGGCGAACTGTTCCGGTACGCCCTCGACCGCCGCCACCACCCGGAGACGGCCGTGGCGCCCGCCGCCGACCGCACCCTCACGGCGCACCGGGCGCTGATGGAGATCCCGGTCGCGGAGCGGCGTGCCGTGGTCACCGGTGCGGACGGCGCGGACCGGCTGGCCGTCGCGGGCATGACCTGGGAGGCCCTGGCGGGCTGGCTGCAGGGGCCGATGGACGCCGCAGCCTGGGAAGCGGTGATTCCGTCCATGGGCCCGATGGCGCTCATCCGCAATCTGCGGAACTTCGACGAGGCGGGCGTCTCGGACGAGGCCGCCGCGCAGGTGGCGGCGAGGATCAGTGACCCGGACGTGGTCGCCACCTCCCGGCAGTTCCCGTTCCGCTACCTCGCGGCGTACCAGCACGCGCCCTCGCTGCGCTGGGCGCACGCGCTGGAGAAGGCGCTCGGGCACTCGCTGGCCAACGTGCCCGGACTGCCCGGGCGGACGCTCATCCTGGTGGACCGCTCGGGCTCGATGTGGTCGCCGCTCTCGGACCGCTCGCGGCTCAACCGGGCCGATGCCGCCGCCATCTTCGGTACGGCGCTGGCGCTGCGGGCCGAGCAGGCGGACCTGGTTCAGTTCGGTACGGGCAGTGCGCGGGTGCGGTTCCGGCGTGCCGAGTCCGTGCTGAAGGTGCTGCAGCGCTTCGGGGATCTCGGGGGGACCAACACCGCGGAGGCGGTGCGCCGCCACTACCGGGAGCACGATCGGGTGCTGATCGTGACCGACGAGCAGGAGTCGTTCTCCTACCGGGCGGACGCCACGACGGCCGTGCCGCCCACCGTGCCCGTCTACACGTGGAACCTGGCCGGGTACCGGTCCGGTCACGCCCCGTCGGGCGCTGCGAACCGGCACACCTTCGGCGGGCTGTCCGACGCGGCGTTTCGCATGGTGTCGCTGCTGGAGGCGGGCCGGGACGCGCACTGGCCCTGGAGCCGCCCGGAGACGGACGGCGCCTGAGCGCGGCCGAGGGGCGCCGTTCATCCGTGGTGACCGGCGCCCCGGACATCCGTCGGACCGCCGATGGGCCGGGGCACCGCCGCCCGGGGCGCTACAGCGCCTGGGCGGCGGGTTTCACCATGCCTCGGACGGTGCGGGCCTTCACGAAGTCGCCCAGGGCCGTCATCTCCCACTCACCGGAGTACTGCCTGATCAGCTTGGCCATCATCACGCCGGTCTGCGGCTGCGCGCCGGTCAGGTCGAAACGGACCAGCTCCTCGCCGGTGACCGCGTCGATCAGGCGGCAGTACGCCTTGGCGACCTCGGTGAACTTCTGGCCGGTGAACGAGTTGACCGTGAAGATCAGCCCGGTCGCATCCGACGGGATCCGGCCGAGGTCGACGGTGATCACCTCGTCGTCCCCGGCGCCCTCGCCCGTGAGATTGTCACCGGAGTGCTTGATCGCGCCGTTCAGGATGGAGAGCTTGCCGAAGTAACAGCTGTCCAAGTGGTTGCGCTGGGGGCCGTAGGCGATCACCGAGGCGTCCAGGTCGATGTCCTTGCCACGGAAGGCGGGTTCCCAGCCGAGGCCCATCTTGATCAGGGAGAGCAGCGGACGGCCGCCCTTGACCAGGGACACCGTCTGGTTCTTCTGGAGGCTGACCCGGCCCTTGTCGAGGCTGATCCGGCCAGGGGCGGCGGGCATGGCCGGCGGGGCGGCAGGGACGGTCGGCGGGGTGGCGGGAGCCGGGGGAGCGGCGATCCGCGGGTCCATGGGAGGCGCGGCGGGCATCGCGGGCACGGTGGCCGGAGCGGGCGGCGCGCTGGGCATGGCCGCGGGTGCGGTGGGCATGGCCGCGGGGGTGGGTGCGGGCTCGTCCTCGACCGAGACACCGAAGTCGGTCGCGATGCCGGCCAGGCCGTTGGCGTAGCCCTGGCCGACCGCGCGGACCTTCCAGGCACCGTTGCGGAGATAGACCTCCATGACCACCAGCGCCGTCTCCGTGGTCAGCCGCGGCGGGGTGAACGTGGCCAGCACGCCGCCGCTGCCCGCGTCACGCACGGTCGCCGTGGGCTCGATGCCCTGGAAGGACTGCCCGGCCGCGTCCGGGCTCGCCGTGACGACGATCTTCTCGATGCCGGCCGGGATCGCGGTGGTGTCCACGAGGATCGCGTCCGGTGACGTACCGTCGCCGGAGCGGTACGTCACGCCGGGGCCGCTGGGCTGGTTGTAGAAGATGAAGTCGTCGTCGGAGCGCACCTTGCCGGAGGCGGTGAGCAGCAGGCCCGAAACGTCGAGCCGCACCGGTGCGGAGACGTCCACTGCCACGCGGGCGGTGGACAGGGGGATGTTCGAGCCGGGGGTCATAGCGGTCATGCATCGGGTAACGAACGATCCGGCTTTGCCGTTCCCTTACCTTCACCCATCTTGACGTACCCGCGCCGCCCCGTGACCAGCAGGACCGAGGCCAGCAGCGCCGCCGCACCGGTCAGCGGCAGCAGCACCCGGACGTCCACCACGGCGACCAGGCCCGCGCCGAGCGCCAGCGCCACCGCGTTCGGCGTCATCATCAGCGTGTTGGCGGTGGCGCTGGTCCGGCCCAGCAGCGCGTCCGGGGTCTCCCGCTGCACCGCCGTCATCGCGGCGATCAGCACGCACGGCAGCCCGAACCCGATGGCCGCGCTGGCCGCCAGTGCCACCGCGTCGTTCGGCAGCGCCCGCGCCCCCACCGCCACGGCGAACAGCGCCGTCCCGGCCGCCGCGAACATCCGCTCCGGAAGTCGCCGCAACAGCGGCCCGGCCAGCAGCCCGACAGCGACGGATCCGGCGCCCTGCACCGCGTACAGCGCACCCGCGTACGTGGGGGCGTGGCCGAGGACGTCGTCGATGAGGGCGTACATCGCCGCCCCGTTGAGTCCCGCGCACAGCATCGTCACCGAGCCCGTCAGCACCAGGGGCCGCAGCACGGGCGACCGCCACAGCTCCCGCTTACCGGCGTCCCCTCCGACGTCCCGCTGCTGGGACACGGCATCGCCCCCGGCCAGCTTGCGTACCGGCAGCAGCGCGCAGACCCCGGCCGCCAGCAGGAACGACGCCGCGTCCAGCAATGCCACCGCACCGCCTCCGAACTGTGCGTACAGCCCCGCCCCGGCCAGGGGCGCCAGTAGCTTCATGCCCTCGTTCGCCGTCATCCGCAGCCCGTTGAAATCGCCCAGCAGGCGGGGCTCGACGGCCCCGGCGACCAGGGCGGACTCGGCCGCGTCCATCACGACGGATCCCGCCCCGTACAGGACGAGCACGGGGAACAGGAGCCAGACCCGCTCCGCCGAGTCGACCAGGAGCAGGATGGCCAGCAGTCCCGCCATCAGCAGGTTCGACCAGACCAGCAGCGGCTTGCGGGGCAGCCGGTCGGCGATCGAGCCGAGCGCGGGCCCGAACAGCACCGGCAGCCACATCGCGAAGACGACGAGCGCTGCCAGACTGTCGGAGCCGGTGAGCGACTTCACCCAGACCCCGGCGGCCAGCCACATCGCGGACGACCCGAAACCGGAGACGACGACCGCGGTCAGGAAGAGTGCTGCCGTCCGGTCCCGCAACACCCGCATCGTCGCCGACCCCGACCCCGACCCCGACCCCGACGTTGACGTTGACCCTGACCCCGATCCCGATCCCGACTCCGGTTCCGAGCCCGGATCCGCCCCCGTCCCTGATCCGGCTCCCGACCTCGGCCTCCGCACGGCACCCGCCACGACAACCCTCCACAACCGTGCCTGTGTGACGCGTCCAGGCTGGTGACTGAGGAGGTCCCGAAGCATCGGGCAGATGCCTTATTCCGTGCCCGTCGGACCCGTCGTCAGGGCGGCGTCCGTAAGGAGAACGCCGTATCCGGCCCTCGGCGCGGAGCGCCCCGGCACGAGGGCGAGCCCCTGGGAGCCGGAGCGGAGAGCGGCGGGGCCGCGACGCGCGCACCGGCCGCGGGGCGGGCACCGCAGGGACGGGCCGCAACGGAGAAAGGGGCCGTGCCGGACCGGCGTCCGGCGCGGCCCCTTCCCGTCAGCGCGCCAGTGCCGCCTTCATCATCTTCTGGGCGACCGGGGCGGCCAGGCCGTTGCCGCTGACCTCCGAGCGGGCCGCCCCGGAGTCCTCGACGACCACGGCGACCGCGACCTCCTTGCCGGCGGCCCGGTCCTTCGCGTACGCGGTGAACCAGGCGTACGGGGTCCTGCTGTTGTCCACACCGTTCTGGGCGGTCCCCGTCTTGCCGCCGACCTCGGCCCCGGCGATCCGGGCGTTGCTGCCGGTACCCTCCTCGACCACCGTCACCATCGCGCTGCGCAACTGCTCGGCGGTGGACTTCGAAACCACCCGCTCGGTGTCGCCGTCCGCGAACTCCTGCAAGGTGTCGCCGTCGGCGTCGGTCACCTTCGACACCATGTGCGGCGCGGCCAGTTCACCGCCGTTGGCGAGCGCGGCCGACACCATGGCGATCTGCACGGGCGTCGCGGTCACCTCGAACTGCCCGATGCCCGACAGCGCCGTCTGCGCCTTGTCCATGCCGGACGGGTAGACGCTCTTGAACGCGCGTACCGGCACATCGAGCTTCTCGGTGTTGAAGCCGAACTTCTCCGCCATCGCCCGGATCTTGTCCTGGCCGAGGTCGACGGCGATCTTCCCGAAGACGTTGTTGCAGGAGTACTGGAGCGCGGTGCGCAGTGTGGCGTTCTCGCAGGGGGCGGAGGGGTTCTCGTTCTTGAGGTCCCTGCTGGTACCGGGCAGGGGGTACGGGTTCGGGCTGTCCGTGCGCTCGTCGACGGAGCGGTACAACCCGTCCTCCAGTGCCGCGGCCGCCACCACCAGCTTGAACGTGGAACCGGGCGCCAGCGGCTGCCGCAGCGCCCGGTTGACGAGCGGCTTGTCCGGGTCGTTCAGCAGCTTCTTCCAGGCGTCGCCGTCCGTCGCCCCGCTGATCGTCGACGGGTCGTAGGACGGGGTGGACACCATGGCCAGGATCCGTCCGGTCCTGGGGTCGATCGCGACCGCCGCGCCCTTGTAGCCGCCCAGCGCCTCGTACGCGGCCTTCTGTACATCGCGGTCGATCGTGGTCAGGACGTCGCCCGGGGCCGCCTGCTTGCCGGTCAACGCGTCCAGTGGGTTCTTCAGCCGGTCGTCGGTGCCGTCGAGCACGGGACCGTAGATCCCTTCCAGTTGCGTGGTACCGAACGCCTGGGAGCTGTAGCCGGTGACGGCCGAGTAGAGCGCGCCCTCGGTGTAGGTGCGCCGGTACGCGAGGTCGCCGCCCGTCGTCTTCTTCGATCCGGTGACCGGTTTCCCGGCCACGATGATGTCACCGAGCGGCTGCGCGTACTGCGCGATGGTCTTCCGCCGGTTGTGCTTGTCGTCTGCGAGTGCCCGTGCCTGATACGCCTGCACCCAGGTCGCCCGCACCAGCAGGGCGAGGACCAGGAGCAGGCAGAAGACCCCGGTCCGCCTGATCGTCGTGTTCATCCCATAGGAGGACGAGCGGGGCGCCGCGCGCCGTTCCCGGCCGCGCCGTTTCTCACCGATTCCTCATCCACAGGGTGGTCCGCACGAAGGCCGGCGCCAACACGCGGAGCGACCGCAGGCGGGGACGAAGGCGGCGGCCTCCACACATTCATCGCTGTGGCTTCTCCGGACCATGTGCCGGGCGCCGAGGTGTCTGCGGGAGATCTGGTGCCTGTTTCTATCTCGTCGGCCTGCCAGGCGTGTTCACTCCGCTGCGGCGTATTGCACGAAGCGTGCCCACGAGGTTGGGGTGAGGGCGAGGTGGGGGAGAGCGGTGTCCTTCGAGTCGCGGACGAGGATGGCTTGATCGACGGTGGCGAACTCCACGCATGCGCCGCCTTCCCCGCTGCTGTAACTGCTCTTGGACCAGGAAAGGCTGGCCTCGTCAATGGGGCGATGGTCGCTCATTGCTCTCCCAAGATCTTCTCGATCAGTACCAGGGACTCGCGGGGATTGAGTGCCTGACCTCGGATGCTGCCGTATCGCGCCGACAGCATACGTACTTCTTCCAGGTCAGTGATCAGCTTGCTGATGTTCTGTACTTCCAGATACCCCACCTGAGCCCGCCCCTTCGGAGTGAGAAGGATGAACGGACCTCCAAGGCTCGGGTGTTCATCAACATACGTCGGCATGACCTGAAGCTCCACGCTGCGTAGCCCCGCGAATTCGACCAGCTTTTCCAACTGTCGACGGTGCACCTCGTGTCCGCCGATGGGGCGTCGGAGGACGGACTCCTCGATGGTGAACGTCGTCAGCGGCGGTGGCCAGCTCGTCAGAATTTCCTGGCGCTCCATTCGAGCCAGTACGCGCTGTTCGACGATGTCATCAGGGAGGAGCGGCTGACGACTGGTGAAGACCGCACGCGCGTGATCTTCTGTTTGAAGCAGTCCAGGCATGGCAAGTGTGCTGTAGTCGTGCAGCTCGACTGCCTGCCGCTCCAGCTTCGCGTAGTCCTTGAACCACGCCGGATGCTTCACCCGGGCCCGTGCCTTCGCGCGCTTCACGTCCTCCTTCGCCGCCCGGAGCAGGCCGCCCGCATCCAGCAACTCATCGGCGGCGTCCAGGAATTCGGGCTGCGGAGTCCTGCGCCCCCGTTCCAGCGAGCGGATCAACTCCTCGCTGTAGCCGAGGCGCTCGCCCAGTTCCCGCTGGGTGAGGCCGGCGCGCTCGCGCAGCAGCCGGACCTGACGGCCGATCACGCGGAACAGGTCCGCGGCTTCCTCCGAGTCGTCGTCGCCGTCGATCGCACCGTCCCACTCCATGCTGCTGCCCGCCTTCGTTCCTCGTCGGCCCACCGCGTCCGCCCCTCCGTTACGGGGGACGACCGGTACCGGTTGCCGTACGTACCGTTACATACACGCTGAGTACAGCCGTCGTTGCTGGTCAGCGTACGGCGGCTCGACCACGCTGTGTGGCGTGACGAGTGAATCCGTACAGATCGACACCCCCCAACCGGTAGCCCCCGTACAGCAGTTCACCCAGCTGTTGAGCGCCACCCGTCGGGGGGCCCGCCTCGCGCGGCTCCTCGCCGTGGAACAGCTGGTGGCCTGGGAATGGCCGCGTGACGGTGAACGCACCGAGGCCGCCGCGCTCGTCGTCGCCGAACTGGCGGCGAACGCGGTCGTCCACGGGCGGCTCGACGGGCGGGGGTTCCGCCTCGGACTGGCCCTGCTGCCGGCCGGGCGGCTGCGGATCGAGGTCACGGATCCGCGCGGTGAACGCGGCCTTCCCGCCGTGCGCCCAGAGGATGCGGGCGAGGGCGGGCGGGGGCTGATCATTGTTGACGCGCTCGCCGCGGACTGGGGTGTCCGGCCGCACCCGCCGTCCGCGAAGACCGTCTGGGCGGAGGTCTCCGCCGTGCGGCCGTGACCGCCGACCCCCTTCCGCTTCCCGCGCCTCACTCCGTTTGCGCCTCGCTCCGCCTCCCGTGCCCCGGACGGGAGTGCAGCGGGTGCGGGCGTCGGTGCTCAGTGCTTGAGGCTTGCCATGAGGCCACGCATGTCACTGATCAAGGCCGAGTGGTATTCGGACGCCTTCGGGGCGTCCGGTTCGTCATCCCTGAGCTCTTCGCTCGAGTCCTCGTCCATGTAGTAGGAGAAGACGGAGAGGGACAGGGAAAAGACCGCACCACCCTCCAGCACGCGGAGCTCCGACGTCTCGTCGTCGACGGTCAGCAGGTATGCCCGGTCGCCGAGGTTCGGAACCGTCTCCAGCTTCGCCTCGGGTGCGACGGCCAGGTCGGTCACCCGTCTCAACGCCTCGAACTCGGGCCGGGGGTCCGTCTGCTTGTGGAGCGTCACCGTGACTTCGACCCTGTACTCGACCGACCAGCCCCGGGCAGGCTGCTCGTCCCCGTTCGGCCCCCGGAGCGGAATGTAGCACCGTGCCTGGTCGAGGGCGGGATGGTTCACGATGCGTGGTCCGGAGTCGATGGCGCTCTCCCTCGGCCCGATCGCCGCGCCGATCGACTTCAGTCTCAGGGACGGGCAGGGGTCTTCGTCCAGCCGGTACCCGTGCAGGTCCGGTTTCCGGTCGCCGAATCCGTACAGAAAGAGCGCCGAGGCGCAGAGAGCGGTGGCCACCACCGCCCCGCCCAGTGCCCACAGCCACGGTCTGCGCTCCCGGCGCCCCCCAGCCGGTTCGCTGCCGAAGCCGTCCATCACCTCACGGGAGTTCTCGGGGCCGAACTGCCCCGTCAGTTCCGGCTCGGAAATCACAGGTTCCCCCCTGGTCGCCGCCTTGTCCGTGTGAGATCACATCACGGGTTCCCGCGTTCCCGCAGGGGCTTTTGCCCTCCGCGTCCGGGCAGTTGCGGAACGGTGGCTTCCATATGCTCTGGACCGTGCAGGTCAGGCGGCAGCGCCGAGCGATCACCGTCGTGGCGCACCCTGGCGTCCAGGTGGCGGTGGTCGTCTGCCGTACGAGAGCGTTGGCGCCCGCGAGGGCCGGAGCGGTCGATTCTGCGTCCGAGGTCAAGGGACGGGGAGCAGCGCATCGCCCCCGCCCTCCGACAGCTCGATGCCGCGGGGAACGGGGGCGGGTGGAGTCGTCAGCCGTTCCGGCTCACCGGCGCGGAACCGGTGGGGTAGTTGGTGCCGGTCTCGACGGAGTTGGGGATCTCGCGGCTGCGCTGGCTGTCGCAGTACACGACGTTCCAGTGCAGGTGCGGGCCCGTCACGTTCCCGGTGGCGCCGGAGGTGCCGATCTGCTGGCCCTGGGCCACCCGGTTGCCCTTGTTGATGATCGTCGAGCTCAGGTGGGCGTACTGGGTGCACCGGTTGTTGCCGTGGTCGATCAGCGCCATGATGCCGCCGGCGCCGTTCCAGCCCTCGAAGTAGACGGTGCCCGCGGCCGAGGCCCTGATCGGGGTGCCGCTGGGGGTGGCGAAGTCGACGGCGTGCCGGTTGTAGTCGTCGTTGTGCGAGTAGCCCGAACCCGGGGTCTGGGTCACGGTGTACGCCCGGCCGGCCGGGTAGGGCAGCTTGAACGGTGCGCCGCCGCCGGAACAGGCGGGCACCACCGGATTGTTGGAGCCGGTCTCCAGGAAGCCGTCGGTGACCCAGCCGCCGCTCGACACCTTGTTCCAGACGTTGGTGGCACCGCCGATGCCCTGCACGGTGTCGCCCCGGCTGTAGCAGGTGATCGTCACCCTGCTGCCGTTGGCGAGGCTGCCGACCACCGAGGCGCCGAGGCGGGGCTCGGACCGTACGTTGAGTGGCAGGCCGTTGGGAACGGCCACCCTCACCACGGCGTCGGCCTGTGCCGATCCGACCGGGACCATGACCGCCAGTCCGGCGAGGGAGAGGGCCAGTAGGGCCCGGACGCTGCGACGCATCGGCGACTCCGAAAGTAGGGGGGCGAGAGGACAGGGCAGATCTTGTCATGCATGCGACGAACTCGATACCCGTCGGTACGACTTCGTGGCCAGTGATGGGTGAGAAGCGGCAATTAAGTTTCTTGTGTCCTGCGTCACCTGCGTTTCCGCCGTGAGAGGACGGACGCCTCGCGTGGGGCGCGATCGGTTCGTGCTCCGGGAATGGACGGGTCCGCGGTGGTGTTCGCCCCGATGCGCGGAGGAGTGTTTCGCGCCGCCCGGCCCCCGGACTCCGAGGTCCGGACCGACGACCCCAGCCCCGGACCCGGAGAGAAAGAAGAGACATGCGCGTCGAGATCTGGAGCGACATCGCCTGCCCCTGGTGCTATATAGGCAAGGCCCGTTTCGAGAAGGGCCTGGCGGGGTTCGCCCACCGCGACCAGGTCGAGGTCGTGCATCGGTCCTTCGAGCTCGACCCCTCGCACGCCAAGGGAGAGACCGTGCTGGTGGCCGACATGCTGGCGCGGAAGTACGGCCGCACCCCCGAAGAGGTGCGGGCCATGGAGGAGCACGTAGCGGACAACGCGCGGGCCGAGGGGCTCGGTTACCTCACCGAGGGCCGCGACCACGGAAACACCTTCGACATCCACCGGCTGCTCCACCTGGCCAAGGCACGGGGTCGCCAGGACGAACTGCTGAACCTCGCCTACCGGGCGAACTTCGCCGAGGAGCGTTCCGTCTACGACGCCGAGGTGCTGGTCGACCTGGCCGTCGAGGCGGGACTCGACGCGGACGAGGTGCGGGCCGTGCTCGCCGATCCGGAGGCGTATGCCGACGAGGTGCGGGCGGACGAGCGGGAGGCGTCCGAGCTGGGGGCCGGCGCGGTGCCGTTCTTCGTGCTCGACCGGCGGTACGGGATCTCCGGAGGCCAGCCCGCCGAGGTCTTCGCGCAGGCGCTGGAACAGGCGTGGAAGGACCGGCCGCTGACCGCGATCGGCGGGGACGCGGCGGCATGCGACGCCGACGGTGTCTGCGAGGTCCCGCAGGCCGGCGGTGGCGGCGCCTGAGCGCTCGGCGCGGTCGGCGGCGGCTCCCGAGGTCCCGGCGCGGCAGCCGGGCCGGCCCGCGCGGCTTCCGTACGGTCCGGCCCGGACCCGTATGCCTGGAGGTCCGGGGCCCGTGCGCGGTTCATACGGCCGTGAGCACGGCGCTGTTACGGGAGTCCCGTGACCGCCGGTGATTGACGGCCGATCACGACGGCCTCAGGCTGGACGCATGGAGACCGCTTCGTTCAGCCGTGTGGTGGAAGAGCAGTTCGCACCCGAGACCACCTATCTGAACACCGCCAGTTGCGGGCTGCTGCCCCGCCGCGCGGTGGAGGCCGTGAAGAGACTCACCGACGAACTCGCCACGGGGAGCAGGGCCGGCTCCGGGGACTTCGAGGCGGTGGAAGCGGCGCGGGCCGGCTTCGCGCGTCTCGTCGGGGTCGGTGCCGACCGGGTCGCCGTCGGCAGTTCGGTCTCCGTCCATGTCGGGCTGATCGCGGCATCGCTCCCGGCGGGCGCCGAAGTCCTGGCGCCCGAGGGGGAGTTCAGCTCCGTCGTCAGCCCGTTCGCGGTCCGCGGCGACCTGCGGATGCGCTACGTCCCGCTGGAGGCGCTGGCCGGCGCGGTGCGGCCCGGGACCGCGCTCGTCGCGTTCTCCTCCGTGCAGTCCGCCGACGGCCGGACCGCCGATCTCGACAAGGTGCGCGAGGCGGCGGCCGTCCACGGCGCCCGGACCCTGCTCGACACCACCCAGTCGGCGGGGTGGCTGCCGCTGGACGCCGGGGCGTACGACTACACCGTCACCGGCGGTTTCAAGTTCCTGCTCGCTCCGCGCGGTACGTCGTTCCTCACCGTGTCCGAGGAAGCGCAGCGCACACTCCCGGCTCTCTTCGCCGCATGGGCCGCCGCCGACGATCCCTGGAACAGCACGTACGGCCCGGTCGGGTCGCTCCCGGGCAGCGCCCGCCGCTACGACGCACCGGTGTCCTTCCTCTCGTACCACGGGGCCCGGCACTCCCTCGCGCTGCTGGGCGAGGTCGGCGCCGACGCCGTCCACGCCCGTGTCACCGGGCTCGCGGCCCGCTTCCGGGACGGGCTCGCGGGGCTGGGGCACGAGGCGGTGCCGGGGGAGTCGGCCATCGTGGCCGTGCCGGGGCTCGGCGGGCAGGTGGCCGCGCTGGCACGCGCCGGGGTGGTGGTCTCGGAGCGGGCGGGGAGCCTGCGGGCGGCCTTCCATCTGTACAACACCGAGGCCGATGTGGACCGGGCTCTGGACGTGCTCGCCCGCTGAGACCATGGGCGGCGGCCCGGCCCGGCCGGGCCCGAGTGAGTGCTCCCACGCCCGTGGCCCGGGTGGTGGGGCGGCGGGGATCAGCGACGACCGGGGCAGTCCGTGTCCCCCGCGGCCTCCCGGCAGAGGTTCTCCTCGATCCTGCCGAGCAACCGGGCCAGCTCCGCGCGTTCGGCCGGGTCCAGCCCGGCGAGGGTGAGGCCCTCCAGATCCGTCCACGCCTGCTCGACGGCGGCGTACAGCGCGCAGCTCTCCTCGGTGGCCTCGACCAGGACGGCCCGGCGGTCGTCCGGGTCGGGGGAGCGGCGGACATGTCCGGCCTGCTCCAGGCGCTGGAGCATCTTGGTGATGGTGGAGGGATCCAGGTCCATGACCTTGATCAGCTCGGACTGGCGTACCGGCCCCGTGTCCCACAGGTGCATCATCAGGAACTCCTGACCGGGGTAGAGCCCGAGCCCCTTCAGCAGCCTCCCCGCGGTGATCCGGTGCAGCCGCGCGGTCCGGGCGAAGGCGCGGCTGACGGGGCCGCCGAGTGCGGCGCTCGACGGTGCGGTGCAGGCGGATTCGGCCTTCATCGGAACTCCTCGGGGGTGGCGCCGGCACGGTCCGGTGCCAGTGGGAGTCGGGTCGGGAGCGGGGATCCGGGCGTTTCCTCCAAGAACACTACCCTCACCACGGCATTGCTTGGTCGACCAAGCAAGCCTCTCGCGCTGGTCGACGAGGCGATCGCGGATGTCCTTGTGTACGGTGCGCTGTTCATCGCCGACCCGGGCCTGCGCGCCCGTCCGGCTGGAGACCGGAGGCCCGTTCGCCCCCTGGCCCGGCGACCTTCTTCGGCGGGGGCGCCGAGGGGTGCGTCGACTGCCCGTCGCCGGAGGCTGCCCGGCCCTGAGCGCCGGACCGCGAGGGCCGCCGGGGCGCGTGCGGCCCGGCACCCCCGGCGGCCTCATGGTCGTCCGGTCCCGCTAACCCCGGCCGGACTCCGCCAACGGCGCGCTATACCACCGCCAGGAGTCGAGCCGACCGCGGCCCGGCAGTTCGGCGCGGCCGGTGGCCCAGAGCAGCACGGCCCAGCGGTCGGCGTCCTCCGGCGCGTCCGGGAACAGCCGCGCCAGGACCCGGTCGCAGAGATCGGCGGGCGGCGTCCAGGGCACGCCCAGACCCGCGGCGAGGTCGTACGCGTGCACCAGCGTCTCCACGACGCCCATGGCGGCGAAGCCTTCGGGGTCGGACACCCCGGCGGGGTGGTACGCGCGGGCCTCGGGAGAGGCCGTCCGCACCATCGCCGCGAGCAGCGCCCCGCTCGCCTCCAGCGTGCTCAGCAGTCCCACCGGTCCGCCCGATCGGTCGGCGAAGACCGCGTTCGTCGGGCCGCCCTCGCGGTCGGCGGCCCAGCGGTACGGGACGTAAGCGGACGAGGGCGTCCGCGTGCCCAACTGGGCCGCGTAGGAGAAGAGATCGT
This sequence comes from Streptomyces sp. NPDC052042, assembly GCF_044548345.1. NCBI lineage: Bacteria > Bacillati > Actinomycetota > Actinomycetes > Kitasatosporales > Streptomycetaceae > Streptomyces > Streptomyces sp. NPDC052042. The sequence continues at coordinate 84,946 of NZ_JBIUBU010000001.1, read as the reverse complement.
CACTCAGGTGTTCTGCGGTCTCCCAGCAGTCCCACTCCAACGACCCGGCAGGGGAACGCCAGTCGTCGAGCGGGGCGTCTTGGAGCGCGTCGACCGTGAGACGGACCGCGGTGGTCACGTCGTCAGCGGTGACCCGCGGCCGGGTATCGGCCGGTGTCGTCCGTTCTGCCGCGCTCCGCTCGACGCACAGTTCGTTGCCCTCCGGATCGGCGAGCGTCGCCCAGCCCCGCCCGTCCGGTCGGCGGAGGTCGGCGACGAGGGTGGCGCCCAGGGCGAGCAGTCGCTCCACCTCCTGGTCGCGGGTGCGGTCCTGCGGCTGGAGGTCCAGATGCAGACGGTTCTTGGTGCGCTTCGGCTCGGGCACCTGGATGAACAGCAGTCCGGCGCCCGGGGCCTCGACGAGCACCTCGGGATCACCGGGGGCGTCCCCGTCGGAGAGCGGGGCGCCGAGCACCTCGGACCAGAAGCGGGCCAGTTCGTAGGCGTCGGCACAGTCGATCGTGATGTGACGGACGAGTGAGGTCATGGCTCCACTGTTCCGGTCAACGGCCTTCACTGTCCACAGGGTTAGGGGCGGGGCGGGGGGCGCCGGACGCAGCCCCCCGCCCCGCGCTCCGGTCCGTCCGCCGCGTCATCGGCATCATCCGTTCGAGAGGGCTCCGGAGCGTCCGTCCGGGACGGCTGCGGACCTCCTTCCGAAAGGATCCGTCACAGGTTGTCCCCCCATCCGCTCTGGACCATGGTCTGGAACGCCCACTCCCCGTCCCGTCGGATCAGGATGTCGGCGTAGCGCAGGTGCTGGGTCCGGCCCTGCGCCGTCATGACCGAGTCCGAGAAGACCACGGCCAGGGAGGGGGAGACGAAGACGGGAGTCCGGGTGGACTCGAAGGTGATGTCCTGGTCTCCCGCGCCCATCACCTGTGTCATCGTCGCGACGAACTGCTCGCGGGTCCACTGCGCCGAACGGCCGTTGCCGGCCGCGTCGTCGCTCACCAGGTTGAGGGGGAACACCGCCAGGTCCGCCATGCGCTCGATGTCGCGCCGGGCGCTGCGCGCGTCGTACTCGGCGAACCAGGCGTCCAGGCTCGCGCGGTCCTCGGCCGTCGGGACGTATCCGGTGTCGGGCAGTCGGGTCACGTGGGCTCCTCGCAGGCTTCGATCGCACTCGTCAAATTTGACTACGCGTGAAGGTATACCTCCGGCGGCAGGTAGTCAAACTTGATGAGTTCCGCCGTGGCCGGGACGTGCGAGCCGGAACGCCGACGCGAGCCGGGGGCCACGCACCGCGCCGTTTCACAGCAGTCCCCGTCCCCGTCCCCGTCCCCGTGCCCGGCCGAGGACGGGGGACGCAGGCGGAGGCGGAGCCGAGGACGACGCACGGCGGACGGGGACGGGCAATCGCCCGCCCCCGTCCGCCGTGCCGGAGCGTCCTCACCTCACCGGGGTGAAGTCCCGTGCCCCGATGAACTCCGGACGCCGCGCCGGTGCCGCGAACGGTTCCTCGGCGGCGTTCTCCACGCTGTTGAAGACGATGAAGACGTTGCTGCGCGGATACGGGGTGATGTTGTCGCCGGAACCGTGCATGCAGTTGCAGTCGAACCAGGTCGCCGAACCCGTCGGGCCCGTGAAGAGCTTGATGCCGTGCCGGTCGGCCAGCGTGGTCAGCGCCTCGTCGGACGGGGTGCCGGCGTCCTGCATGCGCAGGGACTGCTTGTAGTTGTCCTCCGGGGTCGCCCCGGCGCACCCCAGGAACGACTTGTGCGAACCGGGCATGATCATCAGCCCGCCGTTGGTGTCGTGGTTCTCGGTCAGCGCGATCGACACGGAAACCGCCCGCATGCGCGGCAGACCGTCCTCGGCGTGCCAGGTCTCGAAGTCCGAGTGCCAATAGAACCCCGAGGCGCCGAAGCCCGGCTTCACATTGATCCGCGACTGGTGGACGTACACGTCCGAGCCGAGGATCTGGCGGGCCCGGCCCACCACGCGCTCGTCGGCGACCAGCCGGGCGAAGACCTCGCTGATCTTGTGGACCTCGAAGACCGAACGGACCTTCTGGGACGTCGGTTCGACGATCGAGCGCTCGTCGGCGCGCACCGCGGGGTCGGCGATCAGGCGGTCCAGTTCGGCTCGGTAGGCGGCGACCTCGTCCGGGTTGATCAACTGGTCCACGGTGAGGAAGCCGTCGCGTTCGAAGCCCTGGAGATCGCGCGCGGCGATCGGCCCCGGGGCACCGGGCGCGGACCAGACGACCGGGTCCTGTCGAGGGGTGACCATCTCGGCCGTGCCGCGCGTCGGGTAGAGGTCGAGGCGCGTGCCGGCGCGTACGGCCGTGTGTGCGTCGGTGGTCATGGGTTCAGTCCTCCTCGGTCAGCAGCGGGTAGACACCGTTCTCGTCGTGCTCCTCCCGTCCGGTGACCGGAGGGTTGAAGACGCAGACGCAGCGGAAATCGGTCTTCGGTCGCATGGTGTGGCGCTCATGGCCGTCCAGCAGGTACATCGTGCCGGGGGTGATCCAGTGCTTCTCGCCGGTCTCCTCGTTGGTGAGTTCGGCCTCACCCTCGACGCACAGGACGGCCTCGATGTGGTTCGCGTACCACATGGTCGTCTCGGTGCCCGCGTACATGGTGGTCTCGTGGAGCGAGAAGCCGACCTTCTCCTGCGCGAGCACGATGCGCTTGCTCTCCCAGGTGCCGGAAGCGGCCTTCACATGCCGGTCGGTGTTCTCGATGTCGCTGAAGGATCGGACGATCACGGTGGGTGGGTCGCCTTTCTCTGTGCGGTGTTGCTTCCTGCGGTGTTGCATCGTGCGGTGCTGCTCGGTGCGGAACTCTTCGGAGCCGGTACGGGCCGAGCCGGGCCGAACTGGGCCGAGCCGGTACGGCCCGTACCGGGCGGGAGCAGTGGTCAGGCGGTCTCGCGGATCGCGCGGGCCAGCGTGCGCAGCCCCTCGTCCAGTTCCTCGGGGGTGACGGTCAGCGGCGGCAGCAGCTTCACCACCTCGCTCTGCGGGCCGGAGGTCTCGACCAGGAGGCCCAGTTCGAAGGCGCGGGCGCAGACCGCGGCGGCGCGCGCCGGGTCGGTGAACTCCACGCCCCAGACCAGACCGCGGCCCCGGTACCGGGCCCCGAGCCGGGCGTGCTCGTCGCAGATCGCCAGGAGCGCCTGTTCGACCTGCTCGCCCCGGGCCAGGGTCTGCTTCTCCATCTCGCCGTCCGCCCAGTAGGCGTCCAGCGTGGCGGCGGCCGTGACGAAGGCCGGGTTGTTGCCGCGGAAGGTGCCGTTGTGCTCGCCCGGCCCCCAGATGTCCAGCTCCGGCTTGAACAGGCAGAGCGACATGGGCAGTCCGTACCCGCTGATGGACTTCGACAGGGTGACGATGTCGGGGACGATGCCGGCCTCCTCGAAGGAGAAGAACCCGCCCGTGCGCCCGCACCCCATCTGGATGTCGTCGACGATCAGCAGCATGTCGCGGCGGCGGCACAGGTCGGCGAGCGCCCGCAGCCACTCGGCGCGCGCCACGTTGATGCCGCCCTCGCCCTGCACCGTCTCGACGATCACGGCGGCGGGCTGGTTGAGACCCGAACCCTGGTCCTCCAGGAGCCGTTCGAACCAGAGGAAGTCGGGTACCTGGCCGTCGAGGTAGTTGTCGAACGGCATCGGGGTCCCGTGCACCAGCGGGATCCCGGCCCCGGCCCGCTTGAACGCGTTGCCGGTGACGGCCAGCGAGCCCAGTGACATGCCGTGGAACGCGTTGGTGAACGAGACGATCGACTCGCGCCCCTTCACCTTGCGGGCCAGCTTCAGTGCCGCCTCGACCGCGTTGGTGCCGGTCGGGCCGGGGAACATCACCTTGTACGGGAGGTCGCGCGGGCGCAGCACATGGCGCTGGAAGGACTCCAGGAAGGCGCGTTTCGCGGTGGTGGCCATGTCGAGGCCGTGGGTGATCCCGTCGCGCTCGATGTAGTCGATCAGCGCGCGTTTCAGCACGGGGTTGTTGTGTCCGTAGTTGAGGGATCCCGCGCCGGCGAAGAAGTCGAGGTACTCGTGGCCGTCCTCGTCGGTCAGCCGGGAGCCCTGAGCGCGGTCGAACACCGCGGGCCAGCTTCGGCAGTAGCTCCGTACCTCCGACTCCAGGGTCTCGAAGACGCTCAGCGCGGGCGGGGTGATGGTCACAGGGAGTTCTCCTGCTTGAGGGGGTGTGACGGGTGACGTCATGGGTCCAGGAGGGTGTCTCGGAAGGGGCGGCCGGAACGATGCTCGGAACGGCCGTTCGGGACGTCGTTCCGGGAAGCCGGCCAGGAGGCGCCCAGGAGGCGGCTCCGTTGATCGTGCGGAAGGTCGTTCCGGACCGCTCAGGAGGGGAACGGGCCTATGCGGTAAAGGACTTCGGGCAGATGCTTTCCCTCGGGGAACAGGTCGTCCGCGAAGAGCACTTCCCGCTCCAGGGGGACCGCGCTGCGCCGCGCGTACGAGGTGAACAGCCGGTCCGACGCCGTGTTGTCCGGGGTGACGGTCGTCTCGACCGCGGACAGTCCGCTCGCTTCGGCGACCCGCGAGGTCAGCGCGTCCAGCAGTTCCCCGGCCAGTCCTGATCCGCGATGGGAGGGATCGACGGCCACCTGCCAGACGACAAGCGTTCCGGGACGGTCCGGCCGGAGGTAGCCCGTCACGAAGGCGACGGGTTCCCCGGACGCGTCGCGGGCGACCACGGAGGTGGCGGCGAAGTCACGGCACCACAGCAGGTAGCTGTACGAGGAGTTGAGGTCCAGGACCTCGGAGTCGCGGGCGATGCGCCAGATCGCGGCCCCGTCCTCCACTCGTGGGGTGTCGATGGTGAGGAATTCACTTCGGGCATGTGCACAATCTGCTGGTGCGGCGGTCATGCAAATTGAATTTACCCAGCAAATTTCCAAATTGCATCGACGTGAGGGGTTGGGTGGAGGGATTCCCTGTGCTATCACGCGGGCGCGCACACCGGCGCGATCGGCCCGCACTTTCGTCTGTTTTGTATGCCTTTTATCCGGCATAACGGTCGCGATGTGGAGTCGGTCACAAGGCTGTAACTCTCGGACGACGCAGCCGAATTGTGAGATCGGGGGCCGGAAGGGATGGCTTGAAACTCGGGTGTTTAGGCTTGGGGAAAGCGGGCAGAAGAATGCGGGGAGCTGCCCTGGATAAAGCAGCTCCCCGCATTTATGGAATACCGAATTGACGATGCTTGTTTATGCGCTCGGCCAGGTTTCCGAGACGGCCTTTCGGGCAGCTTCGAAGTCGACCCGCCGGCCCGCGTCGGCCAGCGCCGCCCCCAGAGCCGCGAGCGAGGACCGCACCGCGCCCCGCGTCGCGTCCACACCGTAGTGATTGACCCGGATCATGTCCTTGGACAGCGCACCCCCGCCCGCGATCAGCGGCAGCGAAGGATCGGTCGCCAGCGCCCGCGCGACCAGCTCCGCCGCGTCCGTCCCCTCGGGCGCGCGCAGCGTGGTCGCGACCGGCGCCGCGTCCTTCGCCTCGTGGACGTACGGCGACAGGCCACCGCCCAGTGCCAGGGCGCCCGCGCGCGTCGCCGCGGCGGCCGAGGCGTGCCGGGCCATCAGCGCGTCCAGGCCCTCGCTCTCGATCCGGTCCACGCACGCCTCCAGGGCCAGCATCTCCAGCTGGGCGGGGGCGTGCAGCAGCGTCCTGCGGCCGCCGTCGATCCAGCGGTCCTTCCAGTCCAGGAGCGAGAGGTACGAGCGGCGCGGGGCCCGCGGGTTGGCCGCCATCCGCTCCCAGGCGCGCTCGCTCACCGACACCGCCGACACCCCGGCGGGGCCGCCCATCGCCTTCTGCGCGCCGATGACGCACAGGTCGACGCCCCACGCGTCCGGCAGCAGCGGCTCGGCGCCCACCGAGGCGACGGCGTCCAGCATGAACAGCGCCCCGTGCGCGCGGACCGCCTCGCCGATCTCCGCGACCGGATTGGTGTTGCCGGTCGCCGCCTCCGCGTGGACCAGGGAGACGAAATCGATCTCCGGGTGCTCGTCCAGCGCCCGCGCGACCTGGTCGGCGGTGACCGCGGTGTGGAACGGGACCGCCAGGTCGACGACCTCGGCGCCGCAGTCCCGCAGCCAGTTCCCGAAGGTCTGCCCGTACGGACCGGTGACGACGTTCAGCGCGGTCGAACCGGGCCGGGCGCCGCCGCGGACGCAGCCTTCGAGCGGGAGCAGTGCCTCGCCCTGCATGATGACGACGTCCTGCTCGGTGGAGAGGAGGCCGGCCACCCGCTGCTCGATGGCCGCGAAGCGCGCGGCGGTGAGCGGGGCGAGGTCGAGGAACGGGTGCGTCACGGGGGTGCTCTCTTCGGATCGGGGGCCGTGCGCGGCGGTGCCGTGAACGGATGGGGCTACCGTCGAAGCGTACCGAGGGGCCTGGAAGGGACTCGTACAGTGCTGTTCATGAGTGATCGCAGAGCAGCGAGGGTGCTGCACGTGAAGGGGCGGGTGCTCGTCGGTCCCGACGAGATCCGGGACGAACTCTGGGCCGTCGACGGGCGGATCGCCTACGAGAGGCCGGCCGGCGCGGACGAGGCGGTGACCCTCACCGGCTGGGCGCTGCCGGGACTGGTCGACGCCCACTGCCACGTCGGGCTCGACCTCCACGGCGCCGTCGACGCCACGACCAGCGAGAAGCAGGCGGTGGACGAGCGGGAGGCGGGGGCGCTGCTGCTGCGGGACGCGGGCTCGCCCGCCGACACCCGGTGGATCGACGACCGCGAGGACCTGCCGAAGATCATCAGGGCCGGGCGGCACATCGCCAGGCCGCGCCGGTACACCCGGAACTACGCCCACGAGATCGAGCCGGAGGATCTCGTCGCCCATGTCGCGCAGGAGGCGCGTCGGGGTGACGGCTGGGTCAAGCTGGTCGGTGACTGGATCGACCGCGAGGTGGGCGACCTGACCTCCTGCTGGCCCCGTGAGGCGGTCGAGGCGGCCATCGCCGAGGCGCACCGGCTGGGCGCCCGGGTCACCGCGCACTGCTTCGCCGAGGATTCGCTGCGCGATCTCGTCGAGGCCGGGATCGACTGCATCGAGCACGCCACGGGGCTCACGGAGGAGACGATCCCGCTCTTCGCCGAGCGCGGTGTCGCGATCGTCCCCACCCTGGTCAACATCGCCACCTTCCCCAGGCTCGCGGAGGGCGGCGACGCCAAGTTCCCGCGCTGGTCGGCCCATATGCGGCGGCTGCACGAGCGGCGCTACGACACCGTGCGCGCCGCGTACGACGCCGGCATCCCGGTCTTCGTCGGCACCGACGCGGGCGGGGTGCTCGCCCACGGGCTGGTGGCGGACGAGGTCGCCGAACTCGTGAAGGCGGGCATCCCGCCCCTGGAGGCGTTGTCCGCGACCACCTGGGGTGCCCGCGCGTGGCTCGGGCGGCCGGCCCTGGAGGAGGGCGCTCCCGCGGACCTGGTGGTGTACGACGAGGACCCGAGGGCGGACGTGCGGGTGCTGGCGGCGCCGCGACGCGTCGTGCTGAACGGGCGTGTGATCGGCTGATCGCGGTGGGGCGCGCGGCGTTGACGGACGGTGACCGGCCGTGCGTGGTCTCGTTGAGCACTTCTGCGTGCGCCCCTCAGCGGTCGACTTTTCGGCCATGTCCATGCGGTGGAACGGGTGAACCGGAGGAACAGGCGTACCGAGATATTCGAATAGAGACACGGAAACCCCCCTTTAGGGTGAACTCACGCCAGGCGTCTGTCGGTTCACCCTCCGTGCGCAAAGCTGTCGGGGTCGAGGTCACCGGTGCCCGTGATGTCCCCCATTGGGCGGCGCCGGTGGCTCCATGTCTCTTGTGGGGGTTCCACCATCTTGAACAGCAATACCTTCCGCCTGGCCGCCCTGGCGGTCGCCGCCGCTCCGGTCGCCTTGCTGGCCGCCTTCCCGGCGCAGGCCGCCGACGCGACCACCGCGACCGACGGCGACGGGAAGGCGAGCGCGGTCGTGCTCCGCACCGCGCTCGACGTCTCGCTCCTGAACAAGGCGGTCGAAGTACCGCTCAAGGCATCGCTCAACGAGGTGCACGCACCGGCCGACGCCAAGGAGACCGCGCTCAGCGTGCGTCTCGACGGGGTGGAGGGCGGTCGGCCGGTCAATGTGCTCAGCGCCGACGTGGCCACCGCGGACGCGACCGTGGACAAGCGGCGGGCCGAGGGCTACAGCAATGTGGTGAAGGCCCGGGTCCATCTGCCGGGACTGCCGGCGCTCGCGCTGATCGAGGTCGAGAAGGTCACGTCCAAGGCGGTCTGCGAGGTGGGCCGCAAGCCGGTCGCCGAGTCGAACGTGCTGGGCCATGTGACGGTCCTGGGCCAGCGGATCGACCTCTCCGCGGGTGGGACCACGCGCATCGAGGTACCGGCGGTGGGCGAGGTCACTCTCGACCTGTCGAAGAAGAGCACCACCTCGCGCACCGCGGCGGCGACCGCCCTGCAACTGAAGGTCTCCGTCAACCCGCTCAAGCTGAACGTCGCCGATGTGCAGGGCGAGGTCACCCTGGTCCAGGCGACCTGCGAGACCCCGAAGGACGACGGAACGGGCGGCGGAAGCGACGGCGGCGCGAGCAACGGCGGTACGAGCGGAGGTGGTTCCAGCAGCGGATCGAGTAACGGCGGTGCGAGCAACGGCGGTGCGAACGGCGGTGGTTCCAGCAGCGGGTCGAGCAACGGCGGTTCCGGGAACGGCGGTGCAGACAGCGGCGGTACGAGCGGCGGGGGCTCCGGCAACGGCGGGGCCTCCGGCAACGGGGGCGGCAGCGCCGGTTCCACGGGCGGGGGCGATGTGAAGCCCCAGACCGGCACCGGCGAGGCCCCGGACGGCTCCAACCTCGCGGAGACCGGAAGCAGTTCCACGACGCCGTACATCGCGGGCGGCGCCGCCGCACTGCTCGCGGCGGGCGCCGGAGCGACGGTCCTGGCCAGGCGCCGCGCCCGCGGCTGAAAGCGCCCGCGGGGGCAGTGAACCCGCGGCCGGACACATTCACGGCGGGGCGCGCCCGGTGCGCCCCGCCACGGTCCCGGGGCCGCGGTCCCACCGGCCCCGGGACCCGCGCGGGACGGGAGCGGGCGGCCTTTGGCCGGGAAGCGGGGCTTCCCGCCCCCGTCCCGTCGACGTACGAACGCGCGCACCAGGCATCGCGCGGCAGAAGGCGGCCGACGGGGCCCGAGCCCCATCGGCCGCCGCGGTGCTGATCAGTGGCGGGCGGGCGTCAGCGACTGCAGGGCCTGGTCGAGCGACTGGAGGAAGCGGTTGGTGGTCGCACGCCCGCGCACCGCCAGCCGCAGCCACTGCGGCCCGAGACCCGGGAACGTGTCTCCACGCCGCGCCGCGAACCCCAGCACCCGCAGGCGCTCCCGCACCTCCGCGGCCCGCTCCAGCCGGACCAGCACGAACGGGCCCTCGGCCGGTTCCGCCACCTCCACCTCGGTGAACTCCCGCAGCCCCGCCACCAGATGGGCCCGGTCCACCGCGATCCGCTCCGCCGCGGCGGCGGCCTCGGCCAGGGCGCGCGGCTCCATGCACGCCTCGGCCGCGGCCAGCGCCGGGGACGACACCGGCCACAGCGGCTGCGCCGCCTCCAGCACACGGATCGTCTCCGGGGCCGCCAGCACATAGCCGATCCTGAGGCCCGCGAGCCCCCACGTCTTGGTGAGGCTGCGCAGCACCACCAGGCCCGGCACGTCCGTCCGCCCGCACAGCGCCTCGCGCTCGCCCGGCACCGCGTCCATGAACGCCTCGTCGACCACCAACGTCCGCCCGGGACGGGCCAGTTCCTCCAGGACGGCCGCCGGGTGCAGGACCGACGTGGGATTGGTCGGATTGCCGACCACCACCAGATCCGCGTCCATGGGGACGGCCTTCGGATCCAGCCGGAAACCGTCCCCCGCCCGCAGCAGCACCCGCCGCACTTCGTGCCCGGCCGCGCGCAACGCCGCCTCGGGCTCCGTGAACTGAGGATGGACCACGACCGGGCGGCGGGCCGGCAACGCGCGTGCGAGCAGCACGAACGCCTCCGCCGCGCCCGCCGTCAGCAGAACCCGCTCGACGGGCAGTCCGTGCCGGGACGCGACCGCCTCCCGCGCCGGACGCCCGTCCGGGTAGTCGGCGAGCGACCCCAGGGCATGGGCGATCCGCTCCCTCAGCCAGGCCGGGGGAGTGTCCGCCCGTACGTTGACGGCGAGATCGGTCAGATCCCGTCCCCGTCCCCGTACCTCCGCGTCACCGTGATGCCGCAGATCGTACGTGCCCGCGCCGGTCGCGTCGGGACTTTCAGTGGGAGTGTGCATGACCGCCGTGGTGGTGGTGATGGTGGCCGTCGTCATCGGGGTGGAAGTGCGGCTGCTGTGGCAGCCCCACCTTGTCCTCGAAGCCTGGCAGCGCGATTCGGTACACGCATGAGTCGCAGTTCATCCGCAGATCGCCCTTGACCGCCTCCCCGTAGCGCTCCATGACCAGGTCGTACAACTCCTCGGCCGCACCGATGACCTCGGCGTGGCGGACGTCCTGCTCCGGATGGGCGGCAGCCCACTCCTCGGCCTGATGCCGGACCCGGTCCGGCAGGACACCCGTGAAGAGGAAGTACGGCAGAACGACTATGCGCCGGGCACCCAGCTTCACGCAACGGTCGAGACCCGACGGCACGTCCGGCGCGGCGAGCGAGACGAACGCCGTCTCCACCCCCGCGTACCCCCGGCCCTCCCAGAACAGCCGTGCAGCCTTGAACACCTCGGCGTTGGCATCCGGGTCAGTGGAACCGCGCCCCACCAGCAGCACCGTCACCTCCGAGCGGTCGGTGTCGCCCAGCACCTCGTCCACCCGGCGCTCCAGCACCTTCAGCAGCGCCGGGTGCGGGCCGAGCGGACGGCCGTAGCTGTACGAGATGCCCGGGTGGCGCTCCTTCTCGCGGGCCAGCGCCGCCGGGATGTCCCCCTTGGCGTGCCCGGCCGACACCAGCATCAGCGGCACGGCGGCGAACCGCCGGACCCCGCGCTCCACCAGCTCGGTCACGGCTTCGCCGAGCGGCGGCGGGGACAGCTCGATGAAGCCGCCCGCCACGGGCAGATCGGGGTGGCGGCGGCCCAACTCGGCCACGAAGTCGCGGAAGGCGGTTGCTCCGCCGTCGTCCCGGGTGCCGTGACCGGCGACGAGCAGGGCGGGCGGGGCGGACGGGGTGGCCTGGGCGGTCACTGGTTCTCCTGGGTGTTCGTGGGGGACGGGGGGTGGTACAGCAGGGCGTTGAGCGCGGCCGACGCGACGGCCGAACCGCCCTTCTCGGACACGTTGCTCACGGCGGGCAGGCCGCTCTCGCGCAGCGCGGCCTTCGACTCGGTCGCGCCGACGAAGCCGACCGGCAGCCCGATGACGAGGGCGGGCGCGGCATCGAGGACGAGCAGTTCCTCCAGCGCGGTGGGTGCGTTGCCGATCACCCAGATCGCGCCGGGCCCGACCCGCTCGTACGCGAGCCGGACCGCATGGGCCGAACGCGTCAGCCCCGGGCCGGATCTGGCCTCCTTGAGACGGCACACGGTCTCGCGCCGGGTGATCCCGGCCGCGACCATCTCCACGTCGGTGACCACCGGCACCCCGGCGTGCAGCGCCGCGTGCGCGGCGGTCAGCGACGCCTCGTCGCAGACCAGGTCCGTCGCGTACGCCAGGTCCGCCGAGGAGTGGATGACCCGCTCCACGACCGCCCGGGTCAGGGGCGGGAAGTGCGAGGTGTCGAGGCGGGCGCGGAGCCTGCGGTAGGACTCCTGCTCGATGGGATGGACGGCCCGTTCCCAGGGGCGGTCCATCGTGCCGGGGTGGTCCGCCGCGCGCGGGTGGCGCGTCTCGCCGGGGCGGTTCACCGCGCGCCTCCCCGGGGTGCGGAGGCCGACTGCCAGCGGTAGCCGCGGGGTGTGACCATGCGGCCCGCGATCTCCCGGGTGGCGGTGTTGCCGACGGTCACGACCGTCATCATGTCCACCGTCGCCGGGTCCAGGGCCGCGAGGGAGGTCACCCGGCTGCTCCCGTCCGGGCGGGAGGCGTTGCGCACCACACCGACCGGGGTGGCCGGATCGCGGTGCTCCGCCAGGATCGACAGCGCCTGGGGGAGCTGCCAGTCGCGGCCCCGGCTGCGCGGGTTGTAGAACGTCACGACGAGGTCGGACTCGGCCGCGGCCCGCACCCGGCGCTCGATGACCTCCCAGGGCGTGTGCAGGTCGGAGAGGCTGATCGACACATGGTCGTGGCCCAGCGGGGCACCCAGGAGCGCGGCGGCGGCCAGCGCGGCCGTCACCCCCGGCACGCCGACGACGTCGATGTCGGCACCGGCCTCGGCGAGCGCGGGCGACGCCATCGCGTACACGCCCGTGTCACCACTGCCGATCAGGGCCACCGCGCGGCCCGTGCGCGCCTCGGCGACCGCGGTGCGGGCCCGCTCCTCCTCGGCGCCCAGCCCCGACTCCAGGACCGTGGTGCCGGGCCGCAGCAGATCCCTGATCTGATCCACGTACTGGTCGAGACCGACCAGCACCGAGGCCCTTCGCAGCTCCTCCCGGGCCCGGGGCGTCAGCAGGTCGCGCGCACCCGGCCCGAGACCGACCACGGCCAGCCGCCCGCGTGGGGTCCGGCGCACCACCGCGCACGTCGCCATCGCCGCCCGCCCCTCGGACCCCGGGGGCGGCGTCGACTTCCGCTTCGGTACGAGGAGTTCGCCCCCCTCCGCGAGCGCGGCGGCCTCCGCGACCGACGGAGTCCCGACGGCGGCGAGCGGCGCGCCGGACGGGTTGGGCACCTCGATCCGGGCCAGCGCCTCGGCCGCGTACGTCCGCAGCGGAACACCGAGCCGCGCGGCGGCGGCCACGATCCCCGGCTCGTGCGCCTTCGCGTCGACCGTCACCAGCTCGGCGACGCTCAGCGGCGAGAGCCCGGCCTCGCGCAGGGCGTCGTGGATCAGCCCGGTGATCTCGTCCACCGGCGCACCCGAGGACGCGCCGACCCCGACCGCGAGCGAGGCGGGCCGCACCACGGCCTCCCGCGCCCCGAACCCCACGGTCCGGTCGGTGACATGCAGCACGGCCGTATTCGCGGTCCCCCCGTCCGTGCCCGACGCCGCGCCCGGGGCGTGCGCGTCCTTCACGTCCTGCGCGCCGGGGGCCACGTTCGGCGGCAGCGCGGGCAGCGGCCACACCGCGTCGGCCCGCAGCTCCACCGGTGCCCCGTCGAGCATCGCCCGCGACACCCCGGCCACATCGCCCTCCACCGGAAGGCCCAGCATGTCCAGGCCCGGCAGCCCGGTCGCGTCGGTCGCGGTCGTCACGACCGGGGCCGCGCCCAGCACCTCGCCGACCGCCTCGGCCAGCGCGTTCGCCCCGCCGGCGTGCCCGCCGAGCAGCGCCACCGCATGGCGGCCCGCCTCGTCGACGCAGACGACGCCGGGGTCCGCGGACTTGTCCGACAGCAGGGGCGCGAGCAGCCGCACCACGGCCCCCGTCGCCAGGAAACAGACCAACTGCTCGCACTCGGCGAACGCCCGGTGCACGGCCTCGCGCACCGGCCCCTCGTAGACCCTGGCCCGGCCGGGCCAGGCCGCGGCCAGCCGGTCGCGGGCGGCGGCACCCGCCGCCGTCGCGGAAATCAGGCCGATCACTGGATCGCTCCTTCACTTGCGCGGGCACGCGGAGAGGCCACACCCGCACGTCCGCTCGTCAGGGCCGAGGGGCGGCTGCCCCACAGCAGAAAGACCGGGTTGGTCGCGGCGAGCCGCGTCACCCCGCCCGGCAGCGGCGCCAGCCGGGAGGACTGCAGCAGCACGCCCTCGGGCTCCAGCCCGGCCCCGGCCAACGCCGCACGCACCTGCGGCACCCGGTCCAGGGCGGCCAGCGCCACCACGACCGTGCGTCGCGCACGCCGGGCGCACGCCGCCACGACAGCGGGCAGTTCGCGCCCGCCGCCACCGACGAACACCGCGTCCGGATCGGCCAGTCCGTCGAGCGCCGCCGGGGCCGGGCCGTGCACCACGTCGACGTACACCCCGTGTGCCGACGCGTTCGCCCGGATCCGGGCGACCCCGTCCGCGGCCTTCTCCACGGCGACGGCCGCCGCGCCGAGCCGCGCGCACTCCACCGCCACCGAACCCGATCCGGCGCCGACGTCCCACACCAGGTCACCGGTGCGCGGGCCCAGCCGGGCCAGCGCCAGGGCCCGCACCTCGAACTTGGTGATCATCGAGTCGCGGTGCTCGAACTCCGCCTCCTCCAGCGCCCACCGGTCCGGCCCCGCCGGCGCCCCCGCCAGGGTCCGCGCCGAGGGCGACAGCGTCCGGGCCCCGTCCAGGCACAGCACCACGCTCACCGGATCCGGCCAGTCGCGGACCAGCGCCTCGGCCGGGGTGAGGCGTTCGACGCGCTCCCGTTCCGGATCGCCGAGCGCCGTCGCCACGACCAGCGTGCGCCCCCCGGCCCCGTGGACCAGCCCGGCCGCCAGCTCCGCCGGTCCGGCGTCGGGCCCGGTCAGCACGGCCACCTTCGGATGCGCCAGACAGGCGTTCACCGCGGTCCGCGGGTCACGGCCGTGCGCGCTGACCACGACCGCGTCGTCCCACGTCAGCCCGAGCCGGGCGAACGCGACCGCGACGGACGGCGCGCCCGGCCGCACATCGAGCGCCGCCGGCCCGAACCGCTCCGCGAGCGCCCGGACGATCCCGAAGAACCCCGGGTCGCCGGAGGCCAGCACGACCACCCGCGCCCCGCCCCGGGCCAGATGCTCCGCGACCCGGTCGAGCGCGGGCGCCAGCGGGCCGAGCACGATCCGTTCGGCCCGTCCGTCGCCCTGCTCGGTGCGTCCGATGCGCGCGTTCCGCGCTGCCCGGGATGCCTGTGCAGCCCCTTCTGTCTCCGTGGCCGGTGCGGTCCGTTCAGTGCCACCGGTCTGTGCCGACCGCGCCGCGTACGCGGCACCTGCCGTCTCCGCGGCCGGGTGAGCGGCCTCCAGATGGCGCCGGGCGCCGACCACCAGCGTGGCGGCAGCCAGCGCCTCCCGGGCTTCGGGGCCGAGCGGTGCGCCCGTCCCCGTGCCGAAGACCCGGATCGGCGCGGCGCCGGTGACGTGGGCGCCGCTCACGAGCCGGACCGCTGGGCGCGCAGCTCGGCCCGCGCCGCCTTGTCGGCCTTGCGGTAGCCGTGGAAGTGCCCCGGGTGGTAGAGGTGCGAACGCGTCCCCGAGGCCGACAGCGCCGGGCCGACGAGGAAGAGGGTGTGCTTCCAGAGCTTGTGCTCCTTGACCGTCTCCTCCAGGGTCCCGACCGTGCAGCGCAGGACCAGCTCCTCCGGCCAGGTCGCCTGGTACGCGATCACGACCGGCGTCGACGTCGGATAGCCGCCCTCCAGCAGCTCCTGGGTGAGCTGGCCGGAGCGGGCCGCCGACAGGAACACCGCCATCGTGGTGCCGTGCCGCGCGAACTCCCGTACCTCCTCGCCCGGCGGCATCGGCGTCTTGCCGCCGCCGAGCCGGGTCAGGACCACGGACTGCGCGACCTCCGGGATCGTCAGCTCCCGCCGCGCGATGGCCGCGACCGCCGAGAACGACGACACCCCCGGCACGATCTCGACCGCCACGCCCAGTGCGGCGCACTGGTCGATCTGCTCCTGGGTGCCGCCCCACAGCGACGGGTCGCCGGAGTGGATGCGGGCCACCTTCAGCCCCTCGACGGCGGCACGTTCGTACACGGCGACCACCTGCTCCAGCGACATCTGCGCCGAGTCGAGGATCTCCGCGCCCTCCCGGGCGTGCTCCAGGACCTCCGCCTGCACCAGGCTCGCCGCCCAGATGACGACATCGGCGTCCGCGATGGCCCGCGCCGCCCGGAAGGTCAGCAGATCGGCGGCGCCGGGCCCGGCACCGACGAACGTCACCCGGCCTCGGGCGGGCGCCTCGGCCGTGCCCGTCGCGTGAACCGTTCCGGCCGCATCGGCCGGTTCGACTTCTTCGGCCGCGTCGACTGCTTCGGACATGGGACGGGATCCTTTCGCCAAGGGGGCATACAGGGCATGCGTGGTGGAGGGAAAAACGAGGAGGACCGGGAGAAGAAGCGGGTACGGGCGCGCGGCGGGCGCCCCGGGATGCGCCTCACGGTGTCGATCCGTCAGTGCCGCTCCCGGCAAGGTCTGCCGGGTAGCCCGCGGCGGAGGAGAACCCGCCGGAGACGCACCACGCGCACCCGGCCCGCTCCAGCCCGCCCGTGCACGGTGGCCGGGGCTGGCTTCACCCGGTCGGGGGTGGGCGTCGTGGACCGACCACCGCACCGCACCCGGGGCGCGTCACAACTTGCCGCCGCGCCCGCCGTCGCGCGGCGCGGGCGCGATCAACGTCGACAGATACGGCAACGGCCCCTCGTCCAGGTCCGCCGCGGGCCGGATCGACTCCTCGGGCAGCCCGAGCGCCGAACCCCACACCGCGTCCTCGACCCGGCCGGTCTCCCGCAGTGCGGCGGCCACTTCCGCGGCCAGCCGGCCGAACTTGTAGGCGACAACCGTCCCCGGACCTTCCAGGGCCCGCTTCAGCACCGCCGCGCCCGCCGTCACCGGCACCAGCGTCAACGGCTCGGTGCCCTCCGTCAGCACCGCGCCGCCACGGGCGGCCAGGTCCTGCATGGCCGTGATCCCGGGCACCGTCTCCACCGCCGTCCCCGGCAGCAGGGCACCGATCGTCTGAGCGAGATACGTGAACGTCGAGTACACATTGGGGTCGCCGATCGTCGCGAACGCCACGGAGCCGTGCGTGCGCAGCAGCTCCGCGACCCGCTCACCGGCCGCGTCCCACGCCGCCTCCCGGCGCGCCCGGTCGCTGCGCTCGTTGAGCGCGAACACCACACGCACGACCTTGTCCGACGCCACGTAGTGCAGCACGGTGGCCTCGGCCCGCCCCCGCTCACCGGTGTCCATCACCGGTACGACGACCACCGAGGCGTCCCGCAGCGCGTTCACGCCCTTGACAGTCACCAGCTCCGGGTCACCGGGCCCGACGCCGACGCCGATCAGCCTGCTTGCGCCCTGACCGTGGTTCATCCCTCGCACCTCTCAACGAATCGTCGGGCCGCAGCGGGCACGGAGGCCCAGTGCGTATGCAGATAGCTCGCGTGCACGCCCCGCCGTACGAACCCCTCCACGCGCCGCTCCGGCTGGTGCAGGCCCCACGCCGGCCGCGTCCCCGCGCCCGGTTCCAGGACCGTGCGGTGGAACTCGTGCCCGCGCATCCGCGTCCCGGACACCGCCAGCACGCTGTCGGAGACCGCCACCGCGTCCCGGTAGCCCAGCGTCAGCCGCTCGGACATCCGCGCCTCGGCCTCCAGGACCCCGCACATCGGCAGCCCGTCCAGCGCACGCGCCAGATACAGCAGCCCCGCGCACTCGGCGGCCACCGGAGCACCGGCCTGCGCCAGCGTGGCGACGGCCCCGCGCAGCGCCGCGTTGGCGGACAGCTCCGAGGCGTACATCTCCGGGAAGCCCCCGCCGACCACCAGCCCCCGTGTGCCCTCGGGCAGCGCCTCGTCCCGCAGCGGATCGAACGGCACCACCTCGGCCCCGGCGGCGGCGAGCAGTTCGCCGTGCTCGGCGTACGAGAACGTGAACGCGGCCCCGGCCGCCACCGCGACCCTCCGCGCACCCGATACGGGCCGGGCGACCGGCCCGCCGCACGCCTCCAGCGCCACCGCCGGGTCCCACGCCTCGCCCGGCACCCCGGGCGCGGACCGGGCCAGCGCCCACAACGCGTCCAGGTCGCAGCCCGCCCGCACCCGGTCCGCCATCGCCGCGACCGCGTCCAGCGCGTCGCGCCGCCGCTCGGCCACCGGCACCAGCCCCAGATGCCGCGACGGCACCGCCACTGGCTCCGACCGCCGCAGCACCCCCAGCACCGGCACGCCCGACTCGTCCAGCGCCTCCCGCAGCAGCGCCTCGTGGCGGGGCGAACCCACCTTGTTGAGGACCACCCCACCGATCCGCACCTCCGGATCCCAGGAGGCGAAGCCGTGCACCAGCGCGGCCACCGACCGTGACTGCGACGAGGCGTCGACGACCAGCACCACCGGCGCCCGCAGCAGCTTCGCGACGTGCGCGGTCGACGCCAGCTCACCCATCCCGGCGGCCCCGTCGTACAGCCCCATCACCCCTTCGACGACCGCCAGGTCGCAGCCGTGCGCCCCGTGCGCGAACAGCGGCGCGACCAGCTCCGGGCCGCACAGGTACGCGTCGAGGTTGCGGCCCGGCCGCCCCGTGGCCAGGGCGTGGTAGCCGGGGTCGATGTAGTCGGGCCCCACCTTGTGCGGGGACACGGCCAGACCCCGGCCCGCGAAGGCCGCCATCAGCCCCGTGGCCACGGTCGTCTTGCCGCTCCCCGACGCGGGAGCGGCGATCACCAGACGCGGAACGTTCACCAGGGCCCACTCACCGCTCGGCCGCCGCGCGTCGGCCGTTCGAGCGCCGCGCGTTCACCATTCGATGCCCCGCTGACCCTTCTGGCCGGCGTCCATCGGGTGCTTGACCTTCGACATGTCGGTCACCAGATCGGCGGCGTCCACCAGCTCCTGCGGCGCGTTGCGGCCGGTCACGACCACGTGCTGGGTACCGGGACGGCTCCGCAGCACCTCGACCACCTCGGCGGTGTCGACCCAGCCCCAGTGCATCGGGTACGCGAACTCGTCGAGCACGTACAGCCGGTACGTCTCGGCGGCCAGATCCCGCTTGACCTGCTCCCAGCCCTCGCGGGCCGCCTCCTCGTTGCTCAGCTGCCGGTCGCGCTGCACCCACGACCAGCCCTCGCCCATCTTGTGCCAGTCGACGGTGCCGCCCTGGCCGCTCGCACCGAGCACCTTCAGCGCGTTCTCCTCGCCGACCTTCCACTTCGCCGACTTGACGAACTGGAAGACGCCGATCGGCCAGCCCTGATTCCAGGCGCGCAGCGCCAGCCCGAAGGCCGCCGTCGACTTCCCC
The DNA here is from genome assembly GCF_044548345.1 of Streptomyces sp. NPDC052042. Taxonomy (NCBI): domain Bacteria; kingdom Bacillati; phylum Actinomycetota; class Actinomycetes; order Kitasatosporales; family Streptomycetaceae; genus Streptomyces; species Streptomyces sp. NPDC052042. Next base: position 65,943 of record NZ_JBIUBU010000001.1, on the reverse strand, counting down.
TTCCCGATGCCGGTGTGCACCACCAGCAGCGGACGATTGCGGCGCTGACGGGTGGTGAGCCCGTCGTCCGGCACGCTGACCGGCTGTCCCTTCGGCATCACGCCGCCCTCCTGTCGGTTCCACGGATGTCCTTGACCAGGCCCGTGATCGAGTCGGCCCGCAGTTCGTCGAGGGTGACGGCGACGGACCCGAGATCACGGGCCAGATCCGCCGCGAGCCCGAGCCGCACCGGCCCCGACTCGCAGTCCACGACGACGGAGGCGGTGCCCTCCGCCGCGTGCAGCCGGGCCGCCCGCGAGGCCAGCGCCACCGGCTCCGGCCCGCCGGTCGCCCGGCCGTCGGTCACCACGACCAGCAGCGGACGCCGCGACGGATCGCGCAGCCGCTCCACGCGCAGCACCTCATGGGCCTTCAGCAGTCCGGCCGCCACGGGGGTGCGCCCACCGGTCGGCAGCGCCTCCAGCCGCACCGCCGCCGCGTCCACCGACGAGGTCGGCGGCAGCGCCACCTCGGCGTCCCGGCCCCGGAAGGTGACCAGCCCGACCTTGTCCCGCCGCTGGTACGCGTCCAGCAGCAGCGACAACACCGCGCCCTTCACGGCGCCCATCCGCTGCCGGGCGGCCATCGACCCGGAGGCGTCCACCACGAACAGCACCAGGTTGCCCTCGCGCCCCTCGCGGGTGGCCTGCCGCAGATCGTCCCGCCGCACCACCAGCCCCGGCCCCGACCGCCCGCGCGCCCGCTGGTGCGGGGCCGCTGCCTGTACCGTCGCCGCCAGATGCAGCTTGGTCAGGGCGCCGTGCGGGCGTCGCGCCCCGGTGGTGCGCCCGTGCTCGGTGCGCGCCCGGGAGCGCCGCCCCGCAGCGCCCTCGCCCAGCCCCGGCACACTCAGCGCCTTCGCTCGGAACGGCTCGGCGGCCCGTGCCGGCTGCTGCTCACCGCCGCCGGGCGACCGCCCCTGCTCCTGTTCAGCGCCCGCCTGCTCGGGAACGGACGGCTCGGACGTGTCCCCGGCCTCCCCTTCGGGGCGCGGCGGCGTGTCCGGGCCGTCGCCCCGCGGGGGCCGTCCGCCGCCGTCGGGGCCGTCCGGGTCCGGGTCGTCGTCCTCGCCGCCGTGCTGCTCCAGCGCCTCGTCGAGCCGGTCCTCGTCCAGTCCCGGCGCGTCGAACGGATTGCGCCTGCGGCGGTGCGGGAGGGCGAGCAGCGCGGCCTGCCGCACGTCCTCGGCCAGTACGTCCGTACGCCCCGCCCAGGCGGCCAGCGCGGTGGCGGTCCGCGCCATCACGATGTCCGCGCGCATCCCGTCCACCTCGAACGCGGCGCAGGTCGCCGCGATCTGCCGCAAGGCCCCGTCCCCGAGCCGCACCCCGGGAAGCAGGGCCCGCGCGGCGGCGATCCTCGCCCGCAGCGCGCCCTCCTCACCGGCCCATTCGGCGGCGAAGGCGGCGGGATCCGCGTCGTAGGCCAGGCGTCGGCGCACCACCTCCACCCGCTGGTCGGTGTCCCGGGACGCGGCGACCTCGACGGTCAGCCCGAACCGGTCCAGCAACTGCGGCCGCAGCTCGCCCTCTTCGGGGTTCATGGTGCCGACCAGCAGGAACCGCGCGGCGTGCCGGACCGAGACGCCCTCGCGCTCCACGTACGAGGCACCCATGGCCGCCGCGTCCAGCAGCAGGTCCACGAGATGGTCGTGGAGCAGATTGACCTCGTCGACGTACAGGATGCCGCGATGGGCCTCGGCCAGCAGCCCCGGCTCGAACGCCTTCACGCCCTCGGAGAGCGCCCGCTCGATGTCGAGGGCGCCGACCAGCCGGTCCTCGGACGCGCCGACCGGCAGCTCCACGGTCCGCGCGGCCCGCTCCACACCGGACCCGGCCTCGTGCGGGCCGTCCGGGCACGCCGGGTCGGGCGACGCGGGGTCGCAGGAGAACCGGCAGCCGGGGACCACGTCGACCTCGGGCATCAGCGCGGCGAGCGCCCGCACGGCGGTGGACTTCGCGGTGCCCTTCTCACCGCGCACCAGCACACCGCCGACCGCGGGCGAGACCGCGTTGATGAGCAGCCCGAGCCGCAGATCGTCCTGCCCGACGAGGGCGGTGAAGGGGTACGGCGTGTTCACGATGCCTCCTTGGGCGAACGGTGTGATGTCACTGCTCCCGGGGCGGGGGAGGGAAGCCTCCGCGCGCTCACTCGTCGCCCTCCAGATCGCCTTCGAGCTCCAGGTACGTGGCCCGCAGCCGCTCCAGCGTCGCCGCGTCCGGCTCCGCCCACAGCCCGCGCTCGGCCGCCTCCAGCAGACGCTCCGAAATCCCGCGCAGCGCCCAGGGGTTGGACTTCTTCATGAAGTCGCGGTTGGTCTCGTCGAAGACGTACTCGGCCGACAGCTTCTCGTACATCCAGTCGTCGACGACCCCGGCCGTGGCGTCGTACCCGAAGAGGTAGTCCACGGTCGCGGCCATCTCGAAGGCGCCCTTGTAGCCGTGGCGCCGCATCGCCGCCATCCACCGCGGGTTCACCACCCGCGCCCGGAACACCCGGTGCGTCTCCTCGCCCAGCGTCCGGGTGCGCACCTGGTCCGGCGTGGCGCTGTCCCCGACGTACGCCTCCGGCGACGCGCCGGTCAGATGCCGCACCATGGCGACCATGCCGCCGTGGTACTGGAAGTAGTCGTCGGCGTCCACCAGGTCGTGCTCGCGGGTGTCGACGTTCTTCGCCGCCACCGCGATCCGCCGGAACGCCGTCTCCATGTCGCCGCGCGCCGCCCGCCCGTCGAGCCCGCGCCCGTACGCGTAACCGCCCCACACCGCGTACACCTCGGCCAGATCCGCGTCCGAGCGCCAGTTCCGGGCGTCGATCAGCGGCAGCAGACCCGCCCCGTACGCCCCCGGCTTCGAGCCGAAGACCCGGGCCGTGGCCCGGCGGCGGTCGCCGTGGACCGCGGTGTCCTCGTCGGCGTGCGCCCGTACGTAGTTGGACTCGGCCGGCTCGTCCAGCTCCGCCACCGCCCGCACCGCGTCGTCGATCAGGCCCACCACGTGCGGGAACGCGTCCCGGAAGAACCCGGAGATGCGCACCGTCACATCGATGCGCGGGCGCCCCAGTTCGGCGAGCGGCACCACCTCGAACCCGGTGACCCGGCGCGAGGCGTCGTCCCACACCGGGCGGCAGCCCAGCAGCGCCAGGATCTCCGCGATGTCGTCGCCCTGCGTACGCATCGCCGAGGTGCCCCACACGGTCAGGCCCACCGACTTCGGGTACGCGCCCGTGTCGGCGAGATAGCGGGCGATCAGCGAGTCCGCCAGCGACTGGCCGACCTCCCAGCTCAGCCGGGAGGGGATCGCCTTCGGGTCCACCGAGTAGAAGTTCCGGCCCGTCGGCAGCACATTGACCAGCCCGCGCGTCGGCGAGCCGGACGGGCCCGCCGGGACGAACCCGCCGTGCAGCGCCCGCAGGATGTGGCCGATCTCGTCCGTGGTCCGGGCCAGTCGGGGCACCACCTCCTCGCACGCGAAACCCAGCACGGCCACCGCCTCGGGGAGTTCGGTGCCCAGCACCTCCCGCACCAGCCCGGCCGCGTCCGCCACGTCCCAGTCGCGCTCCTCCATGCCCTCCGCGAGGCGGCGGCACAGCTTCTCCAGCAGGTCGATGGCGTCCGCGCCGGAGCGCGCCGGTCCGTCGACCAGCTCGGTCAGCTCCGCGGGCACCTTCACCGGCGCACCCGGCTCGGCCAGCAACTCCCGTTCGCTCAGCCCGAAATGAGCGGCGATCGAGGCCCGTAGGCCCGGTAGCGCGTTCGCCGTGCCGCCCCACACCTGGGACGCGCGCAGCACCGCCAGCACCAGGTTGACCCGCGCCTCGCCGACCGGACCGCCGCCCAGGATGTGCAGGCCGTCCCGGATCTGGACGTCCTTGATCTCGCACAGGTAGCCGTCGATGTGCATGACGAACGAGTCGAACGCGTCGTCGTCCGGCTGCTCCTCGACATGCAGGTCGTGGTGGAGCTCGGCGGCCTTCACCAGCGTCCAGATCTGCGCCCGCACCGTCGGTGCCTTCGCCGGGTCGAGATCGCTGACCAGCGCGTACTCGTCGAGCAGTTGCTCCAGCTTGGCCAGGTCCCCATAGGTGTCGGCACGGGCCATCGGCGGCACCAGATGGTCCACCACCGTGGCGTGCCCGCGCCGCTTGGCCTGGGTGCCCTCGCCCGGGTCGTTGACGATGAACGGGTAGACCAGCGGCAGCTCGCCCAGCACCGCGTCCGGCCCGCAGCCCGCGGACAGGCCCAGGCCCTTGCCCGGCAGCCACTCCATCGTGCCGTGCTTGCCCATGTGGACGACCGCGTCCGCGCCGAACGAGTTCTCCAGCCAGCGGTACGTCGCCATGTAGTGGTGCGACGGCGGCATGTCCGGGTCGTGGTAGATCGCGATCGGGTTCTCCCCGAAACCGCGCGGCGGCTGGATCAGCACCACCACGTTCCCGAACCGGAGCGAGGCGAGGACGATCTCGTCGCCGTCCACGTACAGCGAGCCCGGCGGCTCGCCCCAGTGCTCCAGCATCGAGTCCCGCAGCTCCGGGTCCAGCTTGCCGAACCAGGCCCGGTAGTCGGCCAGCGGTACCCGCGCGGGGGCGGCGGCGAGCTGATCCTCGGTCAGCCACTCCACATCGTGCCCACCGGCCTCGATGAGCCGGTGGATCAGCTCGTCGCCGTTGTCCGGGTAGCCGTCGACCGCGTATCCGGCGCCGCGCAGGGCGTCCAGGACCCGCACCGCCGACGCGGGCGTGTCCAGCCCCACCGCGTTGCCGACCCGGGAGTGCTTGGTGGGGTAGGCGGTGAAGACCAGGGCGATCCGCTTCTCGGCGTTCGGCTTGTGCCGCAGCGCCGCGTGCCGCACCGCGATCCCGGCGACCCGCGCGGCCCGTTCCGGGTCGGCCCGGTACACCGGCACGTCGTCAGGACCCTGTTCCTTGAAGGAGAACGGCACCGTGATCAGTCGGCCGTCGAACTCGGGGATCGCCACCTGCATCGCCGCGTCCATGGGGGACAGCGCGGCGTCCGACGCCTCCCACGCGGCGCGCGTCGAGGTCAGGCACAGGCCCTGGAGCACCGGGACGTCCAGCTCCGCGAGCGCGCCGATGTCCCACGCCTCCTCGTCGCCCCCGGCGGAGGCGTCCGAGGCGCGCGTGCCGCCCGCCGCCAGGACGGTGGCGACCAGGGCGTCGGCCCGGCCCAGCAGCTCGTACAGACCGGCGTCCGCGCCGCGCAGCGAACCGCAGTACACCGGCAGGGCGTTGGCGCCGCGCGCCTCGATCGCGTCGCACAGCACATCCACGAACGAGGTGTTCCCGGACAGTTCGTGCGCCCGGTAGAACAGCACCCCGACGGTCGGGCGGCCCTCGGTGAACCCCCGGTCGCCGCGCACGCCCCACTCCGGCATCCGCTGCGGCTCGGCGAAGCCGTGACCGGTCAGCAGCACCGTGTCGGAGAGGAAGCGGGCCAGCTCCACGAGGTTGGCCGGACCGCCCTCCACCAGGTAGCGCAGCGACTCCGCGACGACCCCGGCGGGCACGGACGACTCCGCCATCAGCTCCGCGTCCGGCACCGCCTCACCGCCCAGCAGCACGGTCGGGACACCGGATGCCCTGAGCACGGCCAGGCCGTCCTCCCAGGCGCGCTTGCCGCCGAGCAGCCGGACGACGGCGACGGAGGAGCCCTCGATCAGCGCGGGCAACTCCTCGTGGACGTCGATGCGGGTGGGGTTGCCGATCCGGTAGGGCGCGCCGGAGGCGCGGGCGGCCAGCAGGTCCGTGTCGGCGGTCGACAGCAACAGCACGGTGCTCGTGGGGGCGTTCATACGCGTGCTCCAGGTGCTCCGGGGGCGATGAAGGGAAGTTCCGACGGCGCGCCCGACTCGATGAGCCGGAGCAGCGCGTCGGTGTCTGCGTGCTCTTCGATCAGGTCGCCGAGCCGGTCGAGCTGCTCCTCGCGCAGCTCGGCGAAACAGGTGTCGGGGGCGGGGACGAAGCGGCGCCCGGCGGCGCGGGCGACCTCGGCCAGGAAACGGCGGCGGAACGTGTCGCTCTCCAGCGAGCCGTGCCAGTGGGTGCCCCACACGGCGCCGGCCCGGCAGCCGTCCAGGGCGCGGCCCCGGCCGTCGGTGAAGAACGGCTCACCACCGCGCACGTCCGCGACGCCGTGGTGGATCTCGTACCCCTCGACCGGCGCGCCCAGCGCCTCCCCGACGGGCCGGGCGAGGGTCTTCTCGCGGTCGAACCGGACGCGCAGCGGCAGCAGTCCGAGCCCGTCGACGTGCCCGGCCCGGGATTCGACCTCGTCCTCGATGTGCTCGCCGAGCACCTGGTAGCCGCCGCAGATCCCGAGTACCGGCCGGCCCTCGGCGGCGCGCCGGGCCAGGGCGTCGGCGAGCCCGCGCTCGCGCAGCCAGGCGAGTGCCCCGACGGTGCCCCGGGTGCCCGGCACGACGACCAGATCGGCGTCGGTGAGCTCCTCGGCGCGGTCCACGAAGCGGACGACGACGCCCGGTTCGGCGGCCAGCGCGTCCACGTCGGTGAAGTTCGACATCAGCGGAACGGCACACACCGCGACGCGCAGCACGTCCTCGCCGTGCGGCGGGGCCACGGCCGACTCGCGTACGGCGCCGCGCAGCGAGACCCGCAGCCCGTCCTCCTCGTCGATGCCGAGACCGTGCGCGAAGGGCAGCACCCCGTACGTCGGGCGGCCGGTGACCTCGCGCAGCATCTCCAGCCCCGGCTCCAGCAGCGACACATCGCCGCGGAACTTGTTCACGAGATAGCCCGCGACCAGCGACTGGTCCTCGGCGGAGAGCAGCGCCGTCGTACCGAAGAACGAGGCGAAGACGCCGCCGCGGTCGATGTCGCCGACCACCACCACCGGGAAGCGCGCCGCTCGGGCGATGCCCATGTTCACGATGTCCGTGCGCCGCAGATTGATCTCGGCCGGGCTGCCCGCCCCTTCGCAGATCACCGCGTCGTACGTGCTCCGCAGCCGGTCCAGGCAGTCCACGACCGTGCCGAACAGCGCCTCCTGCCGTCCGCCGTGGTAGCCGCGCGCGCTCATCTCGCCCACCGGCCTGCCCATCAGGACGACCTGGCTGGAGCGGTCCCCGCCGGGCTTGAGCAGCACCGGGTTCATCAGCGCCGTCGGCTCCACCCGGGCGGCCGCCGCCTGCATGGCCTGGGCGCGGCCGATCTCGGCACCCTCACGGGTGACGTAGGAGTTCAGCGACATGTTCTGCGCCTTGAAGGGCGCCACCTTCACGCCCCGGCGCGCGAGCCAGCGGCAGATGCCCGCCGTGACGACGCTCTTGCCGGCGTCCGAGGTGGTTCCGGCGACCAGGAGTCCGCCGCTCATGTCCGTCTCCGTCCTGCGATCAGGCGTCCCGTGAACGCGAGCCGCGCGGCCCGTGCGCCCGCGGCCGACGCGACGGCGCTCCCCGTGCCCGCGGCCGACGCGACGGCGCTCGACGCGCCCGCGAGCCGCTCGCCCGCGACACGGCGCACCACGAGGCCCGCGCCCAGCCGTCCGGCCACGCACACGCCGAGGGCCAGCAGACCCACCCGGCGCGACAGCCGCACCGCGCGCTCGATGTCCGCGGTCTCCACCGCCCGGCCGTCCGCCCCGTTGAGGACGGGGCGGTGCTCGACCCGGCCGCCGTACGCCAGCGTGCCGCCCAGCCGCACGCCCAACGCGCCCGCGAACGACGCCTCCACCGGGCCCGCGTTGGGGCTCGGGTGCTTCGTGGCGTCGGCCCGCCACGCCCGCACGGCGTCGCGCGGACGGCCGCCGGCGGCCACCGCGAGCAGCGCGGTGAGCCGGGCGCCCGGCCAGCCCACGAGGTCGTCGAGGCGGGCGGAGGCCCAGCCGTAGCGGCGGTGGCGGAGCGACCTGTGGCCGACCATCGCGTCCAGGGTGTTGACCGCCCGGAAGCCGACGAGCCCGGGCACACCGGCCAGCGCCCCCCACACCAGGGCGCCGACCACGGCGTCCGAGGTGTTCTCGGCCACGGACTCCACCACGGCGCGGGCGATCTGCGGCCCGTCGAGGGAGTGCGGGTCGCGCCCGCACAGATGCGGCAGCCGTTCCCGGGCGAGCGCGACGTCCCGCGCCTCCAGGGCGCCGCCGATGGCCCGCGCCTCCCGTCCCAGCGACGTGCCACCGACCACGGACCAGGTGGCGGCCACGGTCAGCGCGATGGAGGCGGCGGGGTGACGCCGTACGGCACGGGAGAGCAGCGCCGCGCCCCCCGCGGCGCCTCCGGCGCAGACGAGGGTGTGCAGCGCGCCCCACCCGCGGTGGTCGCGCCACAGACGGCGCTCGACGGCCGCTGCGGCCCGCCCGAAGGCGGCGACCGGGTGCCCCCTGCGGGGGTCACCGAGCAGCAGATCGCCGATCAGACCGGCCGTGGCGCCGTACGCGAACACGCGATCGGCACGCATGGCTCAACCGGCCGCGGTGCCTCGAAGGACCTTCGTACGGGAGGCTCTCGGTGAGAGCGTCACAGCGATCGACGCACGGCTGCCAGGCATGGCGACATGTCCTCACTCAGGGTCCGCGCCCTGGTTCGACGTGACCGGCGACGAGAGTCTCCTGGCTCCCGGATCCGCGGCTTCCCCCGGCCTTCCAGCTCGCTCGCGCGTGCCGTGACTTCCCGGTGTGGGGGACCGCTCCCCGGTGACAGTGGCGGGACCGCGCCGGATTCGCACCGGCTTCCTCTGCTGTCGCCGTAAATGGCTCCGGCAGTCCACCACGCTCCGCGAAGGCCCGTCAACTTGCCGTTGACCTGCGGCGGCGCAATGTGCTGAGGCCCACAACCGCACCGGCGCACCACGACGGGCCGGACGCACGGCATGCGTCCGGCCCGTCGGAGGAGCGCGGAAAGGGGAGGAGGCGGGGCTCAGACGACGATCAGATAGATCCCGTACGCGACCGCCGCGGCGCACAGCGCGAAGCAGGCGTATGCGCCCGCACGCGCCAGCGGCCGTGACGCGCCGGAGCCTCCCGAACCGCCCTCCGCCGCCGGCTGCTTGGCGAGCCCGATGATGCCCAGGGTGAAGAGACCCACCAGCGCGACGGTGACGACGAGGGACACACCGAAGACGGAGCCGAGGGCTGCCCAGTCGATTTTCATGCTGATTCCTTAGACGGTCTGCGGACGGTCCGCGCGATCGGCGAGGCCGGTACGAGGGAAGGCCGCTCGGGCTGTGGCCGGTGAACCCTGCCGGTCACGGCACTAGACGGTGGCGGGGCGCGCCGGGTCCTGGGCGGTGACCGCCGGGGCCGGGGGCACGGGTGCGGCCGGGATGACGGTCATGAGGTCCTGCGTCGAGGCGGTGGCCGCGAGGGTGGGCGGCGGGCTGACGGCGGCGATGGCCGTGGTGACGACGCCCGCGGGCTCGGCGGCGCTCTGCGGCGGGGCGACGTCGTCGTGGCCGACCGGCTTGCGCCGCGACACCAGCCAGATCGAGCCGGAGCCCGCGACCAGCAGCGCGGCGACGAGGACGATGCCCCAGGTGCCCTGCTTGGTCAGGAACTCGGCACCCGCGCCGACCAGGCCCGCGGCGGGCAGCGTCAGTCCCCAGGCGACGAACATCCGGGTGGCGGTGGACCAGCGGACCACGCCGCCCTGGCGGCCGAGCCCCGCGCCCATCACGGCGCCGGAGCAGGACTGGGTGGTGGAGAGGGAGAAACCGAGGTGCGAGGAGGCCAGGATGACCGTGGCCGCACTGGTCTGGGCGGCGAAACCCTGAGGCGGGCGGAGGTCGGTGAGGCCGGTGCCCATGGTGCGGATGATCCGCCAGCCGCCCAGGTAGGTGCCGAGCGCGATGGCCGCACCGGCGGACACGATGACCCAGACCGGAGGGTTGGCGCCGGGGCGCAGCACACCGCTCGTGATCAGGGCCAGGGTGATGATGCCCATGGTCTTCTGCGCGTCGTTGGTGCCGTGGGCGAGGGAGACCAGCCCGGCCGAGGCGATCTGACCGGCGCGGTAGCCCTTGGCGGCGGTCTTCTCCTGGGCCTCGTCGCGGATGTTCCTGCCGATCCGGTACGTCAGCCGGGTGGCCAGCAGCGCCGCCAGACCGGCGACGATCGGGGCGGCGATCGCGGGGATCAGCACCTTGGTGACGACCGTGCCGCCGTTGACCGACGACCAGCCGACCGACATGACCGCGGCGCCTATCAGACCGCCGAACAGGGCGTGCGAGGAACTGGACGGCAGGCCGACCAGCCACGTCAGCAGATTCCACAGGATGGCGCCGACGAGCGCCGCGAAGATGACCTCCGTCCGCAGACCGTCCTCGTTGATGATCCCGCCGGAGATCGTCTTGGCGACCTCCACGGACAGGAACGCACCGACGAGATTGAGAACGGCGGACATGGCCACCGCGGTCTTCGGTCTGAGTGCGCCGGTGGAGATGGTGGTTGCCATCGCGTTGGCGGTGTCATGGAAACCGTTCGTGAAGTCGAACACTAGAGCTGTCGCGATCACTATCGCGAGGAGCAGCGTGATGTGTTCCATTTACCCAGGCAATCGTTCGACGGCATTGGCAGGTGGACGGTAAGCAACGTTGGTGAACAGGAGATGAACTGGATGGGGCGTCACGGTGTCGCGGCAAAGCGCTCCCAAAGGCGCGTTCCGGCCGCCCCGTAGCCCCCTCGCGCCCCGACGTCACTGTCCGTGATTCCTCGGCTCGGCCCTGTGTACGCACGCCCCGGCGGGCCGACAGGATCGCCGCGTGAGCGATCACCAGCGGGACGCGATCGAACGGGCGTGGGCGGGAGTCGTCGCCACCGCCCACAGGACGGCGGCCGACGGGCTCGTCGTCGGCACGTCGGGCAACGTCTCGGCCAGGGTCGGCGACACGATCCTGGTCACCCTGGTCCCCGAGGTCCCGCCGATCCACTACGCCGCCGCCGTGCTCGGCGGGCCGGTGCGGGTCGCGGCCTACGCGCGTTACGGAACCGACGAGCTGGCCGTGAACATGCTCGACGCACTGCGCGACCGCACCGGCTGCCTGCTCCAGAACCACGGCACCGTCACCCACGGCACCACCCTGGACGAGGCGTACGACCGGACCGCCCAGCTCGAATGGCTCTGCCGGCTCCGGCTCGCCGCGAGTTCCGTGCCCGGACGCTCCCCGAACCTGCTCTCCCCGGCCCAGCTGGACGACGTACGGGAGGCATTGAAGGGGTACGGGCAACCGCGCTGACCCCGCTCCGCCGCCGGTGGGCGGCCCGTTCCGTTTCCACCCGCCCCCGCCGTACCGCGGGGCGGGACGTCCGGATCTCGCCCACGGGCCGTTCGGTCCCTGACGCGCCACTGTCCGGTCCGTTCCGCCCTCCCGCCGTCACCCGGACGGCCCCGTCCGGGTGGCAAGGGGGTGAGCCGCCCCACCAGACTGGAGCGGTGCGCCCGGCAACAGTCACGGCAGCAGCCGTCACCACGATCCTCGGCCTCGGTGCGGCGGCGGTCGCGGCCGGCCGGTACGCCGGCGACGCCGCTCTCAGGGCGCCGTCGGGACGGCCGCTCCCCGCGGACCGGGGGCTCACCGTGCACGCCACGGCAGCCGGCCGGGTCACCCTCACCCGCTCCCTCACCTCCCTGCGGCCCGGTACGTACGGACTGGTGGGCGACGGCCTGCACGCCGTCGTCGGCCCGGTGGTCGAGCACGCCCACCACGCCCCCGACACCGTCGTCCGCAGGCTGGAACGCGTCGACCGGGGCACCCTGGAGACCGGTGTCAAGGTCCGGATCACGCCCCAGCTGCACAGCGGGAACCCCTCCTCGGCGCTCGGCCTCGACCACGAGGAGGTCGAGATTCCCGGCGAACTCGGAACCCTGCCGGCCTGGTTCGTGCCCGGTCCCCGCGACACCTGGGTCATCACCGTGCACGGTCTCGGCACCACCCGGGAACACCCCATGAACCTGATGGGGTTCCTGTACGACCTGCGCCTGCCCGTCCTCGATCTGGCCTACCGCGGGGACCCCGGCGCCCCGCGCTCCCCGGACGGCCTCGCCCACCTCGGCGAGTCCGAATGGCGCGACCTGGACGCCGCGATCCGCTTCGCCGTCCGGTACGGGGCGGAGAAGGTCATCCTGCACGGCTGGTCCACCGGCGCCTCCATGGCGCTGCACGCGGCCGTCGGCTCCGCGCTCCGGGACCGGATCAGCGGCCTTGTGCTCGACTCCCCGGTACTGGACTGGGCGGCCACGCTCCGCGCCCTGGCCACCGCCCGGGGCGTCCCGGCCGCCCTGCTGCCGCTCGCCGTCCGCGCCGCCCAGGGACAGACCGGACTGCAGGGCGCCCGCCTCCTGGACGGCTCCCTCGCGTCGTCCCTGCGCGCCCCGACGCTGATCTTCCACGGACCGGACGACACCCTGGCCCCCTGGCAGCCGTCCCGCGACCTCGCCGCCCGCCGCCCGGAACTGATCGCCCTGCGCACCGTTCCGCAGGCTCCGCATGGGGCGATGTGGAACGCCGATCCGACCCACTACGAGGAGACCCTGCGCCGCTTCCTCACGCCCCTCATGTGAGCCGATGCGCGGGATGGGGCGATTGGTTCCCGACCCCGTCCCCCATGCCGTCCACCGCGAATTCGGGTTCCGTTTGGGCTTTCGGGCCGTCAGGGGCAAGACTGCTCTTCGTGACGTCCCGTACCCCGCGCGACTCCAGGCTCCGACTTGTCCGCCCACGACCCCTCGCCACCGCTCGCAAGGCCGTGACCACCCGGCGCACCAGGCCGGCGCCCCGCCCCCCGGAGGGCACCCCGCCCCGGTCCGAACTGGCCCGCCAGGCGAGGGCCGTTCTCGCCGACGCCGTGCGGATCGCCCGCTGGGCGGCCGACGGCGCGATCCCGGGCGCCCCGCCCCCGGTCGCCCAGGCACTCGAAGGGGCCGCGACGGCCTTGGAGCTCTCCCCGGCCCAGGTGCGCTCCGGCTGGGACCGGGCCCGCCTCGCCGGCCTCGTGGAACTCCACGGCGGCACCGCGCGCCCCGGGTGGCGGCTGCGCGCCTGGGACCGCGACGACTCCGCCGTACTGCGCGGCTGGGTGGCGCTGTTCGACGCCTGGTCCCTCGTCCACCCGGCCCCCGACGGCATCGAGGTCACCGCGGTCGCCGAGACCGTCGAGGCGGTGCCCCAGGTGCTCTCCCTCCTCCAGCTCTCGGCCGGCCCGGTCGCCGTGCCCGCCCTCCTGGACCTCCTCGAACAGCGTGTCGCGGAACTCCACGAGGAGCGCTGCGAGGTGCCGTACGGGCCGTCGCCCGAGCCGGCCGGACCGGGCCCCGCCGCACATCCGGCCGCCCTGGTCGCCCGGCTCCTGGACTGGGCCCTGGAAGGACTGGCCGCCGTCGGGGCGCTCACCCTCGGCGCCGGGCACGCCACCCTCACCCCGCTCGGCAACTGGGCGGTCTGGGTCAAGCTGGAGCAGATCTGCGTCGCAGCCCAGAGCCCCGCCGGAAACATCGAGCAGTCCGCCGCCGACATGCTGCACGGCTGCGCCCGGCTCACCCCCGGCCCGGCCCGCGACGAATACCGCGCCTGGCTCGCCGCCCGGCCCGTCGGCAGCGCCGTCGCCGAACTCCTCACCGTCGCCCGCGGCGAGGACGCCCTGCTGCGCGGGCTCGCCTTCGAGGCGCTCCGGGTCGTCGGCGCACCCGCCGAGCCAGAGGTCCGCTCGGTTCTCGCCGACTCCTCACTGCGCCCCTACGCGCTGCTGTGGCTCGCCGAGTTCGAGGGCGCCGACCCCGAAGACGCCCAGGACGCCCTCAGCCGCGAGGAGGCCACCTGGCTCTGGGTCGACACCGCGGCGGCGGTCGCCGACCACGGCGAGACCGGGCTGCTGGTGCGCCACCTCGACTCGGCTGTCCAGGGCACCGTGCCCGCGCTTCTCGACGAGGTACGGGCTGTCGGCCATCCGCGTACCGTGCAGGTGCTGGTGGCACTGGCCGCCGCCCATCCGGACCCGGCCCTGGCCAAGGCGGTGCGCCGGGCCGCGTTCCAGGTGCACACCGGCGGCGTGTGACGCGGACGGCCTCCCCGTCCGCCGGGGAGGCCGCTCCTCCGGAAGGAGACCCGGGGGAGGCGCCGCTCAACGGAGGAAGCCGCCCGGAGGGGACACCGCTCGACGGAGGGCGTCGGCCACCGGGCGGACCGCTCGGCGAGCGGACCGGCCACCGGGGGCACCGCTCACCGGAAGGTGTCGCACGCCTTCATGTCGCCGCTGCGGTAGCCCGTCGTGAACCACTCCTGCCGCTGCGCGGACGAGCCGTGCGTCCAGGATTCCGGAGTGACCCGCCCCTGGAACTTCTCCTGGATCCGGTCGTCACCGACCGCCGCCGCCGCGTCGAGCCCGTCCCGGATGTCCGTCTGCGTCAGCGACGTGATCAACGGCCGCCCGGTCCGCTTGTCCGGCGTGCTCGTCGCGTGGTGCGCCCAGACCCCCGCGTAGCAGTCCGCCTGCAGCTCAACCCGGACCGAGTTGCTGTCCGCGCCGGTGCGTCCGTCCTGCGTCCGGCCCAGAGTCCCGGCCAGGTTCTGCACATGGTGTCCGTACTCGTGGGCGACGACGTACGCCTGGGAGAACGGGCCGCCGCTGGAGCCGAACTTCGTCCGCAGCTCCTCGAAGAAGCCCAGGTCCAGATAGACCTTCTGGTCGGCCGGGCAGTAGAACGGCCCGACCGCCGAGGTCGCGGAGCCGCACGCGGTGTTCACCCGGTCGGTGAACAGTGTCGTCCGCGCCTTGCTGTACCGCTCGCCCTGCCTCTGGAACTCCTGGGTCCAGAAGTCCTGCAGGCTGTTGACCACCGCGACCGTCCGGCAGTCGTCCCTGGTGTTCGCGTCCTGCCCGGTCCGGCAGGACTGCTCCACCTGCGCCGGCGAGGACGCGGTCGCCGTCGTCCCCGAATCGCCGGACGACAGCCCGAGCTGATCGGGGCGGATGCCCAGGAACAGTCCCACCACCAGCACGATGAGGCCGACGACGCCGCCCCCCACGGTGGCTGCGCCTCCCGGGATGCGGCTGCCGCGCACGTCCTGGACTTCGGACGTGTCCAGATCGGCGTCGTCGTCGAACTGCATGTGATGCCACCCTCCGCTCCGGCCGTGGTACTCCGACCGCCTCCGCAGAGTATTGGGGAGACCACCCGTGAATGACCAACGGGACCGTCCGGCGCGCTGGGCGGCACGGGCCGGGACGCGGGAGGGGCGGCCCCGGCAGGCGCGGCAAACCAGTTGCGTACCGCCAGTAGAATGAGCCGCATGGCAATTCTCCTTGTGCATTAGCGGCGTCGAGTCGTGAGTCCGTAACCACCCGTCCGCCGCCCACCACCCGCCCTGGAGTCTTACCGTGATCACCGCTTCCGGCATCGAGCTGCGTGCCGGCGCCCGCATCCTCATTGAGTCCGCTTCCTTCCGCGTCGCCAAGGGCGACCGCATCGGCCTCGTCGGCCGCAACGGAGCGGGCAAGACCACTCTCACCAAGTGCCTCGCGGGCGAGGGCGCCCCGGTCGGCGGCACCATCACCCGCTCCGGAGAGGTCGGCTACCTCCCGCAGGACCCGCGCACCGGCGACCTCGACGTGCTCGCCCGCGACCGCATCCTCTCCGCCCGCGGCCTCGACCTGATCCTGCGCAGGATGCGGGAGAACGAGGACCGGATGGCGAACGGCAAGGGCGCCACCCGCGAGAAGGCGATGAAGAAGTACGAGCGCCTGGAGACGGAGTTCCTCACCAAGGGCGGTTACGCCGCCGAGGCCGAGGCCTCCACCATCGCCGCCGCGCTCAGCCTGCCCGACCGGGTGCTCGGGCAGCCGCTCCACACGCTCTCCGGCGGTCAGCGGCGCCGCGTGGAGCTGGCTCGCATCCTGTTCTCGGACGCCGACATCCTGCTGCTCGACGAGCCGACGAACCACCTCGACGCCGACTCGATCGTCTGGCTGCGCGACTACCTCAAGAACTACCGCGGCGGCTTCATCGTGATCTCCCACGACGTCGAGCTCGTCGAGACCGTCGTCAACAAGGTCTTCTACCTCGACGCCAACCGCTCGATGATCGACGTCTACAACATGGGCTGGAAGCTCTACCAGCAGCAGCGCGAGGCCGACGAGAAGCGCCGCAGGCGCGAGCGGCAGAACGCCGAGAAGAAGGCCGCGGCCCTCAACGCGCAGGCCGACAAGATGCGCGCCAAGGCGACCAAGACCGTGGCCGCGCAGAACATGGCCAAGCGCGCCGAGCGGCTGCTGTCCGGCCTGGACGCGGTACGGGTCGCCGACAAGGTCGCCAAGCTGCGCTTCCCCGAGCCCGCGCCGTGCGGCAAGACACCTCTGATGGCGGAGGGCCTGTCCAAGTCGTACGGCTCCCTGGAGATCTTCACCGATGTGAACCTCGCCATCGACAAGGGTTCCCGGGTTGTCATCCTCGGCCTCAACGGCGCGGGCAAGACCACGCTGCTGCGGCTCCTCGGCGGCGCCGAGAAGCCCGACACCGGCCAGGTCGTCGAGGGCCACGGACTCAAGCTCGGCTACTACGCCCAGGAGCACGAGACCCTCGACCCGGAGCGCACGGTCCTGGAGAACATGCGCTCGGCAGCCCCCGACCTCGATCTCGTCGAGGTCCGCAAGGTCCTGGGCTCCTTCCTCTTCTCCGGCGACGACGTCGACAAGCCCGCGGGCGTGCTCTCCGGTGGCGAGAAGACCCGTCTCGCGCTGGCCACGCTGGTGGTGTCCTCCGCCAACGTGCTGCTCCTGGACGAGCCGACGAACAACCTCGACCCGGCCAGCCGTGAGGAGATCCTCGGCGCGCTGCGCACGTACAAGGGCGCCGTCGTCCTCGTCACGCACGACGAGGGAGCGGTCGAGGCCCTCCAGCCGGAGCGCATCATCCTGCTGCCGGACGGGATCGAGGACCTGTGGGGAGCGGACTACCAGGACCTGGTCGCGCTGGCCTGATCCGCGGTGGGCCGCCGGTGCGGCCCCGCTCCACACCGTCTGGACCATTCGGCTCATGTGTGATCCGTCATCTGTGTGAGGACGTCTCGTACCGCGTCCGCGGCGGCTCGGCCGACTGCTGCGCGGTACACCCATTTGGGGGTACGACCCCCGTGTGGCCCTGACCTGGCTGTTCCGTTCCGGACCCGGCCCCGCCCGTCTCCACAGCCCTGCGGAATGCAGGATTCCGAACATGTCGGGCCCTTTCCCCGCGCGGAATCCGGTTGCGTGGACCTTGTCGAATGGGTGGCCAGGAAGCCCCCGAGGGGTGATCATGAGAGTCCAGAGCGCACTTCCCATGAGGAGGCACGGGTGGCCGAGACTCTGAAGAAGGGCAGCCGGGTGACCGGCGCCGCGCGTGACAAGCTCGCGGCAGACCTGAAGAAGAAGTACGACTCCGGTGCGAGCATCCGGGCGTTGGCCGAAGAGACCGGCCGCTCCTACGGATTCGTCCACCGGATGCTCAGTGAGTCCGGAGTCACGCTGCGTGGACGCGGCGGGGCGACACGAGGCAAGAAGGCCACCACGGCTTGAGGGCTTCGACGGATCGGGGCAGGTCGTCCGGACCCGCCCCGGGTTCACCGGCTTCGGCGGTGGCCACCCGGTCGATGGGGTTGTCGGTCGGGTGGTTACTGTTCAGTCACTTAGCTCGACATGCTGCTCGGCAAGTCGACTGACCGATCCGGAGGCCTCATGACCTCGCTCGACTCCGTGCTCGACAAGGACGGCGTACGACTCACCGTCGACGACGCGGTCGCCACGGTGACCCTCACCAATCCGGCCAAGCGCAACGCCCAGTCTCCCGCTCTGTGGCGGGCGTTGGCGCAGGCCGGGCGGGCGCTGCCCGGCTCGGTGCGGGTCGTCGTGCTCCGTGGAGAGGGTAAGTCGTTCTCCGCGGGTCTCGACCGCAAGGCGTTCACTCCCGAGGGATTCGAGGGCGAGCCGTCCTTCCTCGACATGGCGCGCGGTACGGACGCCGAGCTCGACGCGACCATCGCCAAGTACCAGGAAGCGTTCACCTGGTGGCGCCGCAACGACATCGTGTCGATCGCGGCGGTCCAGGGGCACGCCATCGGAGCCGGCTTCCAGCTCGCCCTCGCCTGCGATCTGCGGATCGTCGCGGAGGACGTGCAGTTCGCCATGCGCGAGACCAGTCTGGGCCTGGTGCCCGACCTCACCGGTACCCACCCCCTGGTGCATCTGGTGGGATACGCCCGGGCGCTGGAGATCTGTGCCACGGGCCGCTTCGTGCACGCCGAGGAGGCCGAACGCACCGGCCTGGTCAATCTGGTGGTCCCCCTCGGCGAGCTGGACGCCGCCGCCCGCGACCTGGCCGCCGCGCTGCTGGCCGCCCCGCGCGACGCGGTGGTGGAGACCAAGGCGCTCCTGGGCGGAGCCGTGTCCCGGGGTTACGAGGAGCAGCGCACCGCCGAACGCGCCGCACAGGGCCGCCGCCTGCGCGACCTGGCGGGCATCACCGACTGATCACCGCGGCCTGCCTGCCGTACCGTCGCGAGGGCCGGGCTCTCCGCCCGCCCGGCGGTACGGCAGGCCCGCCGTCCCCGACCGCCCGCGGACCATCAGGAGCCGGTACGAGCGGTTCTCCGCGCCGCGCGCACCGCCACCGTCGTGACCGGCCTCGTCACCGAGATCCGGACCGGCGCCGGCACCGCCACCCGCTCGGCGCTCCGGGCGCCGTCCGAGGGGCCGTCCCACGCAGGCGGCCGGCCAGGAGCGCCGCGCCGCCGAACGGCCGCCCTCCATCCGGTCGTCCCCGCACGGGCCCCGGCCGCCCTCATGGTCCCGGCCCCGCGCAGCCACGGCGCGCGACCGGGCAAACACCCCTAATGTGGGCAAAAGACGTCTCATCCGCCCCTGAAGGGAAGAGTGGCGATGACCGACATCAGCCAGCGGGCCCATCCCGAGAGCCCCGACAAGGAACCGAGCGCGTTCACCAGACGTGGCGGGGGAGCCCCCGCCACCCGCGGGCGCACGACCATCGCGGACGGTGTCGTCGAGAAGATCGCGGGCATGGCGGCGCGGGACGTGGTCGGCGTCCACGCCATGGGCGGCGGGCTCTCCCGCACGTTCGGGGCGGTGCGCGACCGGGTGCCCGGTGGCGGCAGGTCCGCCACCCGCGGTGTGAAGGCGGAGGTCGGTGAGTCGCAGACCGCGCTCGACCTGGAGATCGTCGTCGAATACGGCGTGGCGATCGTCGATGTCGCCCGCGACGTGCGGGAGAACGTCATCGCGGCGGTCGAGCGGATGACCGGCCTGGAGGTCGTCGAGGTCAACATCGCGGTGAGCGACGTGAAGCTGCCCGACGAGCCGGACGAGCAGCCCGAACCACGTCTCCAGTAGTGGTCCGAGACCCGGTGGACATCCGCGGCGTGGCCGGGACCACCCGGGGCGGCCGAGGGAGTTGAGGAGCGCGCGATGAGCACGGCGATGATCGGCATGGTGGCCGGCATGGCGCTCGGATTCGCCGGGTACTTCGGTGGATTCGGGGCGTTCTTGCTGGTGGCGGCCCTGGGAGCGGTCGGCTTCGTCGTCGGCCGGTTCCTGGAGGGCGATCTGGAACCCGGTGAATTCCTCCGCGGTCGCGAGCACGGCGGCCGACGGCGGTGACGGCGATGCCGGGGGCGGGCGCGCCGGTGGCCGCCGGTGAGCGCGGAGAGACCACGATCGCCGACCGGGTCGTGGCGAAGACCGCCGCGCAGGCCGCGAAGGAGGCCATCGCCGGACCACCGGGGGAAGGCGCCTCACCGCGCGCCACGGTCACGGTGCACAGGGGCGCCGCCCGGGTGCGGATCAGTCTGGAACTCGGCTACCCCACGGACATCGGCCGCCGGTGCGCCGCTGTGCGCGGGCGTGTAGTGGAGCGGGTGAGGGCGTTGACGGGGATGGAGGTGCCGGAGGCCGCCGTACGGGTCGAGCGCCTGCGCCCGGTGGTGGGCGGCACGGCCGGGGGAAACGGGACCGGGACCGGGCCCCGCGACCTGCGGTACGGCGCCGGGGGCCCGCTCGCCGACCGCACCGGCACCGAGGAAGACGTGCCCGGACCCGGCCGGGCCGCCTCGTCCGCCTCGTCCGCCCCGTACGATCCGGGGACCGCGCGGCGCGGGCGCCGCCCCCGGGCCGGCCGCTTCTGGTCCGCGCGGCGCGTCCCGGCGACGCTGCTCGCCCTGGTGGTGCTCGGCGCCGCGGGGCCGGCGCTCTACGACATGGCGGCGGTGCGGGCGGGCCGGCCGGCGATGCGATGGCGTCGCGTACTGGCCCGCGAACTCGTGGACCGGCCGCTGCACGACGCGTGGGTGCTGACCGGTGCGGCGGTCGCCGTGGCGATCGGCCTGTGGCTGCTGCTGCTCGCCCTCACCCCCGGACTGCGCGGCCTGTTGCCGATGCGCCCGGGACGCTCCGGCGTACGGGCCGGTCTCGACCGCTCGGCGGCGGCCCTGGTCCTGCGCGACCGGGCCGTCGAGGTGTCCGGGGTGCGCTCGGCGCGGGTCCGGGTGGGCCGCGGGAAGGTGCGCGTGCGCGCGTTCTCGCACTTCCGGGACCTTGAGGACGTACGGGCCGATCTGGACACCGTCCTCGACACCGGCATCAGGGAACTGGGGCTGGCCAGGACGCCGCGCGTGAGCCTGCGCGTCCGCCGCCCCGGGAGAAAGGGGTGAACCGGTTGCTCAGGACCGTCAACCGGGTACTGCTCGGTCTGGCCGGGCTGGTGCTGATCTGCGGCGGCGGCGCGGCGCTCGCCGCCGGGCTCGATCTGTCCGTACCGTCCTGGTGGCCGTGGAACGGCGGGAACGACGTGCTGCTCGGTGCGGCCGGCCGGGATCGCCTGCGCGACGTGGGGCGGTGGTGGCCGGCGGTGATCGCGACCCTCGCCGTCGTGGTCGTCCTCGCGCTGTGGTGGCTGCTGGCCCAGGCGCGCCGCACCCGCCTCGCCGAGGTGCTGGTGGACTGCGGCGAAGGCGAGGGGGCACTGGTGCGCGGCCGGGCCCTGGAGGAGGCGCTCGCCGACGAGGCGGCGGCCCTGGACGGGGTGGCCCGCGCCCACGTCGTGCTGACCGGCCGTCGCGAGGCGCCGCGCGCCGCGGTGCGGCTCGTGATGGAACCGCACGCGGCACCGGACGAGGCTCTCGACCGGCTCGCCGAGAAGACACTGGCCCGTGCGCGGGACTCGGCGGGGCTGGCCGCCCTGCCGGCCGAGGTACGGCTCGGGGCGGTCGGGCACCCCGCGGAAAGGGTGGGCTGACGACCGCCGGGGCCGCGGGGCACCGGGACTCCCGGCCGGGCGGGCCGGTCGGCATCCGTGCCGGTGGCCGCCGCCGACCGGTGCGGCCTCGGGTCGGTCCGAGGTCGCCGTGGACCGGCTGCGCCACATCCGTCAGAACCCGTGCCGGAAGCCGCCGTCGACCGGAAGCATCACTCCCGTCAGATAGGACGCCGCGGGAGAGAGCAGGAACGCCGCGGTCCGGCCGAACTCCTCCGGGGTTCCGTACCGGCGCAGCGGGATGAGCACCGAGCCGGCGGCGCGGGCTGCCTCCGCGTCCCCGGACAGGGCGTCGAGTTCACGGACCCGGTCGGTGTCGATCCGGCCCGGCAGCACACCCACCACCCGGATTCCCCGGGGGCCGAGTTCGTCGGCGAGGGACTTGGCGAAACCGGCCAGGCCGGGGCGCAGCCCATTGGAGATCGTCAGCCCGGCGATCGGCTCGTGCACCGAACCGGAGAGCACGAACCCGATGACACCGCCCTCGCCGAGGGAGGCCGCCGCGGCCCTGGCGAGACGGACCGCGCCCAGGAACACCGACTCGAAGGCCGACTGCCACTGCTCGTCGGTGTTGTCGGCGACGAAGCCGGGCGGCGGACCACCCACGCTGATGAGGACGCCGTCCAAGCGCCCGAACCGTTCCCGCGCGGCGTCCATCAGGCGCTGCGCAGCGGCGGGATCGGCATTGTCGGCGGTGAGCCCGACCGCGCCCGGCCCCAGTTCCGCGGCGGCTGCCTCGACACGCCTTTCGTCCCGGCCGGTGATGACCACCCGGGCGCCGTCCTCGGCCAGGGCTCGCGCCGCGGCGTTGCCCAGCCCCCGGCTCGCTCCGGTGACGAGGTACACCCGGTCCTTCAATCCAAGATCCATGGCCCTATCCTGCCGGGTCGGGCTCCATGGCGTCCGTCGCCATCGTGTCCTCGCCGGCCAGTGCCATGGCGGTGCCCACCAGCCCGATGTGACTGAACGCCTGGGGGAAGTTGCCGGTCTGCCGGTGCGCGATGGTGTCGTACTCCTCGGCGAGCAGCCCCACGTCGTTGCGGAGGTTCAGCAGACGCTCGAAGAGGTCCTTGGCCTCGTCGGCCCGTCCGGTCATCGTCAGCGCGTCGGCCAGCCAGAACGAGCACGCCAGGAACGCCCCCTCGCGGCCGGGCAGCCCGTCGATCGAGGATCCGTCCGTGCTGTAGCGGCGCACCAGGCAGTCGCTGCCCAGCTCACGCCGTACCGCGTCGACCGTGCCGATCACCCGGGGGTCGTCCGGCAGCAGGAAACCGGTCCGGGGGATCAGCAGGGTCGCGGCGTCCAGGTTCCGGGAGCCGTAGGACTGGGTGAAGGTGTTGCGCACCGGATCGAAGCCCTTCTCGCACACCTCCCGGTGCACGGCGTCCCGCATCGCCCGCCACCGGTTCGCGTCCCCGGCCAGTGCCGGGTTCTTCTCCAGGGTGCGCACGGCGCGGTCGGCGGCGACCCACGCCATCACCTTGGAGTGCACGAAGTGGCGGCGCTGGCCGCGGATCTCCCACAGACCCTCATCGGGCTCGCGCCAGGTGGACTCCAGGAAGCCGAGCAGGCTCAGCTGGAGGTTCCAGGCATGCGGCTTGTCGTCCATACCCGCCTCGCGGGCGAGCCGCAGGGAGTCGATGACCTCGCCGTACACGTCGAGCTGGCGCTGCCGGACGGCGGCGTTGCCGATCCGCACCGGGGTGGAGTTCTCGTACCCGCGCAGCCATGGCAGCTCCGCCTCGGGCAGTCGGCGTTCGCCCGACAGTCCGTACATGATCTGGAGGTCGGCCGGATCCCCGGCGACGGCCCGCAGCAGCCAGTCCCGCCAGGCCGCGGCCTCCTCCAGGTAGCCGGCCGAGATGAGGGCGCCGAGGGTCAGCGTCGAGTCCCGCAGCCAACAGAAGCGGTAGTCCCAGTTCCGTACGCCGCCGATCTCCTCGGGCAGCGAGGTGGTGGGGGCCGCCACGATGCCGCCCGTCGGACCGTAGGTGAGTGCCTTCAGCGTGATCAGCGAGCGGATCACCGCCTCCCGGTACGGGCCGCGGTACCGGCAGGTCGCCGACCACTCGGTCCAGTCGGCGAGGGTGTTCGTCAACGCCTCGAACGGGTCGACGAGGCCGGGGCGGGGGGAGTGCGAGGGGTGCCAGGTCAGGACGAACGCGACCCGCTCGCCCGCGGCGACGGTGAACGACGAGCAGGTGGAGAACTGCTGGCCCCAGGTCTTGACCGGCGGCTCACTGCGCAGCCAGACCGAGTCGGGGCCGGCGACGGCCACCCGTTGCCCGTCCGCACGGCGCATCCACGGCACGACCGAGCCGAAGTCGAAGCGCAGCCGGATCACCGAACTCATCTCGACTTTGCCGCTGACGCCCTCGATGATCCGCATGACCTCGGGTTCCTGGTCGCGCTGCGGCATGAAGTCGATGACCTTGACCGTGCCGGTGCGGGTCTCCCAGGAGGTCTCCAGGACGAGCGATTCACCTGCGTAGCGGCGCCGGGTGCAGGTGTCGGCCCCTCTCGGCGCGATCCGCCAGTGGCCGTTCTCCTCGTCGCCGAGCAGGGCCGCGAAACAGGCGCCCGAATCGAAGCGGGGCAGACAGAGCCAGTCGACGGAGCCGTTCCTGCCGACCAGGGCGGCCGTCTGCAGATCGCCGATCAGGGCATAGTCCTCGATGCGTGGGGTCACGTTCTGGCGTGTTCCCGGACATGGGCCCCGTTAAGCAGTTCCGTCCCAGGAGCGGCGCCGCGGGCCCGCGCGCGGGCGTTCCGGCATACCCGGACGGTCCGTGTCCAGCGGCCGGGCCCCCGGAGGACCCGCGTTCCGGTGGTCGGGCAGTCGGGCGTCCGGCCGGGTACCGGGTCAGGCCGTGGCGGGTTCCGGCTGCTCCGGTTCCGACGCCGAGGGCTCCTCGGCGGCCTTGGCCGCGGCAAGGACCCGGTCGAGCTTCTCCCGGCGGGCGAGGATCACGAAACCGACCGGGACGGCCGCGGCGAACAGCCACCACTGCACGGCGTACGCCATGTGCGGGCCGATCGAGCCGTCGTCGGGGGCCTCGATCAGTTCGGGGGAGCCGCCGGACGGCTCGGGCGAGATCTGCTCGATGTAGCCGCCGAGCACCGGCCGGGACAGCCTCTTGGCCTCCTGGGCACTGTTGATCAGCATGACCTGGCGGTCGGGCAGGTCCGAGATGTCTTTGATGCCGCTGCTGCTGGTCGTCTCGTCGGCCTTGAGCCGTCCGGTGACGGCCACCTCCCCCTTGGGCGGGGGCGGAACGTCGGGGTAGGCGCTCTGGCTGGCGGCCGCGGGGACCCAGCCCCGGTTGACCAGGATCGTTCCGCCGCCCTTGAGGTCGAACGGGGTCAGCACATGCACGCCGACCCGGTCCTCGGTGGAGGTCCTGCGGCGCACGACCACCTCGTGCGCGGTGTCGTACGTGCCGGTGGCCGTCACCGTGCGCCAGTAGTCGGAGCGCGGGACCGTGTGCCCCGGCGAGGTGAGCGAGGCGACCGGGACGGGGGCCGCCTTCAGGTTGCGGGAGACCAGGGAGTTCTGCGCGACCCTGTGCTCGTGCCGGTGCAGCTGCCAGAAACCCAGCTCGGTCATCGTGGGGATCAGCACGAGGACGAGGAGGGCCAGGAGCAGCCACTGCCGGGTCAACAGGAAGCGGTACACCCCACGACCGTACAACTGCGTCATGGGGTGCATCGCGCAGGGGTGGGGGAAGGAGAACGGACGGAACGGGAGGGGAGGGACGGACAGAACGGGAGAGGAGGAGCGGACTGCCGGTGATCAGACCCTGTCGATGATGCCGACCCTCCCCTCGGCGCGGGAGCAGTGGCCGCCGCAGTACCAGTGCCCGTCGACCTCGACGCCCTGGCCGATGATCTGGACCCGGCAGTGTTCACAGATGGGCGCCATGCGGTGAATGGCGCATGCGAAGCAGTCGAAGACGTGCACCGCGCCCTGCGCGTGCACCTCGAACGACATGCCGTACTCGTTTCCGCAGACCTCACAACGTGCCATGCGCCACAGGGTCGGACGCGGGGGCGGCGGCGGGCGAGCGGCGGGCGGGCGAGTCGCCCCCGGTTCACTCCGATGACGGCGCGTCCGTCCGCGGCGGCGCCGGGACCACGTCGCGCAGCAGATGGGTGAACGCGCTCTCGTCCAGGATCGGCGTGCCGAACGACTTGGCCTTCACCGTCTTCGACGTCGCCGAGTCCGGATCGTTGGTCACGAGCAGACTCGTCAGGCGGGACACGCTCGTCGCCACGTGCAGCCCGGCCTCCACGGCACGGTCTTCCAGCAGTTCCCGGTCTATCGACGTGTCCCCGGAGAACGCCACTCGCATGCCCTGCATGAGCGGCTTGTCGTTTTCGTAGCGCCCGGGGTTGGGGTACGGGCATGCCGGGCGCTTGCGCGAGGGGCGCCAACTGCTGCGCCCGTACGAGGGCTGGTAGCCGATCCGCGGTGTGACCGGGGAGTCCGACCACTCGGTCAGCGGGCGGCACTCCAGCAACGGCAGCCGCACCCCGTCGCGCGCCGCCGCGTGCAGACTCGGCCGGAACGCCTCGGCCAGCACCCGGGCGTCGTCCAGCGCGTGGTGGGCGCGCTGCTGCACGACTCCGAAGTGCGCGGCCAGGGACTCCAGCTTGTGGTTGGGCAGCGGCAGCCGCAGTTCCTTGGCGAGCGCGATGGTGCACAAGCGCTGCTCGACGGGGGCGGTGACCGAGGCGCGCGCGTACTCCCGGGCCAGCATCGACCAGTCGAAGGCCGCGTTGTGCGCGACCAGCACCCGGCCCGTGAGCCGTTCGGAGAGCTCGGCGGCGATGTCCGGGAAGAGCGGGGCGCCTTCGAGGACATCACTGGTCAGTCCGTGGATCCAGACGGGGCCGGGATCGCGCTGCGGATTGACCAGGGTGTACCAGTGGTCCACGACGTCGCCCCGCGCGTCCAGCCGGTAGACGGCGGCGGAGACTATCCGGTCGTCCCGGGCGAGTCCGGTGGTCTCCACGTCGACGACCGCGTACCCCCCGGGGTACGCGGTCGGCCACGGTGCTGCGGTCTGGCGGTCGTCGAGCATGGTCACAGAGAATACGGGCCGCGACTGACAGTCTCCTATTCCGGCCGTGCCCCGCCGACGGGGTCCGGGCCGCCCACCGGGCCCGCGTTCAGGCATTCCTCCGTCGTCCGCACACCGGTTCCGGTGCGCGGGGCAGGGCCCCGCCCGCCAGGGAACCGCGCGGTCTTCCGCGGCGGCGGGCCGAGAAGATGCGCGATCGGGGCCGCGCGGGGTGAGACCATCCCCCGATGACGGATACCCAGGCGCATGACGAACCGCACGGCAACGGACTCGGTGCGCGGCTGAACTGGCTGCGAGCCGCCGTCCTCGGCGCCAACGACGGCGTCGTCTCCACGGCGGGACTGGTCGTCGGCGTGGCCGGTGCCACCGGTGACCGGGGCACCCTGCTCACCGCGGGACTGGCCGGACTGCTGGCCGGTTCCATGTCCATGGCGGCGGGCGAGTACGTATCGGTTTCCACCCAGCGTGACTCGGAACGGGCCGCGCTGGCCACGGAGAAGGTCGAGCTCGCGCAGGCCCCCGAGGCGGAACTGGTCGAACTCACGGGCCTGTTGGAGGAGAAGGGACTGAGCCATGAGGTCGCCCGCGAAGCCGCCCTCCAGCTCACCGCCCGCGACGCGCTGCGCGCCCACGCGGAGGTGGAGCTCGGCATCAACCCGGACGAGCTGACGAACCCCTGGCATGCGGCGGGCGCAAGCTTCCTGGCCTTCACGGTGGGCGCGCTGCTGCCGCTGCTGGCGATCGTGCTGCCGCCGGCCTCGGTGCGGCTGCTCGTGACCGTGCTCTCGGTGCTGGCGGCGCTGGCGCTGACGGGCTGGTGGAGCGCCCGCCTGGGCGACGCGGCGCCATGGCCGGCGGTGGTGCGGAACATGGGCGGGGGAGCACTGGCGATGGCGGTCACCTACGCGGCGGGGAACCTGCTGGGCACGGTGGGGGTGTAGGCAGCAGTGTGCCGGCTGAGGCCGGCGGGGGAGGGGCCTCGGCTGGCGCCGGTCTCAGGGACGCCGGACGATGCGCTCGGGCGGGAAGAGTTCGGTGCCGGTGGCCCGGGTGTCGTACGAGAGGGTGATGGTCAGCTCGTTCCGATCATTCAGCGGGGACAGGTCGACGGGGTGGGGCAGTGCCGTCAGATCGAGGGAGGTGAGACCGGTCAGCTCGCGGAGGGGGCCCAGGCCCCCGGGAATGTCGCAGTGGAGCAGCCGCAGCGCGCGCAGCCCGGTGAGCGGTGGCAGCAGACGGAGGTCGAGCGGTGACAGCCGATTCAGCATGAGCGATTCCAGGCCGGCGAGTGGTCGTGCGCCGACGAGTTGGAGCAGATGCGCGTTGTCCCAGAAGGAGAGCGTGCGCAGGGCCGTCCAGTGCTCCAGCCCCTCCAGGCTCATGGGTCGGTTCTGGCTGCGAAGCGTCAGGTTGGTGATCCGCTCGCCGACGGGGAGTTCGCCGACGCACTCGATGAGGGAGGACTGCCCCAGGGTGAGTCTGCGGAGATCGGGCATGTCGCCCAGGGGGCCGGGGTCCAGGTCCGGACGCAGTTCGACCAGCGAGAGCCATTCCAGACCAGGGCGGGCCAGTGGGCCGAGGTCCCTGATCGACCGGCAGGCGGTGAGCCCCACCTCGCGCAGCCGGGGCATGGCGGCGATCTGCCCCAGATCACCGAGGGCCTGGTTGTTGAGCACGAAGAGCCGCTCCACATCCGTCCGGGAGGTGACGGCCGGGAAGCGTCCGTGATCACCCTGCACATGAGCCCAGCGCACCACCGGGATGTGAGGCAGCGCGGCCAACTGGGCCTCGGTCCGCACGTAGACGTACGAGCCGGCGTCCCAGGGCCGGTTCGCCAGGATCTCGCGCGCGTAGGTCTCCGCGTCAAAGGAACTCCACGCTGTGGAGAGGGCATTGGCCACCGACCACCGGTGGTCCGAGCTGAAGCGTGAAACAACCTCGTAGGCCGCGTCGCCCTTGATCTCCGCCGCCGTCCGCACGATCGCGGCCGCTTCGCGCTCGTTCACCCCGTCCGGTCCCGGCAGCAGTCCCAGCACCAGCTCGCCGACCTTTGCGAGCGCCTCGGCGTCCTCGGCCGTGGCCGGCGGCAGCAGATCCGAGGTCCGGCGTTCCACCTCCTCCCGGACCCCCGGGTCCACCTCCGGGGCGTGCTCCAGGCTCGCCGCCGCCAGCAGCACCAGCCGGTGTCCGAGGTCGAGGTCCTGGTCCGCGCGGCGGAGCAACCCGCGCAGAAGCCCGGTCCGTTCGTCCAGCCGGGCGTGCCCCACCGCCATCTGCACCACGTCGTCCCAGCCGTCGTCGTGCGCGTTGCGCACCAGCACCCCGAAGTCCCGCGCCTCCACCGCGGCCTTCGCGCCCAGGTAGTCCAGGAACGTCCGGTGCACGAAGTCCACGGCGCCCGGAGCCGGTTCGCGCAGCAGACCGCTGCGGATCAGCAGGTGCGAGAACACCTGCTCCGCCGTGCCCCGCACCTGCGGCATGGCCCGCAGCCAGTCCCCGATCAACGCCACCGCCTGCGCGCGGTCCGCCTCCACCTGGCCGTTGCGGATCAGCCAGTACGCCAGCCGCTGCAACAGCGCCGTCTGCTCCTCACGGGTCAGGTCGACGCCCTCCACGCCCACGATCTCCCGCTCGGTGTCCCGACGGATCAGCAGCATGTCCAGCGCGGCGTCGTACAACTCCTTGCGGGCGCGCGGCAGATGCATCCGACGGTCCCGGTTGAGGGCGCACAGCAACGCGCACATCAGCGGGTTCGTCGCCAGCCGGCCCAGGTCCCGGCGCGCCCCGACCGCCCGGCGCAGCGCGTCCTCGTACGTGTCGAGACCCGCCCGCTCCTCCTGGGAGCGGCACTCCGTCCTCGCGGCGTCGTGCCAGTGCCCGATGAAGGCGCGGATGTCCTCCCGTTCCATCGGCTGCAAGGAGTACGCGGCGAAGTCCTGCCGCTCCAGCCAGCCGTCCGGAACGGCGGACGGCCGGGTCGTCACCACGTAGCGGGCCCGCGGGTAGGCCGCGATCAGGTCCTTGAGCCAGCGTTCGGTCCGGTTGCGCAGCCGCATCGGCACCTCGTCCACCCCGTCCACCAGGACCAGCGCCCGGCCCTCGGCCAGCAGCCGGTCCGCCCAGCCCGCAGGCGCCGCGCCGTGCAGCGGGACGCCGGTCGCGCGCAGGAAGTCGTCCGGCACGGGCAGGGACTCGTACGAGGTGAAGGCGCGCAGCCGCAGGACGAAGGGCACACAGCGGTTCCAGTCCGCGAGCCCGCCGGTGAAGGTGCGTCGCGCCGCGTTGAGTGCCAGCCACTGCACCAGCGTGCTCTTCCCGGAACCCGCGGGTCCGCGCAGCAGAAGCCGGTCGGTGTCCGCGAGCGCCTGCTCGGCCCTGACCGTCACCCGGTCCGGGGCGGACAGCTCCCACCACTCGGGGCCGGAGAGCTCGTGGGAGCTCACCGCCAGGGCGATGTACGCCGTCTCCAGCGGCCACTCGCCCGCCGTCCGTCCCAGCGTCAGCCCGAACAGCCCCATCCGGCTGTGCGTGGCGGCCACGAAGTCCGCGTACCGCCGCTCGAAGTCCAGCGCCGCCGCGTCCGGGCGCGGGCCCGTCCGGGAACGGACGTCCTCGATCAACTCCCTTGTCCGCGCGGTCGAACGGACCTGCTCCACCGCCGCCCGCGCCGCGAACGAGGGCTCGGCGGTCAGTTGTTCCACGACGTGCTCGCAGCACCGGCCGAGCAGTTCCTCGTACAGGCCCGCCGCGCGCTCCGCGAGACCCGCGGCGGGCACCGGCAGTTCGGCGCGCAGCCGCGCCGGGTCCAGGTCCAGGGCGAACAACCGGTCCGCCGTCAGCTCGCCCGCCGCCTCGAACGTGTCCCGTACCGCGTCCACGGCGGCCAGCCGCTCGTGCTCGGGGAGGTCCGCGTACGACTCCGTCAGGCGGCTCCCGAGCACCTTCGCCAGCCGGTCCGGTTTCGCCGGGCGGGGGAGGGGGCGCACCGGATCCGGGACCAGGCCCGCACCGCGTCCTGGACGTACCAGTGACCTGGCGACCGCGCCGGCCACCGTCGTGGCCAGCCTGAGCAACGCGATGTCGAGACCGTGCACGGCAGTTCCTCCCCCGGATGGTGCCAGTCACAGGGATCGTACGACGCCCGCGTCGGCGGAAGTGACCAGACATTTGGCGGAAGTCACCAAATGCTGTTGACATCACGTCTCGCATACTTGTTGGTAACAACATCTGGCCCTGGGCGATCTGCGGCTCTACGGTGCTCGCATGCCGCCGAACCCGCCCGATGTCGTTCTCTGGTCCATCCCGGCCTTCGTCCTGCTCACCGTTCTGGAGATGGCCCTCCACCGCTTCCATCCCGACGAGGACGCCGCCGGGTACGAGACGAAGGACGCGGCCACCAGCGTCACCATGGGACTGGGCAGTCTCTTCTTCGACCTGCTGTGGAAAGTGCCCATCGTGGCGATCTACACCGTGGTCTACGAGCTGACGCCGCTGCGGGTCCCCGTGCTGTGGTGGACCGTCCTGCTGATGCTGCTCTCCCAGGACTTCCTCTACTACTGGTCCCACCGGGGCCACCACGTCATCCGGATCCTGTGGGCCTGTCACGTCGTCCACCATTCCAGCCGGAAGTTCAACCTCACCACCGCCCTGCGCCAGCCCTGGACCTCGTGGAGCGTCTGGCCGTTCTACCTGCCCCTGGTGGCCTGCGGCGTCCACCCGGCCGCGCTCGCGTTCTGCTCGTCGGCGAACCTCGTCTACCAGTTCTGGGTGCACACCGAACGCGTCGACCGGCTTCCCCGGCCGTTCGAGTACGTGCTGAACACGCCCTCCCACCACCGGGTGCACCACGCCTCGCAGGGCGGCTACCTGGACCGCAACTTCGGCGGCATCCTGATCGTCTGGGACCGGCTCTTCGGGACCTTCACCCCCGAGACGGAGCGGCCCGTGTTCGGCCTCACCAAGAACATCGACACGTACAACCCGCTGCGGGTCGCCACCCACGAGTACCTCGCCATCGCCCGTGACGTGCGGGCGGCGGACAGCTGGGGCGAACGCGCCGGGCGGATCTTCCGCGGGCCGGGCTGGCAGCCGGCGGCGACCGCACCGGCCTCCCGTGGCCCCGGAGCCCGCACCACCGAGACGGCGCCCGCAGCCTCCGGGTCCGGCACCACCCAGCCGCCGACAACCCCCACGACCCTTCGCACCGAGGAGCGCGCCGGATGAACGCCCCCACCGGAACGGACCGCCGGGAACGGCTCACCCGCGCGCTGCTCGCCGCCTTCCTGGTGGCCTGCGCCGTCGACCTCGTCGCCGTGCTCGGCGACGTCCGGATCGCCGCCCTTGTCGCCAAGCCCCTGCTGATGCCGCTGCTGGCCGGGTACGCCGCGGCCCGGGGCGGCCCCCGACTGCTCGTCGCCGCACTGCTGTTCGGGTGGGGCGGCGACGTGTTCCTGATGCTGGACGGCGATCTCGCCTTCCTCCTCGGGATGGGCTCCTTCGCCGTCGGACACGTCTGCTACCTGTGGCTGTTCGGCCGCGCCCGGAGCTCGTTGGCCGCCGCGGTGGCGTACGCCGTCGTCCTGGCCGCTGCCATCGCGCTGCTCTGGCCCGGGCTCCCCGCCGAGCTGCGGATCCCGATGGTCGGCTACAGCCTGCTGCTCACGGCGACGGCGTACCGCGCCGGCGTCCTCGGCCGGTACGCGGCCGTCGGCGGGGCGCTCTTCCTGCTCTCCGACGCGCTCATCGCCGTCGGGGTCGCCGACTGGCCGGCACTGCCCGCCCACGGCTTCTGGATCATGCTCACGTACATCGCCGCGCAGTTCCTGCTCACCGCCGGGGCGCTCGCGCCCGGGACGCATCCGTGGCCGCGCGCTCCGTGGGTCCGCGCGTCGGCGGGCGCTCCGGAACCGGAGACCCCGAGGCCGTGAACCCCGTCGCCGGACCGGCCGGGCGGCGGCGGAACCGCTGTGCCACTGGTCGGGAAGAGAGGAGAGGGGCGGCGACCGGTGCCGGCCGCCGCCCCGCGTCCTGCCAAATCCGTTACCAGCGGACCGCGTTCAGCGCGTTCACCATTCCGGCCCCGTAGAAGCCGTTGTAGTTCTTGCCGCCCTCGCAGACGGCGTCGATCACGCCGTCACCGTTGATGTCGTACGGCTCCCCGCACGCGGTGGCGTCGGCCTCGGCCGTCAGGAGCGCCTTCACCACGGCCGGCGAGGCGTACGGGTGCTTCGACTTGATCAGGGCCGCGACGCCCGCGACGTGCGGGGACGCCATGGACGTACCGGCCTTGTAGCCGTACTTGCCGCCCGGCAGGGTGGACAGGATCAGACCGCTCGTGGCGGGCGGCTCGGGGGTCTGGTAGATCGTCGAGTCACCGCCCGGGGCCGCGACGTCGATCATGCCCAGGCCGTAGTTCGAGTACGAGGACTTCAGCCCCTTGGCGCCGGTCGCCGAGACCGTCACGACACCGGGCAGCGTCGCCGGGAGGTCGAGGCATTCGCGCGGGTCGATCGTCCGCTCGATCGCCGTGCTGTCGTTCGGGCTGGTCTTGTCCAGGATCGCGTGCGAGGCCAGGTCGAAGGCGCTGTTCCCGGCCGAGGCCACGTTGACCGTGCCCTTGCGCTCCGCGTAGCGGGTGGCGCGGCCCACGGCCTCGGCCAGCGCGGCCTGGTCCGGGTCGTCCTTGCAGTTGAACATCCACGGGTCGGTGTAATAGCTGTTGTTGGTGACGTCGACGCCGTGCTCCGCGGCCCAGATGAAGCCGCAGACGACGGCCTCGGTGTAGAAGGAGCCGTCCGGGGTGGAAACCTTGATGCCGGAGACCTTCACACCGGGCGCGACGCCCGTGATCCCGATGCCGTTCTTCGCGGCGGCGATGGTGCCCGCCACGTGCGTGCCGTGATCGCTCTCGTCGGCCTTCGGACGCCAGGCGCCGTCCGAGGTGTCCGGCGCACCGGACACGCAGTTGACCGAGGCCCGGCGGTCGAAGTTCGGCGCCAGGTCGGGGTGGGTGTCATCGACACCCGTGTCGATGACCGCGACGGTGACCTTGCTGCTGCCCAGCGAGATGCGGTGCGCCTGGTCCGCCTTGATGGCGGGCAGGTCCCACTGCAGCGGCTCCATCGGGTCCTGCCCGGCGGTCGCCTCCGTCGCCGCGGCCTCGGCCTGCGCGGCGGTGAGCGGCTGCTCGACCTCGATCTCCGTGACGGCCTGCGGAACGATGGGGTTGGTGCGGGTCGCACCCACCGAGTCGACCGCCTTGACCCGGCGCATCGACTGCGCGAAGTCCGGGTTCTGCGAGTGGACGACGATCACGCCGATCTGCTCGTAGGAGGCGACCACCGTGCCACCGGCCGCGGTTATCGCCTTCGTCACCTGCTTGACGGTGCCGTGGTTGGCCCGTGTGTTGACCACGTACGAGAGCTTCGGGCCGTCCGTCGACACCTTCGCCGAGGGCTGCGCCCCCGTCGGGGTGGCGGAGGCGGCACCCGCCGGCAGGAAGCCGAGCGAAGCAGTGAGTGCCAGTCCGACGGAGATCGACAGGGTGCGCGTCCGTCTGGAACCCAGCTGAGCCATGGGGTCTCCACATCATTCGTGCCGAGCGACCGGCCGTTGGATGTGCCGGTCGCGTACATGACCAGTGAAGTTATCCCTGATCACCCCCCTGATCAATGAGTTCGCGGTAATGGAATTTCCTCCGGACGGACGCGCGTGGAGGTGAACGCGGACTTTCGGGGGCGTTCGAGGGGTGCGCACCGGCGGATGGGGGCGCGGACCGGCGGATCGGGGAGTGCGAACGGGCGGTGAACCACCGCGGCACGTCGTCCGTGTCGTAGGCAGGGGAACCCGCCGCTGCCTCGGGGAGAGCGCACCGCGCCTCTGCGACCGGGCGGGGCTCCCAGGCGACAACCCACCGTTCCCGTCATCGCACCCGTGCCGCGAGGAGATTCCGTGACCACCGATGCAGCACCACCGCCCGAAAGCGTTGCGGACACCCGCCCCGCCGAACCGGCGACCGAAGCGTTCGTCGCGGCGCAGGAGAGCGCGGAGTTCGGCGAACTGCGCCGCGCCCACCGCTCGTTCGCCTTCCCGCTGACCGTCGCCTTCGTCCTCTGGTACCTCCTGTACGTGCTGCTGTCCAACTACGCGGGCGGCTTCATGGGCACCAAGGTGTACGGCACCATCAACGTGGCCTTCGTGTTCGGCCTCGCCCAGTTCGTCAGCACGTTCCTCATCGCCTGGCTCTACTCGCGCCACGCCGCCGCCAAGCTCGACCCGAAGGCCGAGGCCATCAAGTACCGTCTGGAGGCCGGCGCATGACCGCCCCTCACCCCTCTTTCTCCGTCCTCCACCTGGCCGCCGCCTCCTCGACCGCCGAGCACCGGCCGCTGATCATCACGTTGTTCGCGGCGTTCGTCGCCGCGACCCTCGGCATCACCATCTGGGCCGGACGGCAGACCAGGAGCGCCTCCGACTTCTACGCCGGCGGCAGGCAGTTCACCGCGTTCCAGAACGGGCTCGCGGTGTCCGGCGACTACATGTCCGCGGCCTCGTTCCTCGGGATCGCCGGCGCCATCGCCCTCTTCGGCTACGACGGTTTCCTGTACTCCATCGGCTTCCTCGTCGCCTGGCTGGTGGCGCTGCTGCTGGTCGCCGAACCGCTGCGCAATTCCGGCCGTTACACGATGGGCGACGTCCTCGCCTACCGGATGCGGCAGCGCCCGGTCCGCACCGCGGCCGGCGTCTCCACCATCGTCGTCTCGATCTTCTACCTGCTGGCGCAGATGGCGGGCGCGGGCGTCCTGGTCGCCCTGCTGCTCGGTATCACCAGCGACGCGGGCAAGATCCTCATCGTCGCGCTGGTCGGCGTCCTGATGATCGTGTACGTCAGCATCGGCGGCATGAAGGGCACCACCTGGGTCCAGATGGTCAAGGCCGTGCTGCTCATCGCCGGTGCGCTGCTGATGACCTTCCTGGTGCTGCTGAAGTTCGACTTCAACGTCTCGGACCTGCTGGGCACGGCCGCGGCGAAGAGCGGCCACGGAACGGCCTTCCTGGAGCCCGGGCTCAAGTACGGGACCACCGGCACCTCGAAGCTGGACTTCATCTCCCTCGGCATCGCGCTGGTCCTCGGCACCGCCGGTCTGCCGCACATCCTGATCCGCTTCTACACGGTGCCGACCGCCAAGGCCGCCCGTAAGTCGGTCAACTGGGCCATCGGCATCAT
Organism: Streptomyces sp. NPDC052042; assembly: GCF_044548345.1. Classification (NCBI taxonomy): domain Bacteria; kingdom Bacillati; phylum Actinomycetota; class Actinomycetes; order Kitasatosporales; family Streptomycetaceae; genus Streptomyces; species Streptomyces sp. NPDC052042. The sequence goes on along the minus strand of NZ_JBIUBU010000001.1, from coordinate 30,334 downwards.
CGGCGCCTTCTACCTGATGACGATCGCGCTCGGCTTCGGCGCCGCGGCGCTGATCGGCCCGGACGAGATCAGTGCGAAGAACCCGGCCGGCAACGCCGCCGCCCCGCAACTCGCCGAATACCTGGGAGGGGTGGGCACCACCGGCGGCGCCGTGCTGCTGGCGGTGATCTCGGCCGTCGCCTTCGCCACCATCCTCGCCGTCGTCGCGGGCCTCACCCTCGCCTCCTCGTCCTCCTTCGCGCACGACATCTACGCCAACGTCATCCGCAAGGGGAAGGCCACCGAGAAGGAGGAGATGCGGGCCGCCCGCTGGGCCACCGTCCTCATCGGCGCGGTCGCGATCGCCCTGGGCGTCTTCGCCCGCGACATGAACGTCGCCGGGCTGGTCGCGCTCGCCTTCGCCGTCGCCGCCTCCGCGAACCTGCCGACCATCCTCTACAGCCTCTTCTGGAAGCGGTTCACCACCCGGGGCGCGCTCTGGTCGATCTACGGCGGTCTGGCCACCTCGGTGATCCTGGTGCTGTTCTCACCGGTCGTCTCCGGCAACGAGAAGACGTCCATGTTCAAGGGGGTCGACTTCGCCTGGTTCCCGTTGGAGAACCCGGGGCTGATCTCCATCCCGCTGGGCTTCCTGCTCGGCTGGATCGGCTCCCTCCTCTCGAAGGAGGAGCCGGACAAGGGCAAGTACGCCGAACTGGAGGTCAAGTCCCTCACCGGCGTCGGAGCCCACTGAGCGGGCCGGGACACCGCCCCGGGCCCTGCCGCGGCACCCCGCGGTACGGCCCGGGACGCTCCCCGCGCCCTGCGAACCCCTCCGATGTCACAGGTCTCGCGTAGGCTGACAAGAACCGGCCTCTCGCAGGAGCCGATCGGCGGACCCGCTCCGGACACCCCGCCATGGGCTCCGCCCGGCGCCCGGCCGGAGCGGAAGCAGGGAAACGGAAACACACGGGCACGGAAACCGGAAGAACGATCCCGGAAACGCAAGCCGGGAAGACGATCGCGGAGGGGGCCGCATGCTCATCGACACGTACGGCAGGGTCGCCACCGATCTGCGCGTGTCGCTGACCGACCGGTGCAATCTGCGCTGCACCTACTGCATGCCGGAAGAGGGCCTGCAGTGGCTGGCCAAGCCCGACCTGCTCAGCGACGACGAGATCGTGCGACTCGTCCGCATCGCCGTCGGCCGCCTCGGCATCACCGAAGTCCGCTTCACCGGTGGCGAGCCGCTGCTGCGCCCCGGGCTCGTCTCCATCATCGAGCGCTGCGCGTCCCTCGGCCCGCGCCCCGAGCTCTCGCTCACCACCAACGGCATCGGCCTGAAGCGTACGGCCGGCGCGCTCGCGGCGGCCGGTCTGGACCGGGTCAACGTCTCGCTGGACACCCTGCGCCCCGATGTCTTCAAGGCGCTCACCCGCCGCGACCGCCACCACGACGTACTGGCCGGTCTCGAAGCCGCGCGCGACGCCGGTCTCGCACCCGTCAAGATCAACACCGTCCTGATGCCGGGGCTCAACGACGACGAGGCCCCCGACCTGCTCGCCTGGGCCATCGAGCACGGATACGAGCTCCGCTTCATCGAGCAGATGCCGCTCGACGCCCAGCACGGCTGGAAGCGCGAAGGCATGATCACGGCGGGCGACATACTCCGGTCGTTGCGCACCCGTTTCACCCTCACGGAGGAGGGCTCGGGCGAGCGTGGATCCGCCCCCGCCGAACGCTGGCTCGTCGACGGCGGGCCCCACCGCGTCGGCGTCGTCGCCTCCGTCACCCGCCCCTTCTGCCGGGCCTGCGACCGGACCAGGCTCACCGCCGACGGGCAGGTGCGCACCTGCCTCTTCGCCCGCGAGGAGACCGATCTGCGCGGCGCCCTGCGGTCGGACGCGCCGGACGAGGAGATCGCCCGGATCTGGGTGCGGGCGATGTGGGGCAAGAAGGCCGGATCCGGCCTCGACGACCCGTCCTTCCTGCAGCCGGACCGGCCGATGTCGGCGATCGGCGGCTGACGGCGGACGTCCGGCCTTCCGTCCGGCGAACGGCCGGCCCCGGCCGCTGAGTCGGGCGGGCGACGGAGGCGAGGCGGGACGACGGGACGAGCGGGGCGGGCGACCCGTCCGGACGGGCCTCAGCGCCCGGCTGCTCCGGACTCCCAGTCGGCCAGCGTCACGACGTCCTTGAGGAAGCCCCGGACACCCAGGAACGACGAGAGGTGCTCGCGGTGTTCCTCGCAGGCCAGCCACGTCTTGCGGCGCTCCGGGGTGTGCACCTTGGGATTGTTCCAGGCCAGCACCCAGACGGCGGCGGTCCGGCAGCCCTTGGCGGAGCAGATGGGTGCGGCGGCGTTCTCGGCCGCGGGATCGGGGGAGTTCACGGACTCAACCCTAAGGGCTGTCCCGTACCCCCCTGGATCAGCCCGGGGCGCGGGTGCCGGGGCGGTCAGGGGGGGCCGACGGGTCGGGGCGCCGCCCGCGGGCACGTGTCCCGACACAGCGAACAAAAACGACGCCGAGCAGCCACGGGGGGAGCTGCCCGGCGTCGGTCTGTCGCTCCGACGGGGGATGCGGAGCGCGTACGCAGTATGTCACGCGGACAGGGGGGTGGTGCACCGTAACCCGAGGATTGATCCGGTGTTCTCGCGAATTCCGGTCCCAGGAGGCTGTCACGCGACCGATATCGCACCCCGGACGTCACCACGGTTCTCGTGGCTCACACGGCTTCCGTGCCACGCTTTCCGTCGGTTTGCCCGCGCCCCGTTCCCTCGGCGGCGGGGGCGGGTTCCGCCGCCGAGGACTTGGGTCCGGCATCGAGCGCGGGGCGTACCGGGGTGGGGACGAACGTCGAGGGGAGCCCGGGGGTGGATTCCCGGCCCGCGTTGGCGATGACCACCGCCACGTAGGGGAGCACGGCTCCCACGACCAGCGCCACGATCGCCACATACCGCTCGATGTTCCACAGCCCCGCGGCCAGGACCACCGAGACCGTCCGCACGGACATCGAGACCACATAGCGCCGCTGCCTGCCGCGCACGTCGTCCGCGAGTCCCTGCCTGGCTCCCGTGATCCGGAAGACCTCCACGGTGTTCTGCTTCGGCATCACGTCTCCACCACCCTTCCCCGGCGCCCGACGGCCGGGGAGACCTCGTTCCGGTACCGGACACCCCGGGCCGGAGGTGTCCCGGACCGGACGCGTCCCGCCCGCACCCACGGTACGCCCGGCGTCCGGCGGCTTCGAGACCGGGGCGGGTCGCATCCGTACGATCCCCCGGTCGGCTCTACCCCCACGGCCCACGGCCCGCGCAGACCGAACGGTCCGGTCGTCCCTGCCGCGAGCGGCCACACGTCCCGGCCGGTCCGCGCGTACGGAGCGGCCACGTCACGCGTACGGACGCGTCCGGCGTGCGACGGACGAGCGCCGCGCCGAGACTGGACCAGGTGCGACAGCGTGTCGCACCTGGTCGCGGGAGGAGGCGACATGGGCTGGCTGTGGGCAATCATCGTGGGACTGGTGCTCGGCCTGATCGCGAAGGCGGTCCTGCCCGGCAAACAGAACATCCCTCTGTGGCTGACGGCGCTCCTGGGCCTGATCGGCGGCACCCTGGGCAATGCCGCCGCCTCCGGGCTCGGAGTCCGCGACACCAAGGGCATCGACTGGACGCGCCATCTGCTCCAGCTGATCGCCGCCGTGATCATCGTCGGCATCGGCAGCGCGGTGTGGAACGCGGTCCGCGGCAACGGGCGCAGACCCGCGGGCCGCGACCACGAAGTCTGACCCCCGGAAAACGGCGCACCGGGGCACGAAACACCGCGGCCGGGCACCCGTCACGGCTGCCCGGCCGCGGTGCCGGTGCTCATGGTTCCCGGCCGCCCGAGGGAATCCCCGAGCGGCCGGGAACCGGCAAGGCCGGGATCAGCCGGTGACCTCGACGGCGGCGAGGTTCTTCTTGCCCCGGCGCAGCACCAGCCAGCGTCCGTGCAGCAGGCACTCACGCTCCGGGGCGCTCTCGCCGTCCGTGACCTTGACGTTGTTCACGTACGCGCCGCCCTCCTTCACCGTGCGGCGGGCACCCGACTTGCTCGGTGCCAGACCGACCTCCACCAGGAGGTCCACCAGCGGGCCGAGTTCGGCGACCCGGGCGTGCGGGACCTCGGACAGCGCGGCACTCAGCGTCGCCTCGTCCAGCTCGCTCAGTTCGCCCTGTCCGAAGAGGGCCTTCGACGCGGCGACCACCGCGGCGCACTGGTCGGCGCCGTGCACCAGCGTCGTCAGCTCCTCGGCCAGCGCGCGCTGCGCCGTACGGGCCTGCGGGCGCTCCTCGGTGACCTTCTCCAGCTCCTCCAGCTCCGCCGGGGTGCGGAAGCTGAGGACGCGCATGTACCGGGAGACGTCCCGGTCGTCCACGTTCAGCCAGAACTGGTAGAAGGCGTACGGCGTCGTCAGCGTCGGGTCGAGCCAGACGGCCCCGCCCTCGGTCTTGCCGAACTTGGTCCCGTCCGCCTTCGTCATCAGCGGCGTCGCCAGCGCGTGCACCTCGGCACCCGGCTCCAGGCGGTGGATCAGGTCGAGACCCGCGGTGAGGTTGCCCCACTGGTCGCTGCCGCCCTGCTGGAGGGTGCAGCCGTAGCGCCGGTACAGCTCCAGGAAGTCCATGCTCTGGAGCAGCTGGTAGCTGAACTCGGTGTAGCTGATGCCCTCGTCGGACTCCAGGCGGCGGGCGATGGCGTCCTTGGTCAGCATCTTGTTGACCCGGAAGTGCTTGCCGACATCGCGCAGGAACTCGATCGCGGACATGCCCGCGGTCCAGTCCAGGTTGTTCACCATGATCGCGGCGTTGTCGCCCTCGAAGGACAGGAACGGCTCGATCTGCCTGCGCAGCCCCGACACCCATTCGGCGATGGTCTCCGGGGGGTTCAGCGTGCGCTCGGCGGTCGGCCTCGGGTCGCCGATCTGGCCGGTGGCCCCGCCGACCAGGGCGATCGGCCGCAGCCCCGCCTGCTGGAGCCGGCGCATCGTGAGCACCTGCACCAGGTGGCCGACATGCAGACTCGCCGCGGTGGGGTCGTAGCCGCAATAGAACGTGACGGGGCCGTCCGCGAGAGCCTTGCGCAGTGCGTCTTCATCGGTGGACTGGGCGAACAGCCCGCGCCACTTCAGCTCGTCGACGATGTCCGTCACGGTACTTTCTCTCCTCGCATGTGCATCGGAAGGGCGTCCGTACGCCGCAGGGCGCCGGACGGCACCGGCCAGTCTAGTGCCGTGACCGGGAAGGACCGCCGGGAAGCCCTCGCCGTCCGGTGCGTGCCCTCGTAAGGCGGAGTACCACCCGTGTACCGGACGCACACGGGTGATGCGCCGACGCGGCGAGGGAGGGGGCTTTCCCGCTCGAACGATGCCGGGAACGCCGAGCACCCGGGCGAGCGCCGGACGTCGCGATCCGGTGACCCTTCCCGGCCGCGGCACCAGCCGGGCGCGGCTCAGACGCCGGGGCTCACGGAACTCATGTTGAAGTCCGGGATCCGCAGTGCCGGAGCGGCGGCCCGGGTGAACCAGTCGCTCCACTCGCGTGGCAGCGTCCTCTCCGTACGGCCCGCCTCCGCGGCCCGCGACAGCAGGTCCACCGGCGACTCGTTGAACCGGAAGTTGTTCACCTCGCCGACGACCTCGCCGTTCTCGACGAGATACACCCCGTCGCGGGTCAGCCCGGTCAGCAGCAGCGTCGCCGGATCGACCTCCCTGATGTACCACAGGCAGGTCAGCAGCAGTGCGCGGCCGGTCGTCGCGGCCACCATCTCCTCCAGGGACTGTTCCCCGCCGCCGTCGAGCAGCAGGTTGTCGATCGTCGGCGCGAGCGGCAGCCCGGTCAGCCCCGCCGTGTGCCGGGTGGTCGTCAGATGCTCCAGCCTGCCGTCCCGGATCCATTCGGTCGGCGCCAGTGGCAGGCCGTTGTCGAAGACGGACGCGCTGTCCCCGGACGCGTGGGCGATCACGAACGGCGCCGACTCGAGGCCCGGCGCGTGCGGATCGCTGCGCAGCGACAGCGGCAGCTCGGTCAGGGTCTCGCCGAGCCGTGTCCCGCCGCCCGGCCTGGAGAACACCGTGCGGCCCTCCGCGGCGTCGCGCGCCGACGACGACCAGAGCTGGTAGACCAGCAGATCGGCCACGGCGGACGGCGGCAGCAGCGTCTCGTACCGCCCGGCCGGCAGCTCGACGCGGCGTTCGGCCCAGCGCAGCCGCCCGGCCAGCTCCGCGTCCAGCGCGATCGGGTCGACGTCCTTGAAGTCGCGGGTGGAACGGCCCGCCCAGGTCGACCGGGTCCGGTCGGGGGACTTGGCGTTGAGCTCCATCGTCCCGTTCGGCTGGTCGTGGCGCAGCCGCAGGCCCGTCGACGTGCCGAGGTACGTCGAGGTCATCTGGTGGTGGGCGAAGCCGTACAGCTCCCGGCCGCCCGACCGGGCGCGGGCGAACGCGTCGCCCAGCGCCGGGGCGAACTCCGCGAACACGTCCGACCCCGTCTCGGCCGGCCCGTCCGTGAAACCGGGGGACGGCGGTACCCCGTCGACCAGCGGCTGCGCGTCCTCCGCCGGACCGGCCCCGCGCGCGGCGGCCTCGGCCGCCCGCACCAGCGGCTCCAGCTCGTCGGCGGTGACCGCGGACCGCGACACCACCCCGGACGCGGTCCCCTGCGCACCATCGACGGTCGCGATGACGGTGAGGGTCCGCCCCCGTGTCACCCCGTTCGTGGTCAGCGCGTTGCCGGCCCAGCGCAGATTGGCGGACGACTCCTCGTCGGCGATGACGACACAGCCGTCGGTGGTGGACAGTTCGAGCGCCCGCTCGACGATCTCGTGCGGCTTCGTCACGCGGCTCATCGCCCCGCCTCCTGCGTCGTGTTGAGACTGTGCCCGCCCGGGGGACGCCCCCCGGACCCGCGGCCGGTTCCGTGGTGACCGCTCATCGCCCGGCCTCCTGGGTCGTGTTGAGGATGCTCACACCCCGGAAGAGGGCGGAGGGGCAGCCGTGCGAGACGGCCGCGACCTGGCCCGGCTGGGCCTTGCCGCAGTTGAAGGCGCCGCCCAGGACGTACGTCTGCGGGCCGCCGACCTTCTCCATCGAGCCCCAGAAGTCCGTCGTCGTCGCCTGGTAGGCGACATCGCGCAGCTGACCGGCCAGCCGTCCGTTCTCGATGCGGAAGAACCGCTGACCCGTGAACTGGAAGTTGTAGCGCTGCATGTCGATCGACCAGGACCGGTCGCCGACCACGTAGATGCCGCGTTCCACCCCGCCGATCAGGTCCTCCGTGGACAGCCCGCCCGGATCCGGCCGCAGCGACACGTTCGCCATCCGCTGCACGGGCACATGGGCGGACGAGTCCGCGAACGCGCAGCCGTTGGAGCGGCCCAGCCCCGTCAGCTTCGCCATCCTCCGGTCGAGCTGGTACCCGACCAGGGACCCGTCCCTGATGAGGTCCCAGGACTGCGCCTCGACCCCCTCGTCGTCGTACCCGATGGTGGCGAGCCCGTGCTCGGCCGTCCGGTCTCCGGTCACGTTCATCACGGGGGAGCCGTAGGCCAGCGTGCCCAACTGGTCGAAGGTGGCGAACGACGTCCCCGCGTACGCCGCCTCGTACCCCAGCGCCCGGTCCAGCTCGGTGGCGTGGCCGATCGACTCGTGGATGGTCAGCCACAGGTTCGACGGATCGACGACCAGGTCGTACGTCCCCGCCTCGACGCTCGGCGCGCGCATCTTCTCCGCCAGCAGCCCGGGGATCTCCGCCAACTCCCGGTCCCAGTCCCAGCCGGTTCCGGTCAGGTACTCCCAGCCGCGGCCCACCGGCGGGGCGAGCGTCCGCATCGAGTCGAACTCGCCGGTGGTCCCGTCCACGGCGACCGCGGTGACCTCCGGGTGCAGCCGCACCCGCTGCTGGGTGGTGACGGTGCCCGCCGTGTCCGCGTAGAACTTGTTCTCGTGAACGGTCGTCAGCGCGGCGTCCACATGCGCGACCCCGTCCGCCCGCAGCAGCCGTCCGCTCCACTCGGCGAGCAGTCCCGTCTTCTCCTCGTCCGGCACGGAGAACGGGTCGATCTCGTACGACGAGACCCAGGTCCGCTCGCCGTGCACCGGCTCGTCGGCCAGCTCCACCCGCTCGTCCGACCCGGCCGCCGCGATCACCTTCGCCGACAGTTTCGCCAGGGCGACGGCCTGCGAGGCCACCTTCGCCGCGGCGTCCATCGTCAGGTCCACGCCCGACGCGAAACCCCATGCCCCGCCGTGCACCACCCGCACCGCGTACCCGAGATCGGTGGTGTCCGAGCTTCCGGAGAGCCGGGCGTCCCGCAGCCGCCAGGAGGCGCTGCGCACCCGCTCGAAGCGGAAGTCCGCGTGCGTGGCCCCGAGCGCCCGGGCCCGGGCGAGCGCCGCGTCGGCCAGGGAGCGCAGCGGCAGGGCCAGGAATGACTGATCTACTTCGTGGGCCACGAAGGGCTCCCCTTCCTCTGGTGGGTCCTGGCAGTGAATCATGGCGCGCTCCGCCGACGGACGCATACGGGTTCGGGGCGGCCTCCGGGACTCCCGTACAGCGGCGCGCGGACCGTGAGCCCCGGGGCCGTCGCGGCGCGTACGGCCGGCGGGTGCCGGTGCTTTCCGCGCCGGTCCCGGAATTGACGGAACGAAGGACTCCGGGTCCGAGGGCAACTGTAGGAACCCCACAGTGCCCGGTGGAAGGCGCTGTCAGGGGCCGATTCCCCGCGGGGCGGGTGGTACCGATAGGTTTCCGAGGTACCAGACCGCTATCGAAAGGGTGATCCGTTGAGCCGCTCGGTTCTCGTCACCGGAGGAAACCGGGGCATCGGCCTCGCCATCGCCCGCGCTTTCGCCGCCAACGGCGACAAGGTCGCGATCACCTTCCGCTCCGGCGAGCCCCCCCAGGAACTCACCGAGGCGGGCTGCCTCGCGGTCCGTTGCGACATCACGGACGCCGAACAGGTGGAGCAGGCCTACAAGGAGATCGAGGACAAGCACGGCCCCGTCGAGGTGCTGGTCGCCAACGCCGGCATCACCAAGGACCAGCTGCTGATGCGGATGTCCGAGGACGACTTCACGTCCGTGGTCGACACCAACCTCACCGGCACGTTCCGGGTCGTCAAGCGTGCCAACCGCGGCATGCTGCGGGCCAAGAAGGGCCGCGTCGTCCTCATCTCCTCCGTCGTCGGGCTGCTCGGCTCGGCGGGGCAGGCGAACTACGCCGCCTCCAAGGCGGGACTGGTCGGCTTCGCCCGGTCGCTGGCCCGTGAACTCGGCTCGCGCAACATCACCTTCAACGTCGTCGCACCCGGTTTCGTCGACACCGACATGACCCAGGTGCTCACCGAGGAGCAGCGCAAGGGCATCGTGTCCCAGGTGCCGCTCGGCCGCTACGCGCAGCCCGAGGAGATCGCCGCCGCGGTCCGGTTCCTCGCCTCCGACGACGCGTCGTACATCACTGGAGCCGTCATCCCCGTTGACGGCGGATTGGGCATGGGTCACTGATCACCATGAGCGGAATCCTCGACGGCAAGCGCATCCTCGTCACCGGTGTGCTGATGGAGTCGTCCATCGCGTTCCACGCCGCCAAGGTGGCCCAGGAACAGGGCGCCGAAGTCATCCTGACCGCCTTCCCCCGGCCCACGCTGACCGAGCGCATCGCCAAGAAGCTGCCGAAGCCGGCCAAGGTCATCGAGCTGGACGTGACCAACACCGAGCACCTGGACCGGCTCGCGGACCTGGTCCGTGACGAGCTCGGTTCGCTCGACGGCGTCGTCCACTCCATCGGCTTCGCGCCGCAGGACGCGCTCGGCGGCAACTTCCTGAACACCCCGTTCGAGTCCGTCGCCACCGCGATGCACGTCTCGGCGTTCTCGCTGAAGTCGCTCGCCATGGCCTGCAAGCCGCTGATGAACGAGGGCGGCTCGATCGTCGGCCTCACCTTCGACGCGCAGTTCGCCTGGCCGCAGTACGACTGGATGGGCCCGGCCAAGGCCGCGCTGGAGGCCACCTCCCGCTACCTCGCCCGCGACCTGGGCAAGGACAACATCCGCTGCAACCTGGTCTCGGCCGGACCGCTCAGCTCCATGGCCGCGAAGTCCATCCCGGGCTTCTCCGATCTGGCCAAGGTGTGGGACAGCCGTTCCCCGCTGAACTGGGACATGGCGGACCCGGAGCCGGCCGGCCGCGGCATCGTCGCCCTGCTCTCGGACTTCTTCCCGAAGACCACGGGCGAGATCGTCCACATCGACGGTGGCGTGCACATGATGGGCGCCTGACCTCGCACGAGACCCACGCGTAGGCCCCCGCCGGTACCGGCGGGGGCCGGGCGAGGAGCTGTGACACGGCCGCGTACCGCTTCGAACAGGCGGTACGCGGCCGTCGTGCGTCACGGCCCGGCCCCGGCCGCCCCGTACGGGCGGGGGCCTGCGCGCTCAAGTCGAAAAGGCGGTCGGCCCACCGCAGAATGATGGAGGAAACGGAGGAACCGAACTTTCGGTCGGGCTGTGGGAGGAGACTCGCCGTGCGTTCCACACCTCGCCGAAACCGGAACCTGTCGACGGTCTCTCTGGCCATGGCCGGTCTCGCCGCCGGAATCATCGTTCCCCTGGGCATCTCCGCGGGGCTGTCCGCGGTGGGACGGGCCGGGGGCGGGGCGGCCGCCCCCTCCTCTCCCGCCCCGGAGCCCTCCGGGGCGGATTGCCGTACGTCGGTGCGGGGATCGCACGTCGTCGCCTACTGCCACAACCCGTACCCCTCCACCGACCGCGTCCAGCTGCACACCGAATGCCGCCGCTGGTGGGACGTGGACGCGGACACCGCCCCCGTCGACGTCGGACCGGGACGCACCGTGCGGATCGACGACCGCTGCTGGAAGGAGGTCGCGTCCGTCTGGGTCACCCACCGGGCGCCGACGGCCCCCAGATGATCCGCCCGGCGGGGTGCCGCGGCCCGCGTCCGCCCGAGCGGATCACACGCGGTCCAGCTGGCAGTTCAGTGAGTGGCTCGCGGCCTCGGCCGCCGCCCTCTCCGCGTCCCCCGCCCGGATCGCCTCGACCAGCCGGCCGTGGTCCATGTAGTCCTCCGGCCGCAGCTCCTGGCCGACATTGCTCCTGAGGCGGTCCCGCACCAGGCTGCCCAGGTCGGCGTAGAGGCTGGTCAGCACCTCATTGTGCGAGGCCGCGACCACGGCCAGATGCAGCGTCGCGTCCGCCTCCACGAACGCCTCGGCGTCACCGTCGACCCAGGTCTCCTCGCGCCGCGCCATGAGCGTGTCCAACTGCTTCAGGTCCCGCTCGGTGCGCCGGGAGGCGGCCAGCCGGGCCGCCGACGACTCCAGGGTGGACCGCAACTCGGCGATGTGCCGAGGATCGGCGCCGGCGAAACGACGGTGCATCACCCCGGCCAGTTCGCTGGTGGCGACGACATAGGTGCCCGAGCCCTGACGGATGTCGAGCAGCCCGTTGTGCGCGAGCGCGCGCACGGCCTCGCGGACCGTGTTGCGCGCCACTCCCAGCCGCTCCACCAGTTCGGGCTCGGTGGGAATGCGTGAACCCACGGGCCACTCGCCCGAGGTGATCTGATTCCTCAACTGGGCAATCACCTGATCGGCGAGTGCCGAACGTCGCGGAGACGTCAGCGCCATGGTGCTCCTTGCTCGGGTCGGTCGGGTTCTCGGGGGTGGTTCCGGGGGAGCGGGTCACGGGGCGGCCGGGTCCGCCCGGGGCATCCCGGAGCGGGTGCGAGGAACGGGCGCCCCACGGCCCCCATCGCCCGACCCCTGCCCGTACGCGCGAGACACGGTCCCGTGCGCCGCGCGAGGAGCAGTCTGTACAACGCGCGCGGCGTACGGGACGGGCGTGACGCATGAGGCTCCCGGATGTCCCCGGCCGTTCCCCGACGTTCTCAGAGGATTGGACAAGTAATCATCCCATGATTCTATGATGAGCTCATGTCCGACGACCAGACCCAGCCGCAGAACCGGAACCGAACCCGGACCCTGAGCCACGCCGATGCCCCGGACAGCCCGACCGGAGCCCCGGCCCCGCACGTCTCGCGGACCGCACCGGCCACGGCGGCCCCCCGCTGGCTGCTCCCGCTGGTCACCGTCGGGCTCGTCCTCACCGCGCTCAACCTCCGCCCCGCCATCACCAGCCTCGGCGCCCTGCTCGAAGAGGTCCGCGAGGGGCTGCACATGAGCGGCAGCGTCGCCGGTGTCCTCACCTCCGTGCCGCCGCTCTGCTTCGCGGTCTTCGGCATCACGGCCCCCCGCCTCGCCCGTCGCTTCGGGCCGGCCGCCGTCGTCTGCGTCGGCATGATGGCCATCGCGGCGGGGCTGGCGATCCGGCCCCTGGTCGGCAACACGGCGGCCTTCCTCGCCGCCAGCGCGCTCGCCCTCATGGGCATCGCCGTCAGCAACGTCCTGATGCCGGTGATCGTCAGGCGCTGGTTCCCGCACCGCGTCGGCACCGTGACCGGGCTCTATTCGATGGCCCTGGCCCTCGGCACCTCGCTGACCGCCGCCATCACCGTGCCCGTGACCAGTGCGCTGGGCGGAAGCTGGCGCATGGGCCTCGGCGTCTGGGCCGTCCTGGCCGCCGTGGCGATCCTGCCCTGGCTCCCGCTGGTGCGGGACCGGAGCGGCGCCCAGGAGCGGTCCGCGGTCCAGCACCGGGACACCCCGGAGATCAAGATCACCCGCAGCCGTACCGCCTGGGCGCTCGCCTGCTTCTTCGGCCTCCAGGCCACCGCCGCGTACATCACCATGGGGTGGATGCCCCAGATCTTCCGCGACGCGGGGGTCTCGGCCGGCACCGCCGGCCTGCTGCTCGCCGTCACGATGGCCCTGGGCGTGCCGCTGGCCTTCGTCATCCCCGGGGTCGCCTCCCGGTTGAGGAACCAGGGCCCGATCGTCTTCTTCCTCGGTTTCTGCGGCCTCATCGGTTATGCGGGCCTCCACTTCGCACCGGCCGCCGGGGCCTGGGCCTGGGCGCTGCTCCTCGGCATCTCCAACTGCGCCTTCCCGCTGGCCCTGACCATGATCGGGATGCGGTCGCGCAGCGGGGCCGGAGTGGTCCGCCTCTCCGCGTTCGCGCAGTCCGTCGGCTACCTCATCTCGATCCCCGGCCCGCTGCTCATCGGCGTCCTCTACCAGCACAGCGGCGGCTGGGGCCTGCCGCTCGCGCTGATGGCCGGCCTCATGGTGCCGCAGATGGTGGCCGGTTTCCTGGCGGGGCGGGACCGGACGATCGAGGACGAGTGCTGAGATGCGAGACTGACCCCATGTCTCCTGTGCTCGACCCGAATCCTCAGAACGGCCAGAAGAAGCTCCTCCTCGTGCTCGGGGCGATGCTTCTCATCACCGTGGTCGTCGCGGTGATCGCCTCGATCGCGTCACCCTGACCCGGCCGGGGCCCGAGCGGCCCCGCCCCGGCCCGGCCGCTCGGCCCCACTCGGTACGACCGGGTGAGGGTGGGGCCAGCACCACCATCCCCTAGGGGGCCGGGCTCAGGGAGAAGTGGGTGGGTCACCGGATGGGGCCGACGCCCCCGCGTCCGTAGGTTCGTGGGTGTCGGACACCAGCGATCCACGGAGGCGGAGCATGGCGGCTCCCGTACCCACCCTGCCCTCAGGCCCGTCCACGGGCGGAGTCGGCGTGCGGCTGCCGTGGTGGGCCGTCGCGCTGCCCGCGGTCGCGTTCGCCGTGCTCCTGTTGATGATCGTGGGGCCCGATGAGGCGCGCGCGGCGACGGCCGACCCCGCGCTCGGCAGGCTCTTCGCGCGCGTCCTCTCCCTGCTGACCGGCTGACGCCGTCCACGGCCGACGAGGGCCTCGTGAACCCCTGCGCCGGGTGGCATGTTTCATGCGAAGCTGAGGGGTATGAGCGTCGATACACCTCGCAGGATCGTCCTTCTCAGGCACGCCAAGGCGGAATGGTCGCAGGAATCCGACCACGAGCGGCCGCTCGCGGAGCGTGGCCGCAGGGACGCCCCCGTCGTGGGCCGCAAACTCGTCGACTCCGGGATCACCCTCGATCTGGCCCTCTGCTCGACCGCCGCCAGGACGCGCGAGACGTGGAAGCTCGCGGTGCACGAGATGCCGCGGCGCCCGCGGACCGTGTACGAGGAGCGGCTGTACGAGGCGTCTCCCGGCGAACTGATCGCCCTGATCAACGAGACGCCCGACGACGTGCGCGATCTGCTGGTCGTCGGTCACAACCCCGGTATGCACGCGGTCGCGGACGCCCTCTCGGACTCGGCCGAGGGGGACGCCCTGGCCAGGATGCACCGCGGCGGCTTCCCGACCGCGGCCTTCGCCGTCGTCGCGTTCTCCGGCACCTGGAAGGGCGTGGAGCACGGCGTGGGCAGGCTGGTCGAGTACTGGACCCCCAACGACTGACACCGCATCACGCGAGGGAACAGGGCCCCGGCACGGAAGGTCACCGCCTCCGCGCCGGGGCCCTGCCCGTGACCGCCCTTCCGACGCCCTCGGCATCCCCGAGGTGCCCCGGGCGTCCGGCGCGACGAGCGATCAACCGGACCAGGGCGAACGCCGAACGCCGAGGAGGCGACGACGGATGCCGAGCGGGACGAGGCCGGACGCGACAAGCGAAGCGTGACGGCCTGAAGAAACGGGCCGAAATGAAACAGGGCGAACGCGAACGCGTCAGTCCACGAGGCCGTCGGCGGCCTCGACCTCCTCGCGGGTGATGCCGAGCAGGTACAGCACAGTGTCCAGGAACGGCACGTTCACCGCGGTGTGGGCGGCCTCGCGGACCACCGGCTTGGCGTTGAAGGCCACCCCGAGACCGGCCGTGTTCAGCATGTCCAGGTCATTGGCGCCATCACCGATCGCGACGGTCTGCGCCAGCGGTACCCCGGCCTGGGCGGCGAAACTGCGCAGCAGACGGGCCTTGCCGGCCCGGTCGACCACGTCGCCGACGACCCGTCCGGTGAACTTGCCGTCGACCACCTCCAGCGTGTTGGCGGAGGCGAAGTCGAGTCCGAGCCGTTCCTTCAGATCGTCGGTGACCTGCGTGAACCCGCCCGACACCACGCCCACCTGGTAGCCGAGCCGCTTCAACGTACGGATCAGGGTCCGTGCCCCCGGCGTCAGCCGCACCTCGGCCCGCACCTTGTCCACCACGGAGGCGTCGAGCCCCGCCAGCAGCGCCACCCGCGCGTGCAGCGACTGCTCGAAGTCGAGCTCGCCGTGCATCGCCCGCTCGGTCACCTCGGCGACCTTGTCCTCACAGCCGGCGTGGGCGGCGAACAGCTCGATGACCTCGTCCTGGATGAGCGTCGAGTCGACGTCCATGACGACCAGCCGCTGTGCCCTGCGGCTCAGCCCGGCCGACACCACCGCGACATCGACGCCGATCTCGGCGGACTGCGTCGCCAGGGCCGTCCGCAGTTCTTCGGTGCCCGTTCCGGAAACCGCGAACTCGACGGCCGTGACCGGGTACTTCGCGAGCCGGAAGATCCGGTCGATGTTGCCGCCCGTCGAGGTGATCCTGGCCGCTATGGCGGCGGTCGACTGCGCGGTCAGCGGGTGCCCGAGCACCGTCACATGGGAGCGCCCGAAGCCGCGCGGACGGTTGTCGCCCGTACCGGAGATGATCTCGGCCTGGAGCTTCAGCGACTCCGCCCAGCTGTGCACGGTCGCCCGCAGATCACCCTCGGTGGCGCCGCCCGCGTTCGGCGTGGTGATCAGCGCACACAGGACTATGCGGCCGCGGGTGACGACCTGCTCGATGTCGACGACGTCGACCGAGTAGGCCGCGAGAGTGTCGAAGAGGCCGGCGGTGATCCCGGGGCGGTCCTTCCCGAAGATCTTCACGAGAAGGGTGGGGGTGTCGGCGCCCTGACGGGACTCGACGGGCGCGGGAGACGGCGAGGACTGAGGTGGCTGCGATGCGCTCATGGTGCTTCCACCGTATCCGTCCGCCTCCTCGCCCCGGAGGTCCGTCCCGAGGGCCGGACAGCGGGCCTCCGCCGTATTCCGTGGCCCCCGTACGCCCGGAGCGCGCCCGCGACGCGGCGCATAAGCGGCCGCTTCGTCCCCCAGGACCGGAGGCGTCCGGGCCTGCCGCCGACCGGCCCCGCCCCCTCACGTTCACGCGGACTTCGCCGGCGTTCACGCAGATTTCGCCCACGTTCGGGCGGACTCGGGAGGGCTTGCCGCCCCCGGGCCGTTCGTCCCGACCCGGGGGCGCGGGCCCGCGCCCGGCAGAGCCCTCGTCCCGCCCGACTTCCGTATCCGGGATCCCGCCTGGAATAGTTCCCCACGATGTTCAGCATCCCTAGACCCCCTGTGACGGGGGTCACTCGGGGGACAACAAGTGGGGCGCGGAGTGCCGGAACTCGTACTTGAATTGAATGGCAGGACCTGGACGCTCGATCCGTCGAGGTCGTACACCGTGGGGCGCGATCCGCAGGGGGACCTGACGATCGAGGACGCCAGGGTGTCGTGGCGGCACGCCACGATCAGCTGGGGAGGCCGTGGCTGGGGCATCGAGGACCACGGCAGCACGAACGGCACCTACGTCCAGGGCCGTCGCATCCAGCAGATGGAGATCGGCCCCGGCGTCGCCGTACACCTGGGCAACGCCCAGGACGGGCCGCGGCTGAGCTTTGCCGCCGCCGGCACGGATCCCGCCGCGGGCGCCGGTGCGTACGGCGGGCAGGGCCCGGGCGCTCAGCAGCCCCAGCAGGTGCCCGCTCAGCAACCCCAGCAGGGGGGCGCGGGCTGGCAGGGCGGCCAGGCGCCGGCCCAGCAGCACGGCGGCTGGCAGCAGGACCCCCAGGGCCACCAGGCCCAGCAGTCCGTGCAGCCCCAGGTCCCGCACCAGCAGGGCACGGCGAACCCGCCCGGTCCGCAGGGCACGGGCCCCACGCCCGGCGCGGCCGGGCCCGGCGGTGTCGCGGGGGCCCCGTCGGTGCGCGGTGACCGCAGCCCGACCACCTTCCACCAGCTGGCCCTCGGCCGCGTCATGCGCATCGGCCGTGCGCTGGAGAACGACCTGGTCGTCTCCGACCTCCAGGTCTCGCGGCACCACGCCGAGTTCCACGCCACGCCCGACGGGCGTTTCGAGATCCGCGATCTCGGGTCCCACAACGGCACCTACGTCAACGGCCAGCCGCTTCCCAAGTCCGGCTCCGCGTTCATCGGCCCGAACGACATCGTCGGCGTCGGCCACTCGACGTTCCGCCTGGTCGGCGACCGGCTGGAAGAGTTCGTCGACACCGGTGAGGTCTCGTTCTCCGCCCGCCACCTCACGGTGACGGTCGACGGCGGGAAGCAGATCCTCAAGGACGTCTCGTTCGGCGCACCGGAGAAGTCGCTCATCGCGGTCATCGGCCCGTCCGGTTCCGGCAAGTCCACCCTGCTCAAGGCGCTCACCGGTTACCGGCCCGCCAACGAGGGCGACGTCCTCTACGACAACCGGGACCTGTACAAGCAGTTCGCCGAGCTGCGCCAGCGCATCGGTCTGGTCCCGCAGGACGACATCCTGCACAAGGAACTCACGGTCACCAAGGCCCTCAAGTACGCGGCCAAGCTCCGTTTCCCCGCGGACACCACCGAGGCCGAGCGCGAGGCCCGCATCCACGAGGTCCTCGCCGAGCTCAAGCTCGACATCCACAAGGACAAGAAGGTCACCTCGCTCTCCGGTGGCCAGCGCAAGCGCGTCTCGGTGGCGCTGGAGCTGCTCACCAAGCCGTCGCTGATCTTCCTGGACGAGCCGACCTCCGGCCTCGACCCGGGCATGGACCGTGATGTCATGCAGCTGCTGCGCGGACTGGCCGACGACGGCCGCACGGTCCTCGTCGTCACCCACTCCGTGGCCGAGCTCGCGCTCTGCGACAAGCTGCTGGTCATGGCGCCGGGCGGTTCCGTCGCCTACTTCGGTCCGCCGGAGGAGGCGCTCAACTTCTTCGGCTACACCACCTGGGCGGACGTCTTCTCCGCGTTCGAGAACTACCGCGAGTACGACTGGGCGGGCCGCTGGCGCGGGTCGCAGCACTACCAGATGTACGCCGCGGACGTCGACGCCGTCGCCGCCCAGCCCGTACCCATGACGTCCCCGCAGCAGATACGCCCGCCGAAGCCGCAGAGCTGGTCGGCGCAGCTGTGGACGCTGATCCGCCGCTACCTCTCGGTGATCGCGTCCGACAAGGGCTTCATGGGCCTGATGGTGGTCCTGCCCGCCGTGCTCGGCCTCGTCAGCGTGGTCATCCCGGCCAAGTTCGGCCTGGCCGCGCCGGAGCCGCCCTCCCGGTTCAACGGAGCCGCCGGAACGATCATGCTGATCCTCGCGGTAGGCATGTGCTTCTCCGGCGCGGCCAACTCCGTACGAGAGCTGATCAAGGAACGCGTCATCTACGAACGGGAACGGGCCACCGGCCTCTCCCGCTCCGCCTATCTGATGTCCAAGGTGATCGTCCTCGGACTGATCACGGCCGTCCAGGGCGTCATCATCTGCGGCATCGGCTTCGCCACCCGCAAGCTGCCCGACGAGGGCCTGATCATGCCGCCCGCCGTCGAACTCTGCGTGACCATCATCGTGCTCGGCTTCACCTCGATGATGTTCGGTCTGGTGATCTCCTCGCTGGTGAAGACCTCCGAGAAGACCATGCCGCTGCTGGTCATGTTCGCGATCGTCCAGGTCGTCTTCACCGGCATCCTCTTCCAGGTGTTCGGATCGCCCGGCCTGGAGCAGTTCGCCTGGCTGATGCCGTCCCGCTGGGCCATCGCCGCCGCGGGCGCCACCCTCGATCTCTCGCATCTCATGGCGCCGTGGGACCCGAAGAACCCGACCGACCTGGACCCGCTGTGGGAGCACTCGGCCGGCCAGTGGGCGCTCGACGTCTCGGTGCTGCTGTTCCTCGGCATCGTCTGCGGCTTCGCGGTCGCACGACTGCTGCGCCGCCACGAGCCGGAGGTCATGCGCAAGTAGTGCCCCTCCCGCGGGCCGCGCGAGCGGTCGCGGGCACCGGAACGCACGACGCCGGAGGGCGGCACCCCGCACAGGGGTGCCGCCCTCCGGCGTGTCGCGTGGTCGGTCCGAAGGTGCGGGCCGTATCTGCCGAGCCGGTCAGTACGCGCTGTTGACGTTGTCGATCGAGCCGTAGCGGTGTGCGGCGTAGTTGGCCGCGGCCGTGAGGTTGGCGACCGGGTCGTAGATGTTCTTCGAGGTGCCGGGCACGTGGTACGCGTCGAACGTCGGCTGGATGACCTGGAGCAGGCCGCGGGACGGGACGCCGTTGCGGGCGTTGATGTCCCAGTTGTTGACCGCGTACGGGTTGCCGGAGGACTCCCGGATGATGTTCTTGTGCAGACCGTGGTAGCTGCCGGGGATGCCGTGCGTCTGCATGACGTCCAGGGCCTCCCGGATCCAGCCGTCCAGGTTGTTCGGGTAGACCTGGGTCCGGGCCTGCGAGCGGCTGGCGACATCCTTGACCTCGGTCCGCGACCGGGCCTCGGCGGTGGCCTTCGCCTTGGCGGCGGCCTGGGCCTTCTTCTTGACGGCGGCTTCCTTGGCCCGGACCAGGTCGGCGGCCTTCACCAGCTTCTCGGCGGTGGAGTGCTGCACGATGACGCTGTTCTGCAGCGCCTTGGCGGCCGGGTTGCCGGCGACCGAGCCCAGCACCACGGGGGCGGCGGACACGGGGGCCTCGGCCTCGGACCTGGACTCGGCGTTGGCGGGGGCCAGCGAGAGCGAGACCGACGCGGCGGCGATGGCGGCGACACCTGCGAGAGAGAACTTCTGGGCCTTGTTCAGACGACTACGACGGGCGGGGACGCTGGACACGGTCATACAGAGATACCTCTTCGAATCGCGGGAGTCCTCACGGAGGACCAGGACGGGAAGCGCTGTGTGCGCACCTCCGTCGGGGACGAGAGCAATTCTTAGCGCCAGCAAAATTTGGTGGCAAAGGTGTGACGTACGACCCCGGATAGTGGACCGCGGCGGCCTGCGGCAGTGGTGGCCCGCGGTCCTGCTCATTGATGCGGCGCTTATGCGGCTACTAGCCGGCTTCGTAAGTGATATGGGTCCTATGCCCGGTCTCACATCGGGCGCCCAGCAAACTAACGAACAGTTGCTCAAGCAATTCGGAGCGTGAGGGGTGCAGTGCGGACCCTCGGGAGGCGCTCGTGCCGGCCCGACGGCGCGGCACGCGTCCCCGCCGGGCGCGCGCAGAACCGGCCTAGTCCCCGGGGCCCAGACTGCGGCCGTCCACAGGCCGATACGGCGTACGCATCCCGCTTGTACGGTGAGGCCATGAGCCATCGCCCACCGTCGGGCCTCGCAGCGGTGAGTGCCGCACTGCTCGCCATGAGCCGGCCACTCGAAGTGCGCGACGTCCTGAAGACGATCGTCGCCTCGGCCCGCGAGCTGCTGGACGCCGAGTACGCCGCCCTGGGGGTCCCCGACGACCACGGAGGGTTCGCCCAGTTCGTCGTCGACGGCGTCAGCGACGAGCAGTGGAGGGCCATCGGCCCCCTGCCCCGGCAGCACGGCGTCCTCGCCGCGATGCTCCACGACGCGAGGCCCGAGCGCCTCGCCGACGTCCGCAAGGACCCCCGCTTCGGCGGCTGGCCCGCGGCCCACCCCGATATGTCCGACTTTCTGGGCCTGCCCATCCGCGACGGCGACGAGACCATCGGCGCCCTCTTCCTCGCCAACAAACGCTGCCCGAAACCTGAGGGCAGCTGCGGTTTCACCGCGGCGGACGAGGAACTGCTGTCGATCCTCGCCCAGCACGCGGCGATCGCCCTCACCAACGCCCGGCTGTACGAACGCAGCCGTGAGCTGACCATCGCCGAGGAGCGCTCCCGGCTGGCCCACGAACTGCACGACGCCGTCAGCCAGAAGCTGTTCTCGCTGCGGCTGACGGCCCAGGCGGCCACCGCCCTCATCGACCGCGACCCGGGCCGCGCCAAGGGCGAGCTCCACCAGGTCGCCGCGCTCGCCGCCGAGGCCGTGGACGAACTGCGCGCCGCCGTCGTCGAACTGCGCCCGGCCGCCCTCGACGAGGACGGCCTCGTCGCCACGCTGCGCACCCAGATCCAGGTCCTGGACCGGGCCCACACCGCCCGGGTCACCTTCGAGAGCCAGGGCGTCCGGGCCCTGCCCGCGGCCCAGGAGGAGGCCCTGCTCCGGGTCTCCCAGGAAGCCCTGCACAACGCCCTGCGCCACTCGGGCGCCGCCCACGTCGATGTCACCCTGACCCGGCACGGCGACGGCACACGGCTGCGGATCACCGACGACGGCGGCGGCTTCGACCCCGCGGCGACCAGGCAGGCGGGCCGCCACCTGGGCCTGGTCTCGATGGGGGACCGTGCGAGCGGGGTCGGCGGAAGGCTCACCGTTGAATCGGAGCCCGGCAAGGGCACCACGATCGAGATGGAGATACCCGGTGGCTGACAAGATCATCAGGGTGCTGCTGGTCGACGACCACCAGGTGGTCCGCCGCGGCCTGCGTACGTTCCTGGAGATCCAGGGCGACATAGAAGTGGTCGGTGAGGCCGCCGACGGCGCCGAGGGGGTGGCCAGGGCCGAGGAACTCCGTCCCGACGTCGTCCTGATGGACGTCAAGATGCCCGGCACCGACGGGATCGAGGCCCTGCGCAGGCTCCGTGAGCTGGACAACCCGGCCAAGGTCCTCGTCGTCACCAGCTTCACCGAGCAGCGCACCGTGGTGCCGGCCCTCCGGGCCGGGGCCTCCGGCTATGTGTACAAGGACGTCGACCCGGACGCACTGGCCGGGGCCATCCGCTCGGTGCACGCGGGCCACGTGCTGCTCCAGCCGGAGGTCGCGGGGGCCCTGCTCGCCCAGGACGACGGGGGCGGCGGCACGGGACGGGGGAGCACCCTCACCGAACGGGAACGGGAAGTGCTGGGACTGATCGCCGACGGCCGTTCCAACCGCGAGATCGCACGGGCTCTCGTGCTCTCCGAGAAGACCGTCAAGACACATGTGTCGAACATATTGATGAAGCTCGACCTCTCGGACCGGACCCAGGCGGCCCTCTGGGCCGTACGGCACGGTGCGGCCGGCTGAGCGGAGCACCGCCGCGACCGGAAACCGCCCCACGGCGGCGCCGCCCGCCCGGCGAGAGGCCCGGCCCCGCCCTCCCACGCCCCGGCGCCGTGCCTCCTACGGGGCGCCCCGGATCCACCGCTCCCGCTCGCGCTCCTCCACACAGGCGTTGTACGCGGCGACCTGCGCCCGCCGGGCCACCCGCTCGACCGGCCGCAGCGCCTCCGCCCGGGCCGCGATCTGCGAGGAGCTCACCGCCCCGCCGTGCTCGTTCCCGTACGCCACCGAGATCAGCAGCCCGACCCGCTGCGCCAGCTCCAGCACCCGCACCGCCCGCGGCGGATAGCCCGGGGCCAGCACCTCGCGGCTCCGTTCCACCCGTGCCCGGTACGCGTCCACCGCCGCCTCCGCCATCGGTCCGGAACCGGCCACGTCCAGCCGCGACAGCAGCGCCGTGGCGTCCCGCAGCGCCTCGGCGAGCTCCCGCTCCGCCTCACCCAGCGACGGCACATCGGCGGGCGGTGCCTCCCGCACCGGCAGGCACCGCCACACCACCTCGATGTGCAGATCCCCCTCCGGCCCCCGTTCGCTCACCTCGGGAACCAGCCCGTACAGGGCGCCGAAGGCGATCACCGCCTCCTGCGCATCCAGCGCCCGCGCGTTGAACTCCGGCGGCCCGCTCAGCCCCAGCGGATGCCCGGGGACCGGCAGCGCGACCCGGAAACCGCTCACCCCCAGAGCGCGCAGCCGCCCGAGCGCCAGCGTGAGCGCCACCGGCTCCTCCTCGCCCGGCAGCCCGTCCACACGGTGCACGGCGTCCTCCCCGACGATGGCGAGTGCCGCTTCGTCGGGTGATACGAGTCCCGCGAGCAGCGCGTTTCCCCAAGCGGCCAGCAACCCTGAGCGTGGTTCCGAGAGCATGGGGACAGCCTAGGGAACCGGCCGCTGTCCCGGGGCCACTCGGGCCCAGCGCCGGGCACTCTCCCGCAGTGGCGTAGATTTCCCTGGGAGCTGTGCCCACAGGCACGCGACGATCTCGACACTGCATGGGGAGACAACGCGCCATGAGCGATGTACTGGAGCTGGTGGACGTATCCGTGGTCCGCGACGGACGCGCTCTGGTGGACGACGTCTCCTGGCAGGTCAAGGAGGGGGAGCGCTGGGTCATCCTCGGCCCGAACGGCGCCGGCAAGACCACCCTCCTCAATATCGCGTCCAGCTACCTCTTCCCGAGCACCGGCACCGTCAACATCCTCGGCGAACAACTCGGCGGCGTCGGCACCGACGTCTTCGAACTCCGTCCCCGCATCGGCATGGCGGGCATGGCCATGGCCGAGAAGCTGCCCAAGCGCCAGACCGTCCTGCAGACCGTGCTCACCGCCGCCTACGGCATGACCGCCACCTGGCACGAGAGCTACGAAGCCGTCGACGAGGAGCGCGCCCGCGCCTTCCTCGACCGCCTCGGCATGAACGAGTACCTCGACCGCAAGTTCGGCACCCTGTCCGAGGGCGAGCGCAAGCGGACGCTGATCGCCCGCGCCATGATGACCGACCCCGAACTGCTGCTCCTGGACGAGCCCGCGGCGGGACTCGACCTCGGCGGCCGCGAGGACCTGGTCCGTCGCCTCGGCCGACTGGCCCGTGACCCCTACGCCCCCTCCATGATCATGGTCACCCACCATGTGGAGGAGATCGCCCCCGGCTTCACCCACGTCCTGATGATCCGTCAGGGCAAGGTGCTCGCCGCGGGTCCGATGGAGACCGAGCTCACCTCGCGCAACCTCTCCCTCTGCTTCGGCCTGCCGCTCGTCGTCGAGCACACCGGCGACCGCTACACGGCCCACGGGCTTCCGCTGTCCTGAGCCGCGCCTCCGCGAGCCGGAGGAACGCCGGCCACGGTCGGCCACCGGGGCCGCGAGGGTCCGACGGTCGAAGGGGGAGGCCCCGTCCGGCCGGGGCCGTCCGCCCCCGGACCCGCCGATCCGCCACAGACCCGTTTCCCGGCCGGCCCGCTGTGCGGCGGCCCCGCTCCGTCCGGCCGCCTTTTCGGCCGGGCCGCCCCGGCCGCATCCGCCGCCGACTCCCGGTGGCCATCGCTCGGAGACGGCCGTCTCCCACCGGGTGGCCGACGGCCAGAGGGTGCATGGGGCGCGGGCCGGCCGAGGCTGTCCGCTTGCACCCTGTCCGCGAGGGCGTCCGCGGTCCTACCATGACCACGTGGACATCGACGCATGGGTGTGGTGGCTGATCGGCGCGGCGGGCTTGGGCATCCCGCTCGTCCTGACGGCGATGCCCGAATTCGGCATGTTCGCCGTCGGAGCGGTCGTCGCCGCGGTCGTCGCCGCCCTCGGCGGTGGCGTCGTGGTCCAGGTGCTGGTGTTCCTCGCGGTCTCCGTGGCGCTCATCGCCGTGGTCCGCCCGATCGCCAGCAGACATCGCGCCGACCGACCCCAACTCGCCACGGGAGTCGATGGCCTGAAGGGCCGTCAGGCGATTGTCCTGGAACGGGTCGACGGCAACGGCGGCCGGATCAAGCTGGCCGGGGAGATCTGGTCCGCCCGGGCTCTCGACGGCGGCCAGAGCTACGAACCTGGCCAACAGGTCGATGTCGTCGACATCGACGGAGCCACAGCAGTCGTCATGTGACCGAATCACCCCCACGGCAGCGCACGTTCTGTCAGACTCGAAATCGATCATCATGAGATCGGGGGCGCGCACGTCCGAGGCCTCCCGCGATCTCGACCTCGATCACCGCGATCCGTCGGCAACCGAAGGGCAATGAGGAACACGATGCAACCGGTCATCATCGTCTTGATCATTCTGGTGGTGCTCGTCTTCATCGCCCTGATCAAGACGATCCAGGTCATTCCGCAGGCCAGCGCCGCCATCGTGGAACGCTTCGGCCGCTACACCCGCACGCTCAACGCGGGCCTGAACATCGTCGTTCCGTTCATCGACACCATCAGGAACCGCATCGACCTGCGTGAACAGGTTGTTCCGTTCCCGCCCCAGCCGGTGATCACCCAGGACAACCTGGTCGTCAACATCGACACGGTCATCTACTACCAGGTGACCGACGCCAGGGCCGCCACCTACGAGGTCGCCAGCTACATCCAGGCGATCGAGCAGCTCACCGTCACCACCCTCCGCAACATCATCGGTGGCATGGACCTGGAGCGGACCCTGACCTCCCGCGAGGAGATCAACGCAGCCCTCCGCGGCGTGCTCGACGAGGCGACCGGCAAGTGGGGCATCCGCGTCAACCGCGTCGAGCTCAAGGCGATCGAGCCGCCCACCTCCATCCAGGACTCGATGGAGAAGCAGATGCGCGCGGACCGTGACAAGCGCGCCGCGATCCTCCAGGCCGAAGGAACCCGCCAGTCCGCGATCCTCACCGCCGAGGGTGAGAAGCAGTCCGCGATCCTGCGCGCCGAGGGTGAGGCCAAGGCGTCCGCCCTGCGCGCCGAGGGTGAGGCCCAGGCCATCCGTACCGTCTTCGAGTCCATCCACGCGGGCGACCCGGACCAGAAGCTCCTCTCGTACCAGTACCTCCAGATGCTCCCGAAGATCGCCGAGGGCGACGCCAACAAGCTCTGGATCGTGCCCAGCGAGATCGGCGACGCCCTGAAGGGTCTCAGCGGGGCCTTCGGCAACCTCGGCAACGGCGCTCCCGGATTCGACACCAGCGGCAAGGAGCGTCGGGAACAGCCCCCCGTCGAGTGATGAGTACATGCCCTCGTGCATGATCGGTGCACGACGCATCGACCATGCACGGGGGGAGCCGACATGACCATCTGGGAGATGCTCGCCGTCTTCGTGGCGGGCATCGGCGCGGGCACGATCAACACGATCGTCGGGTCGGGGACGCTGATCACCTTCCCGGTACTGCTCGCCACCGGCCTGCCCCCGGTCACCGCAACCGTCTCCAACGCGCTCGGCCTGATCCCCGGCTCGGTCAGCGGGGCCATCGGCTACCGCGCGGAGCTCGCGGGGCAGAGCCGGCGTGTCCTCAAGCTCGCCGTCGGGGCGCTGGTCGGCGGGTTCACCGGTGCCACACTCCTGCTGGCCCTGCCGTCCACGGCCTTCGAGACGATCGTTCCGATCCTGGTGACCCTGGCCCTGGTCCTGGTCATCCTGCAACCGCGCATCAGCCGGGCCGTGCAGCGACGGCGCGAGCGCGACGGCGGCCCCGTCCGTGCCGACGGAGGACCGCTCCTCTTCACCGGGCTGATGCTCGCCAGCGTCTACGGCGGCTACTTCACGGCCGCCCAGGGGATCATCTACCTCTCCCTGATGGGGATGCTGCTCGATGACACCATGCAGCGGCTCAACGCCGTCAAGAACGTCCTGGCGGCCGTCGTCAACAGCGTCGCCGCGCTCTTCTTCCTCTTCGTCGCGGATTTCGACTGGACGGCCGTCGTGCTGATCGCGGTCGGCTCGGCACTGGGCGGCCAGATCGGCGCCACGATAGGCCGCCGCCTCAGCCCCACCGTGCTGCGCGCCCTCATCGTCGTGGTCGGCACGGTCGCCATCGTCCAGCTGCTGCTCCGCTGACGTGCCGGATGTCCGCCCTCGCCGGGCAAGGCCCGCCCCGCGGGGGGACGGGCTTCCGGCAGGCTCTTCATGCCTGTTCCATGCCTATGCGACGGCGTGATCCAGCCATTCTGGCAGCGTGGACCGGGCGTCGGTTCCCAGCGCCAGCAGCATCGCCTCGGCGGGGGAGGGGACGAACGGCCGGCGCAGCAGCGGCATCCCTGCCTGCTCCGGCGTCCGTGCCGCCTTGCGGTGGTTGTCCTCGGCACAGGACGCCACCGTGTTCAGCCAGGTGTCCTGGCCGCCCTGGGCCCGCGGGACCACGTGGTCGACCGTGCTCGCCCGCCGCCCGCAGTACGCGCACCGGTGCTGGTCCCGTATCAGCACCCCCCTTCTGGACCACGGGGCCTGTCTTCGGAACGGCACCCGTACGTACCGGCAGAGCCTGATCACCCTGGGTACGGGGATGTCCAGGGCGGCGCCGCGCATGCGGAGTTCCGGGTGGGACTGTTCGACGACGGCCTTGTCCTGCAGTACCAGCACCACCGCACGGTTCAGCGACACCGTCGACAGCGGCTCGAAGCTCGCGTTCAGTACCAGTGTGTCCCGCATCTCGCCCACCTCCCGTGTGCTGCCCGCCCCCTGGCAGGCCCGGATCAACTCTGGCCGGGGTGGCTGTGAGGGACAACGCAATAAAAAACTGCCCTGTCCTGGTCACCTCAGGACCAGGGCAGGGCGAACAACGGGGGAACTCTCGGTTCCGGCGGCCGATCGGGGCGATCGCAGGGGGCTACCGCGCCGGAGCCTCGTACTCACCGATCAGCTGGGCACGGCCCAGCGTGTGGAAGCGCAGGTTGAACCCGACGACCGCAGGCGACACGTCGCCGTCGATCCCGAGCTTCTCGCTGTCGACCGCGTACACGGTGAAGACATAGCGGTGGCTCTCCCCGGCGGGAGGCGCGGCACCGCCGAAGTCCTTCGTCCCGTAGTCGTTGCGGGCGTGCACCGCACCGGCCGGCAGCCCGGCGAACTTCCCGCTGCCCGCCCCGGCCGGAAGCTCGGTGACCGAGGCCGGGATGTCGAAGAGCACCCAGTGCCAGAACCCGCTGCCCGTAGGGGCGTCGGGGTCGAAGCAGGTCACGGCGAAACTCTTGGTCTCCGCAGGGAAGCCCTCCCACCGCAGCTGCGGCGAAGTGTTCCCGGCCGCCAGCACCTGATTGTCCGCCAGCACGGCCCCGGGGGCGAGATCGTCGCTCACCACCGTGAACGACGGCACCTCGGGGTGGAAGTCGTGCGGCAGCGGCGCCCTCTTCTGCTCGGTCACGTCAGCACCTCTCCTGATCGCCCTGCCGCCGTCGGCAGGTCTTCCCCCGACCCTAAGGGCTGTCCCCTCGTACTCCGGTGGGCGCGGCGACGGCTGCGGGACCTCGCCGCATTGTCGTAACGCCCGCGTACACCCGGTACGCGGGCGCCCCGCGCCGTGCGAGGCACCACATCCGGCGCAGCGGGCGCCACTCCGCCGCGGATGACGGGACGGCCCTTGATGCCGTGGCCGGCGATGCCCGTCCTGCGGGGCAACCGTTGCCGGCCCGTGCGACGGGGCGAACGCTGCCTGATGCGGCACTAGAACCAGTTGTGCCGGCTGCCGACCTCGGCGAGCCACTGGTCGAGGTACGCCGCCCAGTCCGTCGTGCGGAAATCATGCAGCCCGACCTTGAAGGAGCGGTATGTGTCGCTGCCCTCGCTGAAGAGACCCGACTTCTTGTCCATCTCCAGGACGACGTCCATCTCGCGGTCGTCCGCGACGAACGACAACTCCACCTGGTTCAGCCCGCGATACCGCGACGGCGGGTAGAACTCGATCTCCTGGTAGAAGGGCAGCCGCTGACGCGTTCCCCGAATGTGACCGCGCTCCATGTCCGCACTGCGGAAACGGAAGCCGAGCTGCCCGAAGGCGTCGAGAATCGCCTCCTGAGCCGGCAGCGGATGCACGTTGATCGGGTCCAGATCACCCGAGTCCACCGCCCGCGCGATCTCCAGTTCCGTGGTCACGCCGATGTGCATGCCGTGCAGGTGCTGACCGGCGAACATCGTGATCGGCGTCTCCCACGGTATTTCGAGGCCGAACGGCACGACGTGCACCGCACCGGCCTGCACCTGGAACGCGCCACCGAGCCGCAGTCCGGTGAACCCGATGTCCTGCTTGATCTCTGTGTCCTGCCCCTCGGCCTCGACCCGGGCCTGCAGCCCCACGGAGAGTCCCTCGATCTGCTGATCCACGCTCCCGCCCTGGATCCGCACTTCGCCCCGGACGACCCCACCCGGTACGACGTCGAGTTCGCTGAGCTCGGTCTCCACCGAAGCACCACCGGCACCCAGGCTCGCGAGCAGCCGCTTGAAGCCCATGTTCTCTCCTCCTCGATCCTGTCCCCTCAGCGCCGCCCCGTGAGCCGTGGTGGATCAGCGCGCGGCGTCGGATGCGGTGCATCGCAAGGCCGAGGGGCGCCCGCATACAGGACGTGTGCGGGCGTTCCGGCAACGCGGCGAGGTGCCGCGGCCTTCATCGGGCGCCCGCCAGAGATGACGGGACAGCCTTAGATACGCGGCAAGACCGTGGCCGGTTCCCGGTACCCTCGAACGCCATGACCGAGGGTCCGGAACGCACACCGCTCACACGCGACTTCTTCGACCGCCCCGTGCTGGACGTGGCCCCCGACCTCCTGGGCCGGATCCTGGTCCGCACCACACCGGACGGCCCCATCGAGCTCCGCCTCACCGAGGTGGAGGCGTACGCCGGCGAGGTCGACCCCGGATCACATGCCTTCAGAGGCCGCACCGCGCGCAACGAGGTGATGTACGGCCCGCCCGGCCACGCGTACGTCTACTTCACGTACGGCATGTGGCACTGCCTCAATCTGGTGTGCGGCCCGGAAGGCATGGCCAGCGGGGTCCTGCTCCGGGCGGGCGAGATCCAGGTGGGCGCCGAACTCACCCGTGGGCGCCGAACCTCGGCCCGCAACGACAGGGAACTGGCCAAAGGCCCCGCCCGGCTGGCCACCGCCCTCGACATCGACCGCGCGCTCAACGGCACCGACGCCATCGCTCACCCCGGCAACGCGCTGCACCTGCTGCACGGCGCCCCACCGCCCCGCGGCCAGGTGCGCAACGGTCCACGCACCGGTGTCGGCGGCGACGGAGCCACTCACCCGTGGCGCTTCTGGATCGACGGCGACCCCACGGTGAGCCCCTACAGGGCCCATGTGCCACGCCGCCGCGCAACTTGACTCGGCCATGCGGACCACCTAATGTGTTCCGAGCCGTTTGAAACGAGCACTGTTCGACGCGGTCCACCGGATCTGCTGAAGCATCTCGAAGCGGCACACCACTACCTACGACACACACCCCAGGGTGTCTTTTCGTCGTGCCGTAATTCGGATCGAATTGGCTTGATTATGAGCCGTTCAGAGAATCGGTTAACGTAGTGGCCACGCCGAAAGGCGAAGGCCTTCCAACGGCCACCGGAATTGGAATTCGGACCGGAAACGGAACGGAAAAAGAATCTGGTACGGTTGGGCTCGATGGAAAGGGAAACGCGAAAGCGTGGATCTGGAAGTCGAGTGAAAATTCTTCTGCTTCGCAGGAGGCCCGTTTCGACCGGGAATCGGACGCGAAAGAGTCTGATAGAGTCGGAAACGCAAGACCGAAGGGAAAAAGCCCGGAGGAAAGCCTGGACCGGATG